>JAEWMH010000183.1 GCA_023393235.1 Bacillota bacterium | reverse complement strand
CCTCTACCCCTTTGTCCCGCAAATCCTGCTTCACTTCATGTATGGTCAGTTCCTTATAGTGAAAAATCGTCGCCGCCAGCCCTGCATCCGCTTTGGCCGCTGTGAAGACCTCATAGAAATCCTCTTTTTTGCCGGCGCCTCCGGAGGCAATGACGGGAATACCTACCGCTTCGGACACCGCCCGGGTCAGCTTCACGTCGAAGCCGTCCTTGGTGCCGTCGGCATCCATGCTGGTCAGGAGAATTTCCCCCGCTCCCAGCGTCTCCACCTTCCGGGCCCACTCCAGCGCCTTAATGCCTGTCGGCGTCCGGCCGCCGTGGATATAGACCTCCCATTCGCCCCACGTTGGGTTAAAACGGGCGTCAATCGCCACCACAATACATTGGGAGCCGAACCGCCGGGCTCCATCCGAGATCAGCTGCGGGTTTTTCACCGCCGCCGTGTTGATCCCGGTTTTGTCCGCACCCGCCCGCAGAAGCCGGGTCATATCCTCCACGCTGGAGATGCCGCCGCCTACGGTGAAGGGAATGGTAATCTCCCCCGCAGTCTGGCGGACCACCTCCACCATGGTGGAGCGCCCTTCCACAGAAGCGGAGATATCCAGAAACACCAGCTCATCGGCGCCTTCCCGGTCGTAGATCGCCGCCAGCTCCACCGGATCCCCGGCATCCCGCAGATTCACGAAATTTACTCCCTTAACCACCCGCCCGTCCTTCACATCCAGGCAGGGAATAATGCGTTTTGCCAGCACAGCCGTCCCTCCTTTCCTCATGCCGCATCTCTCGCCGGAACGCCACTCGAAGAATCGCAATCCCTGACGGTTACCCCGTCCGCATCCGCTTCTGAGCAGCCGTCCCGCCGCTACAACAGCTCTTACGCCAACTCCTTACGCCAGCCCCAGACGCTTGTGCGCCTCCGCCAGCTCAATGCTGCCGGTGTACAGCGCCTTGCCGATAATCGCGCCCGCTACACCTTTGTCCGCATGGGTGGCCAAGGCATCCAGATCCTCGTACCGGCTCACACCGCCGGACGCAATCACCGACTGCCCGGATACCTGGGCCAGCCGGACAATGGCTTCCACATTCGGTCCCTGCATCATGCCGTCCCGGGAGATGTCCGTAAAGATAAATGTCTTCGCCCCCAGCTCCGCCAGCTGCACCGCCAGCTCCTCCGCCTTCACCTCGGAGGTCTCCAGCCAGCCCCGGGTGGCTACGTAGCCATTACGGGCATCGATGCCGATGGCTACCTGCTCTCCGAACCGCCGGAGCACCTCTTCCACAAACGGACGGTCCTCAATCGCCGCCGTCCCGATAATCACCCGGGAGACGCCCAGCCCTAACAGCCGCTCCACATTCTCCACCGTGCGCAGGCCGCCGCCGGTTTGCACCGGAACCTTCACACTGCGGGCGATGTCCCCGATCAACTGATGGTTCACGGGCTCTCCCGCCTTGGCTCCGTCCAGATCCACCAGATGGATCCACTTGCCCCCCTGCTCCGCCCAGGCCAATGCCGCCTCCAGAGGACTGTCGTTATAGACCGTCTCCTGATTGTAATCCCCTTGAATCAGGCGGACGCACTTGCCGCCGCGGATATCGATTGCCGGATATAAAGTAAACATGACCGCGTTTCCTCGCTTTCTGTTATCCCCGGACGGTGAGCTTCAGGAAATTCTCCAGAAGCTGCATGCCCAGCTCGCCGCTTTTTTCCGGGTGGAACTGGGTTCCATATACATTGTCCCGTCCCACTACCGCCGTCACCGGACCGTAATAATCCGTATCCGCCAAGAGGTCCTGCTCCCGCTCCGGCAATGCCTTGTACGAGTGGACAAAATAGGCATGCCCCTCCGTAAGCCCCGCCAGCAGCGGTGACGGCTGCTTGAAGCTAAGCCGGTTCCAGCCCATATGGGGCACCTTGAAGTCCCCTACGATCCGTACGACCTTGCCGGGCAAAAGCCCCAGCCCCTCATGCTGTCCGTGCTCCTCGCTGGAGGAGAACAAGAGCTGCATGCCCAAGCAGATGCCCAGCAGAGGCTTGCCGCTTGCCGCATACCGTACCGCCACCTGCCCAAGGCCGGTTTCGTTCAAGAACTGCATGGCATCGCCGAAGGCGCCTACACCCGGAAGAATGGCCCCGTCTGCGGCCAGAATCTCCTCCTCCCGGGACGTTACCAGCGCCTCATACCCAAGACGCTCCACCGCTTTTTGCACACTGTGGAGGTTGCCCATACCATAATCGATAATGGCGATCACGGCTACAGAACCCCCTTCGTGGAGGGCACTCCCTGCACCCGGGGATCGATGGAGGTGGCTTCGTCCAGCGCCCGGCCCAAGGCCTTAAACACCGCCTCAATCATATGGTGGGTGTTCTTCCCGTAGTGGACAATCACATGGAGCGTTATCCGCGCCTCCAGGGCCAGCTTCCACAAGAATTCATGCACCATTTCCGTGGAAAAGGTACCGACCATCTGGGACGGATATTCCGCCCGGTATTCGAAATGGGGCCGGTTGCTGATGTCGATGACCACCTGGGCCAAGGCTTCATCCATGGGAATAAACACGCTGGAGTAGCGTTTAATGCCCCGTTTATCCCCTAACGCCTCACGTAGACATTGACCCAAACAAATCCCGATATCCTCCACCGTATGATGGTCGTCAATATACACGTCGCCGTCCGCCTGCACCTTCAGGTTGAACTGGCCGTGTTTGGTGAACAGATCCAGCATATGGTCGAGAAACGGCACCTTCGTCTCAATCACCGAGGTTCCGTTGCCGTCAATGCCGAAGCTGAGCTCAATATCCGTCTCATTGGTTTTGCGGGCCACGAAGGCTGTGCGCCCTCCAGTCAAAATTCCTTCTTCGTTCTCTGCCGGATTACCCGTAAATGCGTCAGTCATCCTTGTCCGCCCTCCTTTTCCACCCGAATTTCCACTGCACGGGCGTGGGCCTGAAGCCCTTCAAACCGCGCCAGCGCGGAAATCT
Organism: Bacillota bacterium; assembly: GCA_023393235.1. Lineage (GTDB taxonomy): Bacteria > Bacillota > Bacilli > Paenibacillales > NBRC-103111 > Paenibacillus_AR. The sequence goes on along the minus strand of JAEWMH010000183.1, from coordinate 12,618 downwards.
GCGCCGCATCCCGCAGCAAGGCTTCCTTGCTGTAATAGATCACACTGGATTTCTTCACAAAATCGTCCACCGACAGCGCCGAGGAAAACCGGGCTGTTCCGTTGGTAGGCAGGACGTGGTTCGGTCCGGCAAAATAATCCCCGACCGATTCCGAGCTGTACGGGCCCAGGAAAATGGCTCCCGCATTCTCGATTTTGCCCAGGTAGCGGAAGGGTTCCTCTACAATAACCTCCAGATGCTCCGGCGCCATCCGGTTCACCACGGCAATGCCCTCCTCCAGCGTATCCACGGTGAGGATGGCGCCGTAATCGGCGAGGGATTGGCCGGCAATCTCCCGCCGGGGCAGCAGCGCCAGCTGGCTCTCCAGCTCTTCCGCTACCGCCTGGGCCAATGCTGCCGACGGCGTCACCAGTACCGCTGAGGCCATCTCGTCATGCTCCGCCTGGGACAGCAGGTCCGCCGCCACATAAGCCGGATCGGCGGTATCGTCCGCAAGCACAATGATCTCGCTGGGACCGGCGATGCTGTCAATGTCCACCACGCCGTATACATAGCGTTTGGCCAGGGCCACATAGATATTGCCCGGCCCCACAATTTTGTCCACGGCGGGGATCTGCTCCGTGCCGTAGGCCAAAGCTGCTACCGCCTGAGCGCCCCCAACCCGGTAAATCTCTCTTACCCCCGCCTCTGCGGCGGCCACGAGAATATACGGATTGACGCCCTCTACCCCTGCGGTGGCAGGCGGAGTCACAATAGCAATCTCCGGCACTCCGGCCACTAAGGCAGGGATAGCGTTCATCAGCACGGAGGAGGGGTAAGCCGCCTTGCCGCCGGGCACATACAGCCCAACCCGCTTCAGAGGGCGGTACACCTGCCCCAGCATGGTACCATCCGGCTGAAGATCCATCCAGGTTTCCCGCTTCTGCTTCTCATGGAACGCCCTGATGCGCACTGCCGCCGCCCGGATGGCCTCCACAAACTCCGGCTCCACCTGGTCGTATGCCCCTTCGATCTCCTCTTCCGTCAGCCGGAAGCTCTCCACCTTCGTCCGGTCGAACTCCTCTGAGTACCGGCGCAGGGCAGCATCCCCTTCCGTCCGGACCGCATCAATAATGGCCTTCGCCGCCTCGTTCTGCTCCGGTGAGCCATACTCCACCTCCCGGCTGATGGCAAATTCCTCCGCCGGCATAACCCGCACCACTGCCATATGTGCACCCTCCTACTCTGTAATAACTTGGTCCCAGCCACAGGCCGGATAAGTTATGGAAGCCTCAAATTGGCAAAGCCAATTTGAGGGATTCTTTCAACATCGCTCTCTATTTCATCTGCACCGTCTCCCGGCCGTTAATAACCTCCTGCAGCCGGTCGCACAGATCCTGAATCCGTTCATTCTTCATCCGGTAGCTGACCCGGTTGGCAATCAGGCGGCTGGTAATGGAGAAAATCTGCTCCATCTCCACCAGACCGTTCTCCACGATAGTGGCTCCGGTCTCCACCATATCCACAATCCGGTCCGCCAGCCCGATCAGGGGCGCCAGCTCGATGGAGCCGTTCAGCTTGATCACATTTACCTGCTGGCCCCGTTCCCGGAAATATTGGGAGGCCACATTGGGGTATTTGGTGGCGACCTTCAGATTTATGGCAGGCTTCCAGTCCGGCAGCCCGATCACCGACATCCGGCAGCGGGCAATGCCCAGGTCCAGCAGCTCATACACATCGCGGTTGTCCTCCATCAGCACGTCCTTGCCCACGATGCCAATGTCCGCTGCGCCGTATTCCACATAGGTGGCCACATCCACCGGCTTCGCCATAATAAATTCCAGCGCCGCATCCGGCACCGAAATAATCAGCTTGCGGGAGTCCTCCAGATCATCCGGCACCGCAAAACCCGCTTCCTGAAACAGCTTGATGGCCGGGCGGTTAATCCTGCCCTTGGGCATGGCAATTTTGAGCAGTTCCTTCGTATTTTCCTTATGGGAAGCCTGCGTCGTAAGCATCGGCTGTTTTCCTCCTATACATGCATCTATCCGGAGCATCCCTGCCCCGTCCGGGCCCCTTTCCGGGCTTCGTCCCGCCTCACCTACACCAGGCAGATCACGTCCCGGTATACACTGCCGTTTACACGGATGTAACCGTCCGCATCCTTCGCAAGCTCCGGAGCCTCCGCCACACACCGCGTCTCCACCTGCACCCGGGGAGCGGCCCGCAGCTCCGCTGCCTTAGCCAGCCCCTCGCGGCGGCGCTCCTCGCTGTACAGCACCAGAAGCCGGCGGGTCTCTTCCGGCAGCTCACGGACTGCCTCCAGAATCCGCGTCGTCTTCAAGGCAAAGCCCGTAGCCGGCGCCTCCCGGCCGAACTGGCGGAGCAGGTTGTCATACCGTCCTCCGCTGACCACGGGAAAACCCAGATTGGCCGCATAACCCTCGAAGGTCATGCCGGTATAATACGAGAAATCCCCGATCATGGTCAGATCGATCAGCACATGCTCACTGACGCCGTATGCCTTCAGCACCTCGTATACCCGGCACAGATGGTCCAGGGATTCCCTGGCCAACGGATTCTCGGTAATGCCTGAAGCCTGCTCGCAGATTTCCTCTCCGCCCCGCAGCCGCAGGATCGCCTCCAGCTCCTTCTCCACCGCCGGCGCCAAGCCGAAGCTCTTCAGCTGCTGCCGGTAGCCCACATAATCCCGGTTCAAGAGGCATTCCTTCAGCGCCTTTTGCTTTTCCTCCCCATCCTGCAGGGTTTCGTGGAACAGCCCATTCAGGAAGCCTGTATGCCCCAGGGCCATCTTGAAGCTGTCCACACCTGCTGCCTGCAATGAGGCAATAGCCAACGCGATAACCTCCGCATCCGCCTCAGGGGAAGGATCGCCTACCAGCTCCGCTCCCGTCTGGAAAAACTCCGATTCCCGGCCCGCTTCCTCCTCGAAAGCGCGGAATACATTGGCATGGTACGACAGCCGGACAGGAAGGGTCTCCTCCTTCATCAGGGATGCCACCACCCGGGCGATAGGCGCTGTAATATCCGGACGCAGCACAAGGGTTCTTCCATTCTGGTCCAGCAGCTTGAACATCTTCTTGTCTTCCGTGGAGCTGGCCACGCCCACTGTATCATAGAACTCCAGTGTGGGAGTGATGATCTGGTTATAGCCCCATTTTTCCATACACTCCAGCACTCCGGATTCAATCCTTCTTAATCTGGCAGCCGCCCCCGGCAGGTAGTCCTTCACGCCAGTCGGCTTTTCAAACCCTTTCGGTTTGGACACATCCTTCACCTCACGCCGGAAGCCTGCCCTTTTTCCTGCAGCTCCCGATATCTTGTACAAGCACATAAGCCTATTCTACCACATGGCCCAAATCATTCCAGCCTGACGTGTACCCAAAACACTTTAGTGTGTTACCATGCTACCAAAGTAAAGAGTTTAGTCGTAACTATACCACCTCATTCCGGTTGCGTCAATGCTTTCTGCCCATTTTTCGCCTATTATCCCCTGCTTTACCCTCCCGACAAAAACACAAAAAGCAGGCATTAACGCCTGCTTCCTCAATAAAGCCAGCTATATCCCTCCGGGCTCTGCAGGTTCTGTGTCCTTCGCACACGGCAAACAGGCTAAGAGCTTCCACTGCGGCTCCGTTTCCTTGGCCTCCGCCTACTGCTCCAACTCCTCCACCGGCTCACCCGGCCGGATGACCTGCAGGGGATTGCCGGCCACGAAGCTGCCCGGGGCCACATTCCGGTGTACCACCGCTCCCGCGGCCACTACTGCACGGTCCCCGATAGTGACACCGGGCAGAATGGTACAGTTGGCCCCGATCATCACATGGTTGCCGATCCGCACATCGCCGAGACGGTACTCGTCGATCAGATACTCATGAGCCAGAATGGTGGTATTGTAGCCGATGACACAGTTATCCCCCACATAAATCCGCTCCGGAAAAAACACATCCACCATTACCATCAGGGCAAAAGAGGTTTCCTTGCCTACCTTCATACCCAAAGCTTTGCGGTAGATCGCATTTTTGAGGGGCAGATACGGGCAGTACCGGGCCAGCTGGATAAAGATAAAATTCTTCACCGATTTCAAGGGATTGACTGTTTTATACACCTGCCACAGAGCATTAGGGCCCTCTGTGGGATATCGCTCCAGCTTTCTCAATCCGCTCCCCCGCTTTTGACACCGCAAATCTCCAAGAGCTCCCGCATATCCCGGATCATATAATCCGGTCCGATCCCCAACAGATAATCCTCTCCCTTGGCCGTCCAAGCCACTCCTGCCGAACGGGTGCCCGCATGTTTGGCCGCGAGAATATCATACTGGCTGTCCCCAACCATCAACGTTTCCTCCGGCTTCACACCCAGCAGGGCTGCCGCCTTCAGAATCCCTTCCCCATGGGGCTTGGGCTCTACCACATCCTCCACCGTTACGATTGTCCCCAGGTACGGAGTTAGACCAAAACGCTCCAATCCCATCAGCGAGGTTCTGCGGATCTTGCTGGTGACCACGCCGAGCTGCAGTCCCGCCCCGTGTAATGCCTCCAAAACCTCTTTCACATAGGGAAAGTCCATAATCAGCTCGTCGTGGCGCTCGATATTGAATTCCCGGTACTTCGCAATATACCGTTCTACATCCTGCAGCCCCGTATACTCCCGCATCTGGTCCACCAAGGTACGGCCGAAATTACGGATTATATCCTCCCGGGTGTAAACCCGGGGTGTTTCGCCCTCCAGGGTATGGAGGAAGCTGGCCACAATCAGCTCGTTGGTATTCAGTATGGTTCCGTCCAGGTCAAACAGAACAGCCTTAAACATGCTTGTCCTCCTGGGCTGTTTTGTCATCGGCCGGAGTGGGCCGGACAGGGTTAACCGGAGCCTGCGCAGCGGGAACCGCTGTTATGGCCTTGGAGGAAACAATGGGATCCGCGTAATACGCCAGGGCCGCACCATATTTTTTCCGTCGGAAAATAATATAGCCAATCGCGGCAAGGATGAGCAATATTGCTACTACCTGAGACGTCCGGATGTTTCCGTAGTCCATGCTGCCAGGCTCAAAATACAGCTGCATCGGCGCCCACAGGCCGTTCATCAAAGCACGCAGCCAAGCCGGACCATCAAAGGCAAGGCTGTCGGTACGCAATCCTTCGATAAAGAAACGCCCTATCGAATAACCGATAAAGTAACCGGCGAAGAGCTCGCCGGATTTCAACCAAGGTCTGCGGCGCAGCCAGAACAGTACAAGGAGTATCAGCAGATTCCATAAGGATTCATACAAGAAGGTGGGATGATAAAATATCCCGTCGATATTCATTTGGTTCACGATAAAATCCGGCAAATGCAGCTTGTTCCGGAGGAAGGATTCAGCAACCGGCCCGCCATGGGCCTCCTGGTTGATGAAGTTCCCCCAGCGCCCGATCATCTGGCCTGCAATTAGGGACGGTGCGCAAATATCCGCGATCCGAATGAAGGAGTAGCCTTTCCTCCTGCAATAAATACTGACGGCAATGATTGCACCAATCAATGCCCCGTAGATGGCGATGCCGCCCTCCCAGAAGGCGAACACATCCATCAGATTGTTCTTGTAATCATCCCACTTGAAAGCGACGTAATAAATCCGCGCCCCGATGATCGCCGACGGCACACCCAACAGAATAATATCCATAAAAAACTCGGGGATGATCTTGAAGCGTTTCCCCTCGTAAATGGCCAGATACAGCCCGATCAGAGCCGCCGTACCCAAAATAATGCCGTACCAGTGTACGTCAATCGGCCCCAGCGAAAAAGCAATCCGTTTCAGTGCCAAAGGCATGCTCGTGCTCCTTCCCTCCCCCGGCTTCCTGCCGGGAGGCTTCCATCAATTATTCCACATCATCCAAATCTTCGTTGATGGTTTCCGTCAGCTTGTTGGTAAATTGCAATGCCGCATTAAAGCCCATCCGCTTCAAACGGTAGTTCATGGCCGCTACCTCGATAATTACAGCCAAGTTCCGTCCGGGACGTACGGGGATGGTCACCAGCGGCACATCCGTTTCGATAATTCGGGTGGTTTCTTCATCCAGGCCCAGCCGGTCATACTGCTTGTCCTGCTGCCAGGTTTCCAGCTTAATGACCACATTGATTTTGGTGTTATTGCGTACTGCGCCTGCGCCAAACAGTGTCATCACATTAATGATGCCCACGCCGCGGATCTCCAGCAGATGCTTAATCAGCTCCGGTGCGTTGCCGATGAGCACATTTTCAGCTGTCTGGCGGATTTCCACTGCGTCGTCGGCAATCAGCCGGTGGCCGCGTTTAACCAGCTCCAGGGCGGTTTCACTTTTGCCGATGCCGCTGGAGCCGGAAATCAGCATACCGATGCCATACACGTCCACCAATACACCATGGATAGTTGTAGAGGGCGCCAGCTTATGCTCAAGAAAATCGGTAATTTGTCCGGCCAGCATGGTGGTATTCACATTGCTGCGCATGACGGTTATACCGTTTGCATCGGAGGCTTCCACCAGCTCCATGGGCACGTCCAACCCGCGGGTGATGACAATACAAGGCGTTTCATCCAGACAAAGCCGTTTCATTCTGTCCTTGCGCTCCGCTTCGGGCAGCCGCTCAAAAAAAGCCAGCTCCGTCTTGCCGAGGATCTGCACCCGGTCCTCCGGATGATATTCAAAGTAGCCTGCCATTTCAAGACCGGGGCGGCATAAATCGGCCACTTCAATAGTCCGCTTCAGTCCGGGCTCCCCACTTATGATTTCCATTTGGAACTTATTTGCCAATTCGCTGACTTTCACTTTTTTGGGCATGTTCCTCGTTCTCCTTTATATACCAATAGTACCATGGTATAAGAATTGTCCGCATAAATCAACACTGGGGACATGATTCCTCGTATGTTTAGGGCCATGCCCAGGCAAAAAATAAAAGCCGGCTGCATTAGCCGGCTTTTTGTCTCTATGTGGGAAAACTTATTTGATCAAGATGGACTCAGTGGAATCCTTGTCGAAGAAGTGAACCTTGTTCATGTCGAATGCCAGCTTCACAGAAGTGCCGTCCTTGATGGCGGAACGTCCGTCAACACGGGCAACTACAGTGTTTGCACCCAGACCGGCCAAGTGAAGGAACATTTCGTGACCGAGGTTTTCGGTTACTTCTACGTTTGCATTCACGATGGTGTTCGGGGAGCCTTCCAGGAAGATCGGCTCGTCGTGGATGTCCTCGGAACGGATACCCATAACCACTTCCTTGCCGATGTAGCCTTTCTCACGCAGAGACTTGGCTTTGCCGCCCGGAACTTCTACGCGGATGCCGTTGGTCTTGAAGTATACAGCGCCGCCTTCGTCAGCCAGAGTACCGTTGATGAAGTTCATGGAAGGAGTCCCGATGAAGCCTGCAACGAACATGTTAACCGGGAAATTGTACATTTCGTCCGGAGTAGCAGCTTGTTGGATAACGCCTTGCTCCATAACTACGATCCGGTCACCCATGGTCAAGGCTTCGGTTTGGTCATGCGTTACGTAGATGAAGGTGGTTTCCAGACGCTTGTGCAGCTTCAGGATCTCAGTACGCATCGCTACACGCAGCTTGGCGTCCAAGTTGGAGAGCGGTTCGTCCATCAGGAACACTTGCGGTTCACGCACGATGGCGCGGCCCAGAGCAACACGTTGACGTTGACCACCGGACAATGCCTTAGGCTTACGGTCCAGCAGGTGCTCGATGTCGAGGATCTTGGCAGCTTGACGAACGCGTGCGTCAATGTCGGCTTTCTTGAACTTACGCAGCTTCAGGCCGAATGCCATGTTTTGGTATACGTTCATGTGCGGGTACAGGGCGTAGGATTGGAACACCATTGCGATGTCGCGGTCCTTAGGAGCTACGTCATTCACCAGACGGTCACCGATGTACAGTTCGCCGGAAGTGATTTCTTCCAGGCCGGCAATCATACGAAGGGTGGTGGACTTACCGCAGCCGGAGCCGCCAACCAGTACCACGAATTCTTTATCTTTAATATCCAGATGGAAGTCTTTAACGGTCGGTTCGGTGTTTCCCGGATAAGTTTTAACGATATGGTGTAAGCGCACGCCTGCCATATTTAATTCCTCCCACATGATCATTTCTTGTCGTTCTTGATAGTCTTATCTTACCCTATCCCGGGTCTTGTGACTATGCACAAACCTTACAAAAAAACTACTTCCTTTTCGTCACTTTGTACAATAAAAGCGCTGTCTTTACCAAGACCGCATCATTGAAGGTTCTGACGTCCTTGCCGGTCTCCTGCTTAAACTTGTCCAGCCTGTATAGAAGAGTATTGCGGTGAATGTACAGCCGCTTGGCCGTTTCGCTGACATTACAGTCCTGTGCAAAGAAATTCTCCAGGGTGGACAGCATCTCCTGATCCAGCACATGGTCGATGCCGCGGAGAATATGGTCCACGAACTGCAGCCTGTCCTGGTCAGGGACGGCGTACAGCAGCTTTTCCATATGCATGGTCCAGGGCAAATGCAGGTTGCTTCCAACATGGTACATTTTGCCCAGGCGGATGGCCTCCCGCATCTCCTGGACCGAGGACAGCAAAGACGCGGCAGGGGTTTTCGGATAATTGGTGGTAACATGGCACTCGCCAACCCACTCATTGGACAGCATCTCGTACAGGGCGCTGCAAAGAGAGAATAATGCCTCTTCCTGGGTTTCCTCCACGTCGCTTTCCCTGTCCTCATCCTGGCTTGCAGTCAAGAGCCCCTCCGAACCAAGTATCAGCCACTCCTTTTCCATTAGAGGAATCAGCAGGATCTCCTCATCAAAAAAGGACTCCAAAAGACGCTTCAGCTCCACATAGGATACCTTGCGCATGCCGGTATAATCCCCATTCAGCAGGAACGGGATCCGTGGGGTATACAAGGACAGCTGCGTAGCCAGCGGCTCCGGCATATCGGCACGGAAGTCTCCCGACTCCAGCCGTTCCAATAACCATTCCCGCACCAGCAGGGCTTTGCGTTCGTCTTCATTGGCAGGCTGCACCGGCTCCTCTTGCTTGATGGGCGCTTTTCCTCCCCATGCCTCCAACAGCATCTCCACCAGCCTGAGCTCGGAGGGAGTCACCAGTGCCTCCTCCAGCTCCAGCACGTCTACCTGCTCCGGATCGGGGGAGCCCAGAGCCACATAAACCTTCCCGTTTTTCCCGGCCTTGCGGATCAGACCTTCCTGTGTCTGCCGCCGGCCCGATAGACGATCCCAATCGTCTGCGGACATAACCTCCCTTTTCAAGGGGATTTGGAGAATCTCCTTCAGCTCTTCCACAATATGATCCCAGTCCATAACCACTGCTCCTATGCCGCCTGAATGATATCTGCGGGGTATCTCTTTCTATTGTAACATATGAGGCTTGCCTTCACAGCATGTCCCAAAACACCTCCGCCCCCAAAAAAAGAAACCCCCAAGGCATTAGCCCAGGGGGTCATCGGGATATTCTTATTTGAGCAGCCGGCGGGCGGTTACATAATGGTCGTTCCACCAGCCTTTTTCTATCGTAGAGTATTTTACGCCGCCGTCGCCGTAGGTATGGATCATGTTCCCGTCACCCACATAGATCCCGACGTGGCCGATTTTCCCTTTGGAGTCCTTGGTTGTGAAAAACACCAAATCCCCCACCTGCAGATTAGCCCGGCTGACGTAGGTTCCCTCCAAAGCCTGGTTGCGGGATACCCGGGGAAGCGTAATGCCATTCTGGGCAAAAACGGTTTTGACAAAGGAGGAGCAATCAAAGGTGGCCGTCTGGCCGTATTTGGCGCCGAATACATATGGAGTTCCCAGATACTTTCGGGCATCCAAGATCAGCTTCACCTTCAGCTGGTCCTCCTTGGAGAGTACGCGTCTGGCTCCAATGAATTGGTCGGCGTAAGCACTCATCTTGCGGATGACCACCTCATCCTCCGATTTGGAGGACATGGCGAACTCATTGTTGCCCATATATATCCCGTTAAAGGAGATATATCCGTTGCCTCCGAAGAAGACGATATCCCCCGGCTGCACATTGCCGGACTCCTTCACGAAGGGCTTGTCCATTTTGTATTGGGCATTCATGTATCGGGGAATCTCATAATCAAGCGTCTGGTAAATGTAATACACCAGGCCGGATGCATCAAAGCCCTTCGAGGGGGTCGCTTGCCCCTTGGCAAAATCCTGTCCTGCCATCTCACGAGCGATGGATACCGCATCCATGTCTGCCGCTGCTCCATGGGCCGTGCCTGCCGCACCGCCGGCATAAATCGCTGCTGCCGTCAATGTAACCGTCACAACCAGCTTTACTTTACGAGTAAACAAGAATTGATCCCTCCAAGGCTGCATAAGATTGTGTGAATTGTGTAGAATCTCCCGATTTGGCAAAACCATGATCGGCTATACTAAGGTTACCATGGTAAAGACGCCTTCTCCCATGCAAAAATACTGGTACGGAAGCCAGTAAAAGCACACCGGCGTCAATTAATGCCTGGTCTGCCAACGATTCCACAGCACAACAATCATAAGGATGGCTTATTGGGAGCCATTCTATTACAAAATAAAAAGAATTTACATGAGGAAAAATAAGACTACAATAGATAGATAAAGCAGAGGTTTGCCAAAAGATTGATGGAGGAGGAGCAGACATGGCTATTGTCGAGGTTACCATTGTTCCGTTGGGCACAGGAAGCCCAAGCGTCAGCCATTACGTGGCGGAGGTACATAAGGTGCTGGAGCAGTCGGAGGAGGCGGTGAAGTTTCAGCTGACGCCGATGAGCACCATAATAGAAGGAGAACTGGACCAACTGTTGGCGGTTGTCCGGCGTATGCATGAGGTACCGTTTCTGAAGGGAGCGGCCCGGGTGAGTACGACGATAAAAATTGACGACCGGAGGGACAAAGCCGCCACCATGGAGTCCAAGCTTCAATCCGTCCGGGACAAGCTGGAGTAGGGGCAGCGTTTCTTTACCCTCTTTTTATATAGGAGGCGGCATGCTCCTTGAGCCAGCACGCCACGCCATCCTCGCTGTTGGCTCCGATAATCCCGGTAGCAGCCGCTTTGAGCGTTTCTACCGCGTTGGACACAGCATAACATTCATCCGCTATCGCAAACATCGGAAGATCGTTCAAGCCGTCGCCGAAGCAAACGACCCGGGTACAACCCAGCCTTTCCTTCAGCTTCAGAATAGCGTTTGCTTTGGTGGCCGGCTTGGGCATAATTTCACACCAATATTCAGTCCGGTAGAGCTCTTGTTGGAGGATACATTGGTAATGGGGATGATCCCGGAGGGCTTCATATACGGGCAGCAGCGTATCCCGTTCCCCCATACAAATAAAGTAAAACACGTCTCCCCCGTAAAGCCTCTCTGGTGATGACAAGGGCTGGAACCGCTTGTCCCCCGGACGCTGGCTAAAGTAATACCGCATGCCTTCATTCTCTTCGCCTGTTAACCAGCAAACCTTCTCCACGCCCTCCTGTTGGCTGTACACCAAGGGAAAGAGCCGATGCCGAGCCAGAAGGCGGGCTACCTCCATTTTTTCCTCCTCTTGAAAATAAACCGAGAACAATGGAACGCCTGAGGCCGGATCCATAATAAAGGCACCGTTGTTTACAATTACGGGTAGACGGGGCGTAAGTCCAGCTGTAACGGCTTGTGCGGAGGCAAAGGAACGGGCAGTTGCATATGTAAAATGGATTTGGTGATCGATTAAGCCTTGAATGACCCCTGCGCTGAAGGGGCTGATTTCATGACCTCGGGTCAGCAGAGTACCATCGAGATCGGATACATATAATGTGGACATATCCATCCTCCCGTCCTGTGGAATACACAAAAAAACCGCTGCCCCTTGGGAGGAAGCTGCGGTTGGTTAGTTGTAGGTATGGTGGAGGGCGATGGATTCGAACCACCGAACCCGAAGGAAGAGATTTACAGTCTCCCGCGTTTGGCCACTTCGCTAGCCCTCCATGGGCATTAGACCACGTAAAATAAAAAAATGGTGGCTCGGGACGGAATCGAACCGCCGACACGAGGATTTTCAGTCCTCTGCTCTACCGACTGAGCTACCGAGCCACATGGGCAAAAGATGTAAATGGCGGAGCCGACGAGATTCGAACTCGCGGTCTCCTGCGTGACAGGCAGGCATGTTAGGCCTCTACACCACGGCTCCGCGTAAAGTGAAATGGTGGGCGCTGAGGGGATCGAACCCCCGACCCTCTGCTTGTAAGGCAGATGCTCTCCCGGCTGAGCTAAGCGCCCGGGTAAATATGGTAGCGGCGAAGGGAATCGAACACCCGACCTTTCGGGTATGAACCGAACGCTCTAGCCAGCTGAGCTACACCGCCATATTCTATCAAAAGAGGTAATACGGAGAGAGAGGGATTCGAACCCTCGCACCGCTAACGCAGTCTAACCCCTTAGCAGAGGGTCCCCTTACAGCCACTTGGGTATCTCTCCATAGCCTACAAAACAGAGCTTGCGCCCTGAAAACCGGATGCGAAACGAGGTCACCGAAACCTCTTCATCTAAACCACTGCTTACCAAGTGAGTGTGGCTAGTGCCACTCTCGTAGGTTAAGCCCTCGACCGATTAGTATTCGTCAGCTCCATGTGTTGCCACACTTCCACCCCGAACCTAT
>JAEWMH010000114.1 GCA_023393235.1 Bacillota bacterium | reverse complement strand
ATCCATCATCCATCCAGCCCCTCACCATCTACTACTCCCCCGCCCAAAAAGTACAATTTTGACTCCAACAGGTTGGATTCCGTCCTTATCCCGACCCGGCCCTAGCCCGTACAATAGCCATATACCCGGCTTACGAGCCTTTATCCTATATTCCGAGGTGACGACAACCCATGAAAAACCGGACCGCTGAGGCCCTTCCCCTGACACGGACGCCCACGCTCCAGCCCAAACGCCGCCGCAGTCTTCTCCAGCTGCGGGAAGACATTGCCGGCTACGCCTTTATCAGCCCGATGATCATCGGCCTCTTAGTGTTTACCCTGTTCCCTATCCTTGCCTCGTTTTTCTTGAGCTTCACCAACTGGAACTTCGTCTCCGGCTTTTCCAAGACCAGGTTTGTGGGGCTGGATAATTTCATCCGGCTGTTCAAGGACGATATTTTCCTGAAATCCCTGGAGAACAACCTGATCCTGATGCTGGTGGTACCCATTACCTTAGCGGTTTCCCTGGTGCTGGCGGTGCTCATCGACCAGAAAATCTTCTTCAAGGACCTGTTCAAAGTCGTCTATTTTATCCCGTACATCTCCAGCATCGTAGCCGTCGCCATCGTGTTCCAGGTGCTGCTCCATCCCTCCTACGGCCCTATCAATCAGATGCTCATGTCTCTGGGGATGGAGGACCCGCCCAAGTGGCTGGGGGATACGGATTATGCCCTGTACTGCGTCATGGGACTGATGATCTGGGTGAACATCGGCTACAACATGATTATTTTCATGGCGGGCCTGCAATCCATCCCGAAGGATCTGTATGAAGCGGCGGAAATCGACGGCGCCGGCAAGCTCCGACAATTTTTCCAGATCACCCTGCCGCTGTTGTCACCGACCACCTTTTTCCTTCTGGTGACAGGGATCATCGGGTCCTTCAAGGTCTTCGACCTCATTGCCGTGCTCACTAACGGCGGCCCTGCCAACTCAACTACTGTGGTGGTCTACCGGCTCTATGAAACGGCCTTCGTCAACCTGCAGTCCGGTTATGCCTCCTCCATGGCCATTATCCTTCTGTTCTGCGTGCTTCTGGTGACTCTGATCCAATGGTACGGGCAGAAGAAATGGGTGAACTATTGATGCGATTTGCAAGGAAAGGAGCCGAAGCCCCCATGCGCCACAAATCCGATTTGGCCAAAAAAATTCTGCTGACCCTCATCATGACCGTATTGGGCATCCTGTTTATGACCCCTTTCTTCTGGATGATCTCCACCTCCATGAAGCCGGAGGCAGATGTGTTCAAATATCCCATCGAGTGGATCCCCAAAAACTGGAACGCCGTGGAAAACTACAAGGAAGTCTGGACAACCACCAAATTCCCGCTGTACTATTGGAATTCGATTAAGGTTACCTTATTGACCACCTTCTCCTCTGTGCTGTTCGCGGCCATGTCCGCCTATGCCTTCGCCAAGGTGAAGTTCCGCGGCAGGGAGGCGGTGTTTATCCTGGTGCTGGCCATCTACATGGTGCCCCAGCAGGCTATCCTGGTGCCGCAGTTCCTTTTGTTCCGCTGGATGGGTCTCTTCGATACCCACCTGGGTTTAGTGATGCTGGGGGCCTTCAGCGTCCTGGGCACCTTCATGCTGCGTCAGTTCTACATGGGCATCCATGACGAATATATGGAATCCGCCAAAATCGACGGCGCCGGACATATCCGCATTTTCCTGTCCATCTGTACCCCGCTGGTCCGTCCGGCCATCGCCACCTACGCCATCCTGCGGTTTATCTGGACCTGGAACGATTACCAGGGCCCGCTGATTTTCCTGAAGACCAAAAGCCTCTTCACCATCCAGCTGGGTATCCGCTCTTTTGCCACCCTGAACGGAGAGCTGTATTCCCTCATCATGGCCGGAGCCGTATCCGCCATCCTGCCCCTGCTCATCATTTTCATCATCGGGCAGAAGCATGTGATCGAAGGCATTGCCCTGGGCGGGGTCAAAGGCTGAGGCAGGTTATAAATTGAACGCATCCGGTTAATAAATTGACTCATCACCGGCAGAGCGGTTTGGTACGATCAGATTGCAAAGGCTTTCAAGACTAACAAACGCCATCATTTCTTATTGGAGGGGTCAAACATGAGAAACACGCCTTTTATGAAAAGAAGCCTTCTGGTGCTCACTACCACGCTGGCGGCAACAGCTGCACTGGCCGGATGCGGCGGAGGGGACGCGGAAACACCTGCCGCAGGAGGATCGGGTGCCCCAGGCAGTTCAGCCGCTGCTCCGGTTACCATCAAGCTCCAGTCCTGGTACACAGAGTCCCAAGGCAACTGGAACGCTACCCTGGCCGCCTTCAACAAGACCCATCCCAATATCAAGGTAGTTTATGAGGGTCTGTCCGAAAAGGGCGACTCCCATGAAGGGATGAGCAAGCTTGATCTGCTGGCAGCCTCAGGTGACCAAATGGATGTCATCATGTATTCTTCCGCCCCAGATTATGCCCAACGGGTGGGAGCCGGCATGCTGGAGCCGCTGGACGAGTATCTGAAGAAGGACGGCTTAGATCCCAAAGCGGAGTTCAAGGTTGATGCCAGCGTCAATGGTAAATACTATGCCCTTCCCGGCAAGATGATTGAGTGGCTGGTGCTCCTGAACAAGGACAAGCTGGACCAGGCCAAGCTCCCGGTGCCTACAGACTGGACCTGGGACGACTATGCCGAATACGCCAAAAAGCTCACCAGCGGTGAAGGCGCCGCCAAGGTCTACGGCTCTTACTTCCACACTTGGATAAACTACGCCCAACTGGCGCTCTCCAACGATCCGGAGCTTCCGCTGTATGTGAAGGAGGACGGTACTCCTAACGTGGATAATCCCAAATACCGCTTCTCCCTGGATCTCCGCAACAAGATGGAGAACGTGGATAAATCCTCCGTGCCCTATTACGATGTTGTCTCCCAGAAGATGGGCTACCGGGACGTATTCTATTCCGGCAAGGCTGCCATGCTGCTTACCGGCAACTGGATGGTGGGAGAACTTGCTCTAAACGGCAAATTTAACACTGTATTTGCCCCCTACCCCAAGTTTGACGCGAAGGATACCAATGGCTACACCAACATTGGCGCAGACTTTATCGGCGTTGCGGCATCTTCAAAGAATAAGCAGGCTGCTTATGAATTTGTAAAATGGTATACCACCGAGGGTGTGCTGGAGCAAGGCATGTTCTTCTCCGGCTGGAAAAAAGCAGACCTGAACAAAAACGTGGAAGCGATTCTCAAAAGCGGCAAACCCGAGATGGCCAAATTTGTCGACAAGGACTCTCTTTTGGCCACTCTCAAAGTCAACAAACCCACCAAGCTGATCGTTCCGCCTACCTTCTCCCTTCAGCAGGAAAAGGAACTGCTGAGCCAGGTAGAGCTGTATCTGACCGGCAAGCAGGATCTGGACAAAACCATTCAGACCACCACGAAGAAACTGAATGACATCAAGGCCAGCAATAAATAACCGGACGCCCGGAGAAGCCTCCGGCAAATACATGCAGGTTCAATGTATAATGGAAGAGGAGAAGCATTAGCCCTCTTCTTTTCCCATTTTTCAATCTAATGTGAGGGAGGCGTAACCTGTGCTTCGTTGGTTCCACAAGCTGTCGCTCCGCAACAAGCTGATGCTCACCATTCTCATCTGCCTGGTGCTGCCCTCCCTCATTTCCATGCTGGTGTCCAACTTTCTGACCCGTGATGTAGTCCGCACCCAGGTGACAGATAATTCCCGGGAGTCCCTGCGGATTGTCAACCAGGTGGTGGCCGGCCAGATCAAAAATCTGGTGTACGTCATGAACTTCGTCCAATTTGACAGTGATATGCAAATCTCCATCCGGGAGCTGGGGCGCAGCGACCGGGCCTTGAGCATCGGCGATATGCTGGCCCACAAACAGAAAATCAGCATGCGGCTTGAAACGGTCATGAATTCCTTCGGCAATATGTATGCCACTGTACTTCTGCCCAACGGGGAATACGTGGCCAGCTATACCACCTTCGGTTTTCATCCTTCGTATTTCACCAAGCGGGACTGGTTTGAAGGGTTGTCCGGGGTTTCCGCCTACGGCGTCCGCTGGGTAGGAGCAGAGCCCAATTATCTGGTGAATCCGGGGAGACCCTACCTGCTGACGGCGGCCAAACCTTTGCGTTCAGCAGATGTGGTGTACGGTTATGTCATTGTCAGCCTGGAGATGGACGTAATCCAGCGGCTGTTTGCCCAGGCCAAAACCAATGAAACGATGCTTCTGGTGGACCGCAGCGGTCAAGTGCTGGTGGACCGGGAGGGTTCGGCGCTCATCGGGACTCCCTTCCCCCACTACGACAAGCTGCCCCAGGACGGAGGGGTATCCTTCCTCAAGGTAGCGGGCGAGGAGTTTATTATGCTGGCGGAGCAGGTTACTCCCGAATGGCAGCTGGTGAGCATGAGCCCCTACAAGCAGGCAGCCAGCCGGATTGAGTCCTTCCGCAGAAAAGATTTCATGGTTCAACTGGCGTTTCTGGTTCTGTTCGCCATTATCCTGCTATCTGTGGTTGGCACCCTGACCAAACCTATCGGGCGTCTGGTGCAGACGGTGGTCCGCATCCAGAACGGACGGCTGGGGGAGCGCTCCAATATTTCCGGGCCTGATGAGGTGGGACGGCTCGGTTATGTATTCGACCGGATGCTGGACCGGATCGAGGCTACTTTGGAGGAGAACCGGCGGGAGCAGGAGCTCAAGCGCAAGGCGGAGCTGGCGATGCTCCAGGCGCAGATTAATCCGCATTTTTTGTTTAATGTACTGAATTCCATCCGGCTGAAAATTATGATGAAGGGTGACGAGGAAAATGCGGAGCTGATCAGCTCCCTTTCCTCCCTCCTGCGGATGACCATCAACCGGAATAATGAGTTCATCCCCCTGCATGAGGAACTGGACATTATCCAGCATTATGTGAGGCTGGTGAATTCCCGTCACGGCGGTGCAGTACGGCTGGAGGTATTTGCAGCGTCAGATACCCTCCTTTGCCAGGTCCCCCGGTTTATTCTCCAGCCGCTGACGGAGAATGCTTACCAGCATGGCTTGAAGCGCAAGGAGGGCGTCATTGCGATTACCAGCCGGCTGGCGGACGGGGGTTCGCGCCTCCTTATTGCCGTGGAGGATAACGGTGCAGGTATGAATCCGGAGCGGCTTGAGCAGCTGCGGCTTCATGTGTTTGCCAATGAGCCTGAGCCATTGACGGAGAAGCGGAGGTCGGCTCTGTCCGGCATCGGGCTGCGCAATGTATACGAGCGGCTGCGTTTGGTTTATCCGGCGGAGAAGGTGGATTTTGCAATCGAGTCCGGGGAAAATGAAGGTACCGTGATCCGGATGATCATTCCGCTTCGTGAGGAGGAAATACCTAATGTATAGCGTAATGCTGGTGGACGACGATTTGCCGGTGCTGGAGTTTTTGGCGGGAGCGGTGGATTGGACCGGGCTTGGCTTCCGGCTGGCCGGGACGTTCCAGAATCCGCTGGAGGCATTGGCGGCGGCAGGTGAGGCCCCGCCGGAAGTGTTGATCACCGACATTGGCATGCCGGAGATGGACGGGATGGAGCTGATCCGGGTGCTCCGCACGGGGGATCCGGGTTTGAAGACGGCGATCCTCTCCTGCCACGACGAGTTCGGCTATGCCCAGATGGCAGTGAAGCTGGGGGTCAGCGAATATGTCCTGAAGGAAACCATGACGGCCAAAACCATCACGGAGCTTCTATTCCGGCTCAAAAAGGAGCTGGACGGCGAAGCCGAAGCCCGGCACAAAAGCCGGGAACTGGAGCAGAGCATGCGGCGCAACCGCAGCGACTTGAAGCTGATCTTCCTGCGGAAGACGCTGTCCGGCCCCCTTCTGGACCCGGGGGAGTGGAGCCGGCAGGCGGCGGAGTATGGCGCGGATTTCAGCCGGGGCACTGCGTATGTGCCAGTGCTGGGTTTTCCCTGCCGGATGCGCGAAGCCCTGTTGCGTTTCCAGACCCGGGAGCTCCTGGTCTATACGGCGGAAAATATTGCCGAGGAGCTGCTGGCTCCCGGAGAACGGCCGGATCAAGGGAAACTGCCGGGCGCAGGAGAAGCTGCAGTATTTTCGTTGGAGAGCGGAGAGCTGGTGGTGCTGTTCCCCCATTTTTCGCAGCTGCACATCCATAACCGGCAGCGGATGGAGGACATGCTCCGCAAGCTCCAGCAGTGCCTGCTGCAGTTCGGGAAAACTCCCTTTACCTTCGTGACGGGCACGCCGGTGGCGGACGGCAAGGAACTGCGGGAGATGCTGAACAAGGAGATTGCGGCGGCGCAAGGCCGTTTCTATTGGCCGGAAGCATCCATTCTGCGCCTGGAGCATCTGCAGGGCAGCTTCGGCTCAGGAGACCTGCTGTTGGCGGAGTATGTGACCGCCCTGGAGGAATTCCGCCGCGCGGTGCTGGAGGAGCAGGCGGAGCAGGTGGAGGCTTTTATAGCCAAGTGGCTGGCGTTTATCCAATTTCACCGGTTTAATCCGGTGGAGGTGAAGGAGTGGCTGCTGAAGATTATCCTGGATATCCGGATGCGGCTGAAATCCCTGCAGCATTACCAGTCCAGCTATGCCTCGGAGGTGCTGCACCACGATGTGATGGAGCTGACCAGCCTGGGTGAGCTGGAGGGGTGGCTTCGTTCTTATATGCTCCAGGCGGTGGAATGGGCCGGGCAGGTATACCAGGAATCCAAGAACCGGGAGATTATGGAGTGCCAGCGTTTTGTGTCGGTCCACTGGAATGAGCGGGTGACCCTGGAGGATGCCGCGCGGCATCTGCACCTGCATCCCAACTACCTGAGCCGCCTGTTTAAGCGGGAAACCGGGGAGAACTTCGTGGAATTTGCCACCCGGGTAAAAATGGACAAGGCCCGGGAGCTGCTTAAACTCACGGACAAAACCGTAGAAGACATCTCGCTCCTGCTGGGCTACGACAACAAGCAGTATTTCACCAAGCTGTTCAAGACCCATACGGGCCAGCTCCCCAGCGCCTTCCGGCTGCAGAAGGACAAGTGAAGAGTGGGGGGGGCCTGGGCGATGCCGATGGTTCACTACCTAAGCCCTTTTGAAAGACATTGGAGCGGTACTTCACTCGCGATTTACTCTGTTGAAGCGCACTCAAGTCTCCTTTCTTCTGAAAATCTGCCATCCGCCTATCTTGCAAAAGTGCAGTTATTTTTAGCCGAATCGGTGTTTTGGCCCCACCATCCTGCAAAAGTGCAGTTATTTTTCGTGAAGCCCGCTAAGTTGGCTAAGTTTGTGGAAAATAAATGCACTTTTGCATTTGAGGCATGCTCAGGCATCTGCCGCAGAAGAAATAGATGCACTTTTGCATTTGGGATTGTTACAACGGGTGATTAACCACGCCCACTCTCTATCCGAGCGTATCCCACTTCTACCAGTCCGCCCCTCCCCTTTAAAACCTCCTCACCGCCGCCCTCCTAAATATCCCTCCCACTAACCGCTTTTTGTCTTCAACTGACCTCTCCCCCTAACCT
>JAEWMH010000018.1 GCA_023393235.1 Bacillota bacterium | reverse complement strand
GGCACTCCGCCGGGTGCAGCGGCACCGTCTCCCGCTGCCGAAGCTGCCCCGGCCATCTCTGCTGCCGCTGCTTCAGCGCAGGCGCAGGCTTCGGCGGCGCCTCCAACGCAGCAGGCCGCACCCGGCTCCGCAGCGGCCTCATCCCCGGCAGCGGCCGCCTCACCGGTGCCGGACCAGACGCTTGCCGCCGGCGAAGGATCGGCTGCGCCGGCAGTTCCCGCTGCCGCCCCGGCGGAGAAACCCTCTGCCTCCAAAAAAGAAGAAGGCAGCATCCAATGGTCGGAGTTCTTCGACAACGACAAGCAGGACACCCCTTCGGAGCGCTTCTGGGATCTGAACGGCAAAACCGTTTCCATCAGGGGTTATATGGGCGAGGTGCTGTCCTTTGAGAAGCATTGGTTCCTGGTCATTCCCGCACCCGGGGCGGAATGCCCCTTCGACAACGGCGATGAAACCTACTGGAACAAGATCATGATCGCCTTCACCAGCAGCGGGGAAAAATTGCGCTACACCAGCGGCCCTCTTTTGATTACGGGACGGTTGGATGTTGGTGTGAAGATCGACGAATCCGGCTACAAAACCATGTTCCGGCTGTATGATGCTTCCTTTAGTAAGCTCAAGGAATAGTATAGGCAGCCTATCGGGGAGGAATAACGGAAATGGTTTTCCGTTATCATCTCCGGCATTCCGATAAACATAAAGATAACGGAAGGGAGCTTCCGTTATAATAGCCGTGCTCCCCATGCTATACTGTAGTAACGGGCATTAGCGGAAAACAGCTTCCGTTAATGCTGGCTAGAAGGCCGCGCAGCCTCATTAGCGGAAAAGGAGTTCCGCTATCCCACTCTCCTGACTGATCCGGCCCACAGCATGAATCCCAAAAGGGTGACTGGCATTTTCTCCCCTTTTCGGCTAAACTAGACCTAAGTGTGTCGCAATCTGTCTGCCTGGGGGGATCAACGCAATGGCGCGCAATAATTATTCAGTGGGACTAGTGCTGATAGGCATCGCCGTTATTCTGCTGCTTGGCAAGCTGGGGGTATTCTCATTTTTGGGCGGGCTTCTGTGGCCCGTGTTCATCCTGCTGCCCGGCGTTGTGCTTCATTATCTGTATTTTGCCAGAGTACTGCCGGCATGGGTTTTGGTGCCGGGCGGAATTTTGGTTACTTATTCGCTCATGTTCTTTTTCTGCAATATATTCGGTTGGGGCGCCATGTCTTACCTGTGGCCGGGCTTTATCTTCGGCGTAGCGGTGGGGCTGTATGAGCTTCACCTGTTCGACCGGCACAGCGGTAAGGGTGTGCTGACCGCAGCCATGATCTTAGCGGCTATATCCGCCGTGTTCTTTGCACTGGCATTTATGTTTACCGCAGGCATCTACTTTATCATCTTCGTTCTGCTTGTAGCGGGTGTGGGGTTGATTATGACCCGCAAGCGCGGTTGGTAAAAGGTTCCTCTCCGCAGAAAATAGGGGGATTCCTTGAATTTTGCCGATTGGAAGCCATATCCCTTGATTTTTGATGCCGCAAAACGTATACTTAGAACAAAAGTCAAGCGTCGGAGCTGTCCGGCGCTATTTTATTGGAAGCGAGAGGAATCCCATACTATGCATGCAAGAGAGAAAATTCGCAATATCGCCATTATCGCCCACGTTGACCACGGCAAAACCACGCTGGTAGACAAGCTGCTCCAGCAATCCGGTATTTTCCGTGAGAATGAAGCCATTCAAGAACGCGCTATGGACTCGAACGACATTGAGCGTGAACGCGGCATCACCATTTTGGCCAAAAACACCGCGATTGAATATAAGGACTACCTGATCAATATTGTGGACACACCGGGCCACGCCGACTTCGGCGGCGAAGTGGAACGGATCATGAAGATGGTGGACGGCGTTCTTCTGGTGGTGGATGCCTTCGAGGGCTGTATGCCCCAAACCAAGTTTGTTACCCGCAAAGCCCTGGAAAGCGGCCTGCACCCCATTGTTGTCGTTAACAAAATCGACCGCCCCAACGCACGCCCTGAGGAAGTTATCGATGAAGTGCTGGATCTGTTTATTGAGCTTGGCGCCTCCGATGAGCAATTGGACTTCCCTGTGGTATACGCTTCTGCCCTTCAAGGGACCTCTTCCCTTACTGCCGATAATCAACAGCCTAACATGGAAGCCATCTATGAAACCATTGTGGGCCGTACCCCTGCTCCTACCGAAAGTGTAACCGATCCTCTCCAATTCCTTGTCACATTGATGGATTATAACGAATATATGGGCCGTATCGCCATCGGCCGGATTAACCGCGGCGTGATCCGCCAAGGTCAGGCTGTTGCCGTTTGTACCCGTGAAGGAACTGTTAAGCAGGCCCGGATCGAGAAGCTGTTCGGCTTCCAAGGCCTGAAGCGTGTGGAAGTGGAAGAGGCGGGAGCCGGTGACATCGTCGCTATTGCCGGTATTAAGGATATCAACATCGGGGAAACCATCGCCGATTTGGCCAATCCCGAAGCACTGCCTGTTCTGGAAATTGACGAACCTACACTGCAGATGACCTTTTTGGTTAACAACAGTCCCTTCGCAGGTAAGGAAGGCAAGTTCGTCACCTCCCGTAAGCTGCGTGAGCGTCTGTATAAGGAAGTGGAAACTGACGTCAGCCTTCGTGTGGAAGACACCGACAGTCCGGATGCTTTCGTTGTATCCGGCCGCGGCGAGCTCCACCTGGGTATTCTCATCGAGAATATGCGCCGGGAAGGTTACGAAATGCAGGTTTCCAAGCCTGAGGTTATCATTAAGGAAATCGACGGGGAAAAAATGGAGCCTATCGAACGTCTGATTATCGACGTGCCGGAGGAGAACATGGGCGCCGTCATGGAGTCCTTGGGCAGCCGCAAGGCCGAAATGATCAACATGACCAACAACGGCATGGGCTCTGTCCGTCTGGAATTCCTGATTCCGGCCCGCGGTTTGATCGGCTACCGGACCCACTTCCTGACCCTGACCCGCGGTTACGGCGTCATGAACCATGCCTTCGAGAAGTACGGCCCTTATCTGGGAGCAGGAGTAGGCGGACGCCACCAGGGTGTGCTGATCTCCACGGAAAACGGCACCTCCACTCTGTACGGCATCCTGTCCGTAGAGGACCGCGGCATTCTGTTCCTGATGCCCGGCGCGGAAGTGTATGAAGGCATGATCGTAGGCGAGCATACCCGGGATACCGATATTGTCGTCAACATCTGCAAGGAAAAAGCGGTGAACAATATCCGTTCCGCCACCAAGGAAGAAACCGTGCGCATGAAGACGCCGCGTCTTTTCTCCCTGGAAGCCGCCCTTGAATATTTGAACGATGACGAGTATTGTGAAATTACTCCGAAGTCGATCCGTCTGCGTAAGAAGCTTCTGAACCGCGGAGAACGCGAACGGGCTGAAAAGCAGCGCAAGAATGCGGAAGTAAATTCCTAAGATTCAAGATTGGGTTGTATAGGTAAGACTTCCGCAAGCTGGCAAGGTCCTTGGCTTAAGGAAAGTGAGGTCAGGTCCGGTGCAATTGCGCCGGGCCTTTTTTGCTGATTTTGGCCGAACAACGCATTTATTCTATTGATAACGGAGGATTTCCCATGAAGCTGGAGGACTCGCTTTTTAATTGGCTGCAAATTCGTCTGGTGGCGGAAGCGCGGCCGGAGGATCAGGCGGCCAAGGAGACGGTGCGCTTTTTCGAGGAAATATTGACCGAGGATCACGGTGTGAGTGAATTGGCCATTGGCGCCCAGGACACGACCATGATTCATGTGCGCTATACCGTGAACGGCAAAACGAAAATGCAGATGTTCGGCAGGGAGCAGGCGGAGCAGCTTCTGTCGGATATTGATGCCAATCCCAAATATCATTAAACGTCACCCCAATTGAAACGGAGATGAATGCCACATGGCTCAGTCAGACTCTCTGTCCGGTGAACAGGGAAGCCAGTCCCGCCGCCGGTCCGGCAAACCCCGAAAAATCGCTTTTGCTTTCATATGGGTGGCTGTTTTGGCACTGGTTGGCGTGATTGGGTACGGCGCCTATCTGTATGTGTTCAAGCTTACGCCTATGCTGGGCAAAATCGGTACGGAGCAATCCGTTCCCGCCGGTATGTCGGCCAGCGAAAAACCCTTGGTGCTGCTGCTCCTGGGTGTGGATTCCCGCCCTAAAACCGGGAGCCTGAACACCGATGTGATTATGGTGGCAGCGTTGAATCCGTCCCGTAAAACAGCCACCGTCGTGTGCAATGCCCCGGGCCCC
>JAEWMH010000170.1 GCA_023393235.1 Bacillota bacterium | reverse complement strand
CCCCGGAGGAGGGTTTGGTACACCTGCCGGATGCCCGCGGCTCCCGGCACATAACGGAGCCGCTGCGGCGCAGGCTCCTTCATCCGCACCAGGCGGATGGCCGGATTGGCCATCACCTCCGGCGGCTTCTCCCGGGAGCGGTACCGGTACATGGCCGCCACCAGCAGCAGAACCACAACGATCCCAAGCCCCAGCCAAACCACACCCGGAATATGGGCGGACTCCGCCAACGCTTCCAGGTCCTTGGGATCGGGAGGCGCCTGTCCTGTAGGGTTCTCCGCAATCTTCTGTTCCAACGGGGACATGGTAAAGGTAATATCCACCCCCAGCCACTCCAGCAGCATAAACACTCCTGCCCCAACAGCGGCAAAAGCCAGCATGGCGCCCGGAAACACCAACAGCAGCACCACAAGGGCAAGCCCAATACCCAGGAGCAGCAGGATGCCCCTCAAGCCCGGCATGCCGTAGGCGCCGTCCAACCGTTGGGCGTAGATAAGACTGAAGCCCCGAAGGAGCAGATACAATACAGCCGCAGCCGCCAAAAGTGGATGATCCGCCGTATGGCCGAAACCAACGAAGATCAATACCGGAACGGCAAAACATTCCCACAGGAAAAAGCTTCGTAACCGTTCACTCACCGTTTGGGAACCCTCCAGCCAAAATCCGGCCCGGATCACAAAAATAAACCCAAGGGCCGTCTCCCAAACCAAAAACCCCGGCCGGTCCAGCAAGGTCAGCATGGTAACGGTGGCAACGAACATAACCAGAAAACCTCCGATTATTGCAGAGCGGGCACCGTACAAACCAGCCAGCCGGTTCATCCCCAGGCCCAGCAGCAGTACAAACGGGGCAAACACCAGCAGCATTACCCGTTCGGCAACCGCTCCAGCGGGAACAAAAGGCAGCAAACCGCATAACAGCACCGCAGCTTCCAAGGAAAAGAACAGCCACCCCTTCATCCTGCTCCCGTTCAGACCTCCAGCTGCTCCAATCTCTGCCTGGTTACTCCCAGCGTTCTCTATATGTTCCTGGCATAGCTCTCTTCCATTCCTATCTGCCATACGCCAGCGCCTCCTCACCACCAGGAGACTGGCCATCTCCCGCTTCCCCGGCTCCGCCGCGGCGGGTGCTCCCGCCCTCCGGTGCCAGATCAACCACATGCACCGGACAGCCCTGCTGCCGGAGCATGCTCAAAGCCCGGGTACTCTCGGCATCCCGGTAATCCGTCACCAGCACCACCGTATCTCCGGGGCGCACGGCCCGGCCCGCTGCCTGGAGCAGTTCAACCTGGGAGCCGGAGGTATACCGCGACAAGGAGCCCAGCCGGTTAGCCAGCCGCTCAGGCTGTACAGGCCCCGCGGCGGGAAGCAGCTCCGTGGAGCCGCCCAGACTGTCCGACAGATTGGTCATAAACCCAACCTCCGCCTCTTCACCCGCCAGCTGCACAGCCAGTTGGCGCACACGCTCACACAACCGGTCCAGCCGGTCCCGGACCGCTACCGCCCATTGCTCCTTCCCCATCTGGCCGTTCAATAAAAGCCATATCCGGGCATCCGTGGTATACCCGAACTGCTTCACCATCAGTCCGCCGGTACGGGCGGTGGCAAACCAGCTCACATTCTTCAGCGGGTCCCCGCTGGTATACAGACGCACTCCGGTAAACAGACTGGGATCCTCCTGGATAAAACGGCACACGCGGATTTCTCCCATCAGCCCGTCCAGCAGTCTGCGTTCCGCCCCCGGTGTCAACCGGGCAGGCCGGACAATGACCTGCATCTGCGGATAAACCGTCAGAAAGCTTTGCTGCAAACCCAACAGATCCATACATTCCAGCATCGCCTGATTCCACCGGGCCACTCCCCGCCGGACCGCTACAGCCGGGACGATCAGCTCCGCAGACTGGCGGGCCAGAAGATAGGTATCCAGCCGGACCCTCCGCTCCCCATTGCCGCCCACCACGGCAAGTTCATCCGGCAGCCCAAAATCCAGCCGGACCTTGGGGCAGGGCAGACGGGTTGGATTGATCACCCGGATCCGGATCTCCAGCTCCTCGCCGGGGTCCACATAATCCCGGGACACCCGCACCTCCAGCCGGATGCGGGGGTAGATCCGCCTCTCCCAGAAGTTAGGTGCAGCCCACAGCCCGATAAGGAGCATAACCAGTATCAGCCAAAGCAGCAGCCACATGCCGCCCCCCTCCTTCCTCCTCCGGGAAGAGACAGCCTGCCCCATCCTTTTTCACCCTGCTCCAGTGTTCCTTTCATTAGCCCATCCTCAAGCCTCCGCCTCATACAGACCTTGCCGCCAGCTCCGTAGGAACCGGGATTTCTGCCAGAAGTGCCGTCAGCACCTGCTCCTCGGTAAATTCCCGGGCGCGGAATTCCGGAGTTAACTGGACACGGTGAGCAAAAACCGGAATGACCGCTTCCTTCACATCATCCGGGGTCACATAATCCCTTCCGTCCAGGCTGGCCAAGGCCTGGGCCACAGCCAGAAGCGCCAAACCCGCACGCGGGCTGGCCCCGAACAAAAACCGCTTGTCCTCCCGGGTGGACCGCACCACCCGCAGGAGATAGTCCTCCACCTCCTGCGCGATCCGCACCTGCCGGCACTCCTGACGGCATTGCCGCAATAGCTCAGGGGTAATCACTGCCAGGGGCATCTCCGGAGCCGAAACCGAACGGAACCGGTGAAGAATACGAGACTCCTCCTCCAGGCTGGGGTAACCCAGACGCACCTTCAGCAGGAAACGGTCCAATTGGGCCTCCGGCAGGGGAAACACACCCTGGGATTCTACCGGGTTCTGGGTAGCGATAACGAAGAACGGCTCCTCCAGCCGCTCCGACAGCCCGTCCAAGCTGATTTGCCCCTCCGCCATCGCCTCCAGCAGGGCAGAGGCAGTACGGGGTGTAGCCCGGTTGATTTCATCGAACAGAAGAAACTGTGTGAAAATCGGCCCCTTCCGCAGGCTGAACTCCCCTGTCTGCGGTTGGTAGACCAGCCCGCCCAGCAGATCCTGAGGCAGCAAATCCGGCGTAGCCTGCACACGCGTAAACCGTGCGTCGAAGCCGCCGGCCAATGCTTTGGCCAATGTAGTTTTTCCCGTACCCGGTACATCCTCCAAAAGCACATGGCCCTCCGCCAAAAGCGCCGCCGTCATCAGCCGGATCGCCTGCTCCTGTCCGATTACCTGCTTGCCTATCTCCGCACGCAGGCGGTTGTACAGCTCCTTTATTCCCAGCATGCTCACAACCAACTTTCTAGTAGATTTGTTAATAGAAGGATACCACAAACCCGTTGGCATCCTGCAAGTAAAATTTCCTCAGGCATGTGAGCCTCCTGCCTGCTTGTTCCCCCGCAGCCGATCCTCTATAATGGGAGAGGACTGACGTATTGTGCTTTTTCTGGAGGAGTTTGCGATGATCACCCTGCTCAGCTGCGGCTACAATTATGCCCATCCCAATGGAATACGGATCGTCCGCCCCAATGGTTCCGATGACTATGCCTTTGTGCTGTTCCGCACCCGGGCTGAGATCGTGGTCAACGACATGCCCATGACAGTGGACAAGAATACCTATATCCTCTTCCGGCCGGACACCAACCATCTGTACCGGGATGTGGAGCTGCCCTTTATTAATGATTGGTTCCACTGCAAAAAAGAAGGGCTGGAGCCTTTCCTGGCATCACTGGATTTCCCTTTGGACACTCCCGTCAAAGCCGCCGACCCGCTTCTGATTTCCAAGACCATTATGGAGCTGCAAAGCATCAGCCGCCAAACCGGTCCTTACCGGGATTCCATTCTGGATGCCGATTTGCGCTCCCTGCTTATGAAGCTAACCGTGTGGCGCACCCATGATCAGACCCTTCCCGAGAAAACAAGCCGGTACTACCGCCAGCTGACGGACCTGCGCAATGAATTATACAGCTCTCCGGGCAACAGGCATAAGGTAGAATCCCTCGCCGCCTCGGTAAATTTAAGCAAATCCTACTTCCAGCACCTGTATAAGGAGCTGTTCGGGGTTTCCGTAATGACGGATATTATTAACGGCCGGGTGGATTACGCCGGCTACCTGCTGAACAATACCCAACTGTCCGTCACGGCCATCGCCTCCATGTGCGGCTACGACAATGACACCCACTTTATGCGCCAATTTAAAAAAGTTACCGGACGCACTCCCAGCCAGTTCCGTGGAGGGCCCGTATAAAACGCCTGGAGTCTCGGAAAAGCTTTACGAACCTGCCTGGTCTGTTTCGTCATGTGTATTTCCGGCGGTGACCTTAGTCCTTGATGATTCTAACGGCGGCCACAGCCGCTATTTCAGCGAAAACACGCCTTCCAAAAATCTAACGGCCGCCACAGCCTGCTATTAGGCCCCATTGCCCCACCGTAAGCCCCTTTTTAACCCAATAACGTCTCCTGCTTCCGTTAGATTTTATAAACTCCTGTTTTGGTGCAAATAGCGGCGCTCACCGCCGTTAGGAATAATGCCATCCGCAAACGACAGCACACTTAAGCGGCACTCCTTTCCAGTGAAGGCGTGCTGTTTTCTTTTACCCGTTGACGGCTCTATTCCACAGTCATATAATATATCGTAACGATATATCGGAGGGATACGTCAAGATGCTGAACTACATCGTATTAGGAATGCTATATAACGGCCCCTTAACCGGCTATGATGTGAAAAAATGGATCGAAAACGGCATCGGCGTTTTTTACAAGGCCAGCTACGGCAGCATTTATCCCACCTTGAAGCTGCTTTCCGAGCAGGAGCTGGTGCGCCTCTGCCCGGAAGAGCAAGGCTCATCCCGGCAAAAGAAGCTTTATGAAATCACCCCCAAGGGCCGGGAAACCTTCCTTGATTGGCTCAGCCAGCCCATCGAAGCCGAGGATAGCGGCGGCAAACAAAACCATTTGGCCAAGGTGTATTTTTTCGACGTGCTGCCGGAAGAGATTGCTTCCCAACAGCTGGCGGAATATGAACGGAAAAACCTTGACTACCTGAACCGCCTCCTGGCGCTGGAGCGTTCCTTTGATTCCCCCGGCAACCACCAGCAGCATTACTACAAAATGTCCACCCTGTATTATGGCATCGGTATTGTGCGGGAGACTCTGCGCTGGTGCCGCCACGCAAGATTGAAGCTTCCCTTCCGGGAGCTATATGAAGGAGGACTGGCTTATGAAGCCGATGGAAAACCGAATCATACCGATTGATCTTGGAGGAGTTAATAGCTATCTGGTGGAAGCGGAGCAGGGATTTGTGCTGGTGGATACAGGCGGCCATCTGGTCCTGGACCGTACCTTTGACAACCGGCGGCAAAAGCTGCTGAACGCCCTGGAGACCAATGGCTGCACTCCCGGCCGCCTGCGCCTGATTTTTCTGACCCACGGGGATAATGATCATGCCGCCAATGCCGCTTACCTGCGCCAGACCTTTCGGGCCCCTATTGCTCTGCATCCTGCGGATCTGCCATTGGTGCAGAATCCGGACCTGCCGCTTCTAATGTCCAGCTTCCGTTACCGGTCCCCAATACTCCGCATTCTCTTCCGGCTGATGAAGAGCAAGATCACCCTCGTCACCCGCAAAACCCTGGAGGACTTCGAACGGTTCCAGCCGGATCTTCTGCTGGAGGACGGAATGGATGTAAGCGGCTACGGCATTCATGCCCGTGTCATCAGCCTGCCCGGTCATACCCCCGGCTCCGTGGGCCTGCTTTTCCATGACGGCTCCTTTCTTTCCGGCGATACCCTGGTCAACAACAAAAAGCCCGCCGGCGCTCCCAACGCGGCAGACTTTAAGGCTTTATCGCAAAGTATTACCCTGCTTAAGGGCATGAACATTCAAACCGTGTATCCCGGTCACGGAACATCCTTCAGCTTCCGTGAGCTGGGATGAGCCCCAGTCCGCAGACTGAAGCTTTTGTACATCCTTATCAAGAGAAATAAGCGGCGGATTCCCGCACAACGGCAGCCATGGGCAGATGATAGGGACATTTCTCCTGGCATAAGGGCTGCTCCCGGCAGGGCTCATAGTCTGCGCAGGAAAGCAGCTTATCTTTATGCTTCTGGTAGAAGCCGTCTCCCTTCGGCAGCAGGCCAAACTCATCCCGCAGCCGGCTGGAGATCATCACATCGGGAATCGGTATCCCCAGCGGACAGGTGCAGTAGTTGCACCGGCGGCAATCATGTCCGCCTAAACGCCC
The DNA here is from genome assembly GCA_023393235.1 of Bacillota bacterium. Classification (GTDB taxonomy): domain Bacteria; phylum Bacillota; class Bacilli; order Paenibacillales; family NBRC-103111; genus Paenibacillus_AR. Next base: position 9,084 of record JAEWMH010000170.1, on the reverse strand, counting down.
TGCCAGGGCCTCCAGCTCTGCCTGCTCCTGCTCCTCGACCTCCTTCTCGAAAGCACGGAGATTCTGGCGCACTTCCTCAGCGCTTGCCATACCGGACAGCACCACATGGACATCCTGGCTGTACGGGTATCGTAAAGCCCGTTCCACAGGCTGGAAGAAACCTCCCGACAACGGCTTCATGGCCACCCTGCCCATCCCAAGCTCGGACAATGTAGGGATCAGGTCATTCACGGCGAAGGGCTGGCCCAGGTTCAGGTGAAACAACGTCGTATCAAAACGGCCGGAGCGGACCCAGCGGGCCAAAAGCTCGGGACGGTGTCCCGTAATCCCGATAAACCGCACCTTCCCTTCCCGTTTGGCCGCAAGTGCTGCCTGATAGGCCCCATCCTCCGCCATCGCCGCGTTATATTCATGTGGACGATTTACATAATGGATCTGCAGCAGATCAAGGGTATCCGTCCTCATTCGTTCCAGACTCCGCTCAATCTCGGCTTTGGCGCCGGCATAATCCCGCTGGGCCGTTTTCGTGGCCAGAAAGAATTCCTTCCTGCGGTGGGAGATGGCTTGTCCAATAATTTCCTCGCTATTCCGGTATCCCGCCGCGGTATCCACATAATTGATGCCCAAGTCCAGAGCTTCATTCAACGCGGCATGTGCCTGCTCATACGGCACGCCGGGGAGATTCATGGCTCCGAAGCCCAGAGCCGATACGTTCCAGCCGGTAGAGCCCAATTCACGGTATCTCATCAGCATGCCTCCTCATATATTTACTCGTTACGACCAATCGGATCGTTTAGCAGCTAATGATGATTTTAACACAGCACATGGGGATTTTCCTGCGAATTGAACCCAAGTCCTTAAAGGCGGTGCCCGTCAAAGAAGCTGCCGAAGAATGGAATCGATGTAAGCAGCTATTGCATGAACCCCCGTGTCACCCCCGGATAACATAAAGCCCCGGCGCCAGCCTTCTGGCATTCCGGGGCTAAACACATGCTACGGCCGCATCTGCTGATACAGCCGGTAAATCATAACCGCCGCCTGGGCGCGGCTGGAAGCTTCATACGGAGCAAACCGTCCGTCGCCCACACCATCCGCAATCCCGGTTTGCTTCAGGAAACGGACAGCCTCCAGGGCATATCCGGCTAACTCCTGCTCATCGGCAAACACGCCGCTTTGTCCCTCCTGCTTCAGCTGGCCCTCCAGCTGCCGGATCACACGGTACAATACCACCGCCATATCCTGGCGGCTGATCTCTTCGTGGATGCCGAAGCTGCCGTCCTCCCTGCCCTGCACAATACCCAGCTCCTGGGCGGAGGCCAGCGCGGCGTAATACCAGCTGCCCTGCTCCACATCTGCCAGTGTGGACTTCGCTTCCGTGCGGGTAAGGTCAAACGCATTCATCAGCATGGTGACAAACTCCGCCCGGGTGACCCTCCCCTCAGGGTGAAACTGTCCGCCGCCGATGCCGCTAACCGCCTCCCGGGCGGCCAAGGCTTCGATGCCCTCCTGTGCCCAACCGAACCCTGTCAGATCGGTAAAGCCCACTTCGTGATGCACTGCTGCAAATTTGCCTAATTGGTGCAGCTGAAGCAGTAAGCTCTTCGTTGCCGGATCATAACGGCTATTTTTCAGCACCTTCGGTTTTTCAGCATTATCGCTCCATGTAAAGGCAATCAGTTTATGGGGCTCTTCTCCAGGCTGAAGGGAATAGTCCAGCTCCACCTTCACTTTGGATGTACCGAAATCTGATATCGGCTTCCCGTTCAGGGTTAAAGCAAAATCATACACATCGGCTCCGTTCAGAATAGCTTGAGCTTTACCTTGCGAATCAGCCCCGTCTGCCTTGGAGATTTGCAGCTTAACCTTGACCCCCGTTTCCCCCGGAACGGCAAGCAGCTCTGCCGGTAAGGTCACGGAAGCTAAACCGGCGGCATGGATACGGATGGCTTTTATGTTGCCTGCTTCCCCCCGGCTGGCGAAGGTAATGGGCAATTCCACCTCCAGCCCCTGCAGCGGCTCTGTGGAGGCAATCTCGATATCCACTGTGCCTGAAAGCCCTAGAGCCTGCTCCACCGCCTTCTTTATATCCGTCTCCCGCAGGACCAGACGGGAGATACCGCCGGCAGCAGGAGTCACGGTGACTGCAAGCTTTCCTTGCCCGACGGAATCAGCAGCCTTCCCCGGATCTGGCGAAGGGCCTGAGCTGCCGTCGGAATAGACTGCCGGAGCTTGGGGTGTTCCGGTGACCGTTATGCCGGATGACAGGTTTCCTGCCTGGTCCCGGGTGCTGATCCGGTAGGTGTACGATATCCCATTGTCCAGGCCGGATATGATGATGCTCCTCTGCCCTGCAGGGACATACACCGCTTCCGTAACAGAAAGCACGGGGTTCTCCCGTATGATGCGAACCGATGCCAGATCCTCATCCGGCGGATCAGACCAGGTGAGTGTCAGCTGCCTGTCTCCTGGGCTTACAACAGCTGCGGTTACCTCACCAGGGGGTGTGATATCCGTTTCGCCGGGATCGACTGGCCCTTCCACCCGGATGCCCAGCTCATCGGTCCATTGACCGTCTGTACTTGTGGCTGTGATCACTGCTTGCCCTGGGCTTACAGCCGTAACCAGCACTTGAGTTTTCCCGTCGGCAGGCTGGTATACAGCATCCGTCACCGTAGCCACCGCGGGATTGCTGGTTGTAAAGATTATGGTTTTGACACTGGCATCCCCTGGCTGCACGGCTGCCCACAGCTTAAATTGATCCCCAGGCTGTATCACTGCAGGCATTTCGTAGGTATCCATAGTAACACTAGTTGCCGGTACTGGCGGAATGACGGCCTGGAGAGACAACGCTGCGGAGAATGTCTGGCCTCCCCGCTCCACGGCATCAATCTGGATCTGGTTGGAGCCTTCCGTAAGAGGAAGGGTCAAACGGAAGCTATTGACGTAGTTGCTGCTGTACGGTGTGGGGATTTCCGTTCCATTGACCCGCACCGACAGCAAAGCGCCTTTGTTGGTCCGGCCTGACACCCCGTATACCAGCCCGGTCACTGTCCCGTCCGTTTGGTCCAGCTTGATGACTGGGGACGCCGCATCTCCGGGGGTTGCCTTATTTTCATGCGTGGTGCCATAAGGGTCCGTTGCGGCCAGAGAGAACTTCACGGCATCAGCAATGGTGATGTCGGTTCCGTTGGTGGTCAATTTCACATATTGCCCGGTGCCGGGAGCAAAATGGTATGTGCCAAGGTATACCCACATATTGTCAACACCATTTTGATGAATCTGCTTGGAGTTGTCTTTCCCGCCTTCATAGGCAATTTCCAACGGAATATTGTAGCCCCGGCTCCCGGGGGAATTCCACAGCATGTATACGTTGTACTCTCCGGCTTGTGTAATATAAGGCGTCCATTTGGCCCATTTGCCGGCAACATTGGCATCATGGAAATAATTAAGGCCAAACCGTGATGTCGTATACTGGCTTGCCGACCAGCCGCCGTCCGACGTAAACCCGCTATCCAGATTATCAACAATCAGCTCCACACGGCTGTCCGGAGATGTCCTCACCGCAAGCTCCGTGGAAATCCCGGACATCAGTCTGTTGATATCCGCTGCCTGGAGCTTGTAATAATAGGTAGTATTCTCTTTAATCCCGCTCCAATCGGTATATTGGCTTGCTGTCAGCATCGTACCGATCCGGTTCGTATCGGAAGGCTCAAAATCCGGCGTTTCGCCGCGGTACAGATTGTAGCCCAGCAGGTCCGCCTCCTGATTTGGCTCCCAGGCCAATCGAACTTTTACTGCTGTGGATTCAAGAGCATGTAAGCCCTGCGGTATGGAGGGAGGTGTTGTATCCTTCGCTTCCTGTGTGGTTGCAGTCACAATAGCGCTGAAGCCGGACAAATTGCCTGCATAATCCATTGCTTGAACCTTGAAGCTATAGGCGGTTTTCTCCACGAGCCCCGCTACACTGTAGGAGGTTCCGTATGTTTCCGCAAGAATTGATCCATTCCCGTCAGAGATCCGGTACCCCTTAATCCCCGAACCTCCGGTATCCGTTGCCGCATTCCACGAAACATCCACAGATGCTTTCTTGGCAGCTGTCACCCGCAAGCCGTTTGGCACCGAGGGAGTTTCCGTATCCGTATAAACGGGAGCAGCAAGCGGCTCGGTTCTGGCGCCGTAGAGCAGACCGCTGCCATTGGTGCCGACGTAGACCCGGCCGTGAACCTGGCGGTCTCCGGTCATGGCGTTGGGGTCATTTCCGGGGAAGGGCTCATCCACACTGGCCTTCACCCAGGTTTCCCCCATATCATCGGAGCGGAATATGGCTTCCTTGGCATGCCCCGCCACCTTCCCATAGACGAATACGGCCGGATTCAACCTTCCGGGAGCATGTTTGCCAAAGCTGAACAGGAATGCCGTCTCTACGCCCTCAACCTTCGCGAAGCTTTTTCCTGCGTCGCTGGAACGGTATAATCCCTGGTTATTGAGGCCGACCCAGACCTCTCCCATGATCCCGGGAGCCGCCTCCACATTATGCCATGCAGTGGATTGTGCAGGCAGGGCTCCTCCCGGACTCCAAGAAATGCCTCCATTAGTGGTGACGTACATGCGGCCGGACTTGTCATACAGATAAAAGATACTGCCGTTCACCTTATCCGAGGACAGCGGCTGATAATAATTCCCGAACACGTTGTCACCGGACAGTCCCCCCGACGGTGCTCCCACACCCCGCTGCCAGGTAACCCCCCGGTCAAGCGTCACATACACATCACTGCGCTGAGGCATCCAGATGATGTTATCGGGGCTGGTAGCTGATACCGCCACTCTTCCTCCCTGAGCCTTTTTGTAAGGCAGCGTGGCAAATCCGGTATAGTTTTCGCCTCCATCCAGGGAATAGGCACCGTTGCCCGGGCTTTCCCGGTTATCCCCGTTCCAGCCGTACGTTCCCACACGCACAACAAATTCCGGGTCGGTCACCTGCACATCGATGCCCGTTGTGGTCATCAGTCCAATCGCGCTGTTGCCCGTAAAATAGGTTGAGGCAGGAAAATTCGTCAGCGAAACATGATCGAAGCCCCCGTTATCGGCAATGCCGCTGTGCAGAATCGTCCTTCCTCCGGGAGGGCTGGACAAATTGCTGACATTGACCGTGGACTCCAGGCCTTTGGCATAATTTGTCCATTCCGAAGGTGCAACCGTAATATCGTCTGTCCGCCAGGGATAATACCAGTCCGTAAACCACACCCGCTTGGAATTATAAGGGTCAATGAGGATCGCAGAGGTTTCCGAGGACCAATGCCAATTGGGCATCCACGGTGTGGTAATGTTGCGGGTATAGGTCAATTTTGTCCAGGTGGCGCCGCGGTCCGTGGAACGGTAGATAGGGTTATTATGCTCACCCATACCACGCGCCGTCATGATGACGTTCTTATCCGCACGGTCCACGGTGATGCCGATAAATATCTTCCCCGCTTCCCCTGAAGGAGTGAGATCCACCCAGCTATTGCCCTCCAGTCTGGCAATCCCTGAGCTATGGGTGACATACAGGTATCCGTCCTGGTCGATAAGGGCCTTCTTGGGCTTCACCGGGCTGCCGGACAGCAGCGTCCAGGTTGCTCCCGCATTCCGGCTGACATACACTCCCGTATTGAAAGCGCCTGCATAAATGGTCTGACTGGGCTGCCCATTCCCGCCTGTAGCCGGATCGAAGGCAATAAAGGTAATACCGCTGTTGGTGCTATCGGCAAAAGCCGGGAAGGAAGTCACCTTGCCCCAGCTCCCGCTGTTGGCTGCGGCAGTGCTCCGGAAGAGCCCCTTGGTCCGGGAGCCGTAATAAATCACATTCCCATCGTTGGGATCAACAGCGATCCGTTCCGTGATTTTATTAACGCCGTTGGCATTCATGGGGACATCCTCCCCGCCAGCCTTCAGATTGGTTCTGGTCCAGGTTTCTCCCCGGTCCGCAGATTTATAAATATCGCTGGGCGACCAGTAATCATACTTGCCTAATGCAGCATAGAGAATGTCGGGATTACTGGGATCAATAGCCATGCTGTCTACCCCGTACAAATTCACCTCACTGCGATCGGCAAAACCCACCAGCTGCCTCCAGGTTTTCTCCGCCTCATTCCAGCGGTACATGCCGCCCACATCCGTCCGGATATAAACCAGATCCGGCTCGGCTGGATGGGCTACCATCCCGGTCACGTAGCCGCCCCCGCCGATAGGGACACCACTCCATTCATAGGGGTCCTGTGCCACAGAGTCTTGGGCAAAAGCAGACCTGCTCCCTCCGGAAAAAGGAGCTATGCCTCCGCAAATCAGAACAAACGCCAAAAACCATAACGCCAAACGGGGAGTGCCCTTCCAACCGCGTCTTTCATGCATCCGTTCCCTTCTCCATTTCATGAACGCTAATCTCCCTTCCGGTTTCAGCTGCAGCTCTTATCAGCATGATGAGTGCATGTTCAATTATAGGCAATCCGCAGGTCCCCTTACAGATGACAAACCTTCAATTTCTGGTGGATTCCTATAGAGGCTCCATACCCAGACCATTCCCCGAAAAAATCATAAAAAAAAGACCTGCTCCGTAAGAGCAAGTCCCGGTCAACAGGGTACTGGAAGCACCCGTTACTTGATGCTGTCCCGGTAAGCACTGGGCGTAACGCCGGCTATTTTCTTGAATAGCTTCGTAAAATAACTGGGGTCGGCATAACCTACCGCGTAGCAAATATCGTACAGCTTATTCCGGGGGTTGCGCAGCAGCTCTTTCGCCCGTTCCACCCTGACCTGGGTCAAATAATCATTGACCGTCCTCCCGGTCTCCTGCTTGTATAGCAGGCAGACATATGTAGGCGTCAAGAATACATCCCGGCCAATATCGGTGACTGAAATATTCTCCGAAAAACGGGCATTGATGATCGCCTGCACCCGCTCTACCAAATTACCGTACTTTCCGTTCCGCCGTTCCCAAATCAAGGCACACCGTTCCGAAAGAAGCTGCTCCAGGGTACGGTGAAGCTCCTCAATCGTTTCTTGCCTGGCCAATATCTCCCAAACCGAGGACTCTTGCGCATACGGTCCTTGTATCCCCAGCTCCAATAGGAGCTGATCAGCCAGAAGCGCCAGCTGCAGGCTGAGATTGCGGATATAGTCAGCTCCACTTCTCCAGCTTTTGGCCAACTGGCCAAAAATACAATCCAGTTCTTCCTGCAGCCGTTCTGCATCTCCTGCCTTCATCAGGACTGTCAACCGCTCGATTCGCGTGTGGTCCACCCGAAAAACCTGCTCCTCGGAAGGTTCCGGACTGTTCGTGGTAATGATGCGGTTTTTGCCTAAATACCATTTCCGTTCCGCTGCCTCCCGGGCTTGAGCGAAAGAGTGGCTGATATGCCCCAGCCCCTTGCTCCGATCCCCCACACCGATGGTAACCGTCAAAGCCAGCCAACGCTCCAGGTTATACCGGATCGCTTCGGCTAACGCCAGCAGCCGTTCCTCGCAATGGCCTTTGCTCTCCAAACGGAGAATACACGCCAATTCCCCGCTCCGCACCTCAAAGACATATCCGCCCATGTCCAGGTCCATAAGCTCCTGGCAAACATTCACCGCGGCATACATCAGCAGCTGCCTGTCCCGTTCATTGCGGGAAGCCAGCATTTCCGCATAATCATCAACACTGATGACCAATACTACATAATCTGCCGACACCGGCAGGTTGAGCTCCAAAAAAGCGATCCGCTCCTGTATCAAACCGGGAGACAGCCTCTGCCCCAGAAGTGCATACAGGAACCGCTCCCGCAGAAGCGGCAGACTTTCCCTCAGCTTCACCTGCATGTCCCGAGCTGTCTGCAGCTGTCTGTCCTGCTCTGCCAGGTCCGCGGTAATCCGCCTCACCACCTGTCGAAGCTCACGCAGATTGACTGGTTTAAAAATATAATCCACCGCATTCAGCTGCAAGGCCGATTTCAGATAATCCGCTACATTATGCTCGCTAACAAAGACAATTTTGATCCGGGGGTAACATTCCCTCAGCCGCCGGGATAATTCAATTCCGTCTAAATGATGCAGCCGCACATCCGTCAATACGATATCTGGCTTCAGACGCTCCGCTTCTTGTAGCGCCGACTCCCCGTCCTCAGCCTCCCCCGCCACCTCAATGCCGTATGCGCTCCAATTCAAATAATGGCGAAGACCGTAGCGTACCCTAGGCTCATTATCTACAATCAACAGCTTGTACATGGGCATTGTCCCCGCTCTCCAGTATTTCCTTTTATTATACGGGAAGAAGCAGGAGCCTGCAGGAAAATGGTGGGGTTGCTCACCGGAATAAAGCAAAAAGGCTCCGGTGAAGAACACCGAAACCCTTGCTGTGCTTTAGTGCGGTCGAGAGGACTCGAACCTCCACGGAGTATTAGTCCACTGCAACCTGAATCCAGCGCGTCTGCCAATTCCGCCACGACCGCATATGAAGTTAAAATGGCGGAGCCGACGAGATTCGAACTCGCGGTCTCCTGCGTGACAGGCAGGCATGTTAGGCCTCTACACCACGGCTCCGCAGTAAAAAGGTATTTAATTGCGGGGGCAGGATTTGAACCTGCGGCCTTCGGGTTATGAGCCCGACGAGCTACCGGGCTGCTCCACCCCGCGTCGTTAGATAAGTATATGGTGGGCGCTGACGGGATCGAACCGCCGACCCTCTGCTTGTAAGGCAGATGCTCTCCCAGCTGAGCTAAGCGCCCTTGCTTGTCCTACAATAGGAAGTAAAGATGGTAGCGGCGAAGGGAATCGAACCCCCGACCTTTCGGGTATGAACCGAACGCTCTAGCCAGCTGAGCTACACCGCCATATTAAAAAAAAACAGAACGGAGAGAGAGGGATTCGAACCCTCGCACCACTTACGCAGTCTAACCCCTTAGCAGAGGGTCCCCTTGAGCCACTTGGGTATCTCTCCAAGCAATCAATCTCCAGGACTTGCGCCCTGAAAACCGGATGCGAACTCACAAACAAACCAAATTTGTTTTGGATAAGCCCTCGACCGATTAGTATTCGTCAGCTCCACACATTGCTGTGCTTCCACCCCGAACC
>JAEWMH010000146.1 GCA_023393235.1 Bacillota bacterium | reverse complement strand
CCCTTTGTCCCCCAATCATGCTCTCCCAGAATGCTAACGGACCCCAAAGGCGCTATTTACTCCAAAACCAGGGTTTTGCTAACCTAACGGACTCCAGCGGCGCTATTTGGGTAAATGGAGGCGGTGGAGGCTTCCTTTCAGCGGAATAAGGTCATCTGGGTCCGTTAGGGTTCAGGATAGCGCTATATGGAGCAAATAAGGGCTTTGGTGTCCGTAAGGGTGATGGTGGAGTTGGGGATGGTAAGCAAAAGGCAAAAGGCAAAAGGCAAAGGATAAGGATCAAAGGGAAAAGGGCAAAAATCCATAAAGTAAAAGGCTCCAGCCCCGAACCACTACCGATATCTTCGCCCCGAGTGGCAAACCCTTCCCGCCATAAACTTTCCCCCTTCAGGAGATACTGTGTTTAGCTTGTTGGAGAGCTTTAGGAGCCTTCTCTGATCCATTTGCCAAGACACCTTCAAAATGATTTGATAATTTAGAAAATGGTGCTATAATATTTACAAGGTCAAAGAAAGTCAAAGTCAAGTCAACAAATAAGCTGCGGGAATAGGGGATGAGGGATGAGAAATATTTCGGAACTCATAGAAAACTACCTGAAGCGAATTCTCCAGCAGAGTCCTGGGGGCGTCATTGAGATTCAGCGCAACGACCTGGCGGATGAATTTCAGTGTGTGCCCTCCCAAATCAATTACGTCATCAGCACCCGGTTTACTCTCGAAAAAGGGTATGTGGTGGAGAGCAAGCGCGGCGGCGGCGGGTACATCCGGATTCAGAAGGTGGAGCTGTCGTCCAGGGGGCAAATTCTTAACCACATTTTCCAAACCATTGGCGAGGCCATTGACCAGACGGGTGCCGAAGGATTGGTTTATCAGCTGGAGGAGGGCAAGCAGATCTCGAGCAGGGAAGCGAACCTTATCCGTGCTGCGATATCCAGAGACGCGCTTCAGATCAAGCTTCCATTTCGGGATGAAATCAGAGCCAAGCTTCTGAAGGCAATGCTCATTGCCTTGTTGAGTCCATGAGGAAAGGGAGGACGTTCTCATGATTTGCCAGGAATGCGGCAAAAAGCCGGCAACCCTGCATTTTACGAAGATTGTCAATGGCGAGAAGACGGAATTTCACATCTGTGAATCCTGCGCCAGGGAAAAGGGTGAAATGATTCCGGGAACGGCAGGAGGGTTTTCGATCCATAATCTGCTGTCCGGTCTGCTTGATTTTGAACCGCCCACGGGAAGCCAGCGCAGGCAGGAAACGCCGCCGCGGTGTGAAAACTGCGGGCTGACGTATTCGCAATTCAGCAAGCTGGGCCGTTTTGGCTGCAGTGAATGTTATAAATATTTTGACGAGCGCTTGGATCCGCTGTTCAAGCGGGTTCACGGGAATACCGTGCATACGGGCAAGGTGCCCAAACGCACTGGTGGTAAAATTCAGGTAAAGCGTGAATTGGAACGGTTGAAGAAAGAACTGGTCCAGCGGGTGGAGCATGAGGACTTTGAAGCCGCAGCGAAAATCCGGGACCAGATCAAAGAGCTGGAGCGGCAAACCTCCGGCTTGTAAATGGGAGGAGTCAAGGGTATGGTTTCCCGGCGATTTTTCGAGCAGGCATTGACGGAATGGATGAAGGGCGAAGGCCCCGATTCGGATATCGTCATCAGCAGCAGAGTCCGAATTGCGCGTAACTTAAACGGGTACCCGTTTCCCATGTTGTCCACCAAATCCCAGTCCGGCGAGGTGTTGGACAAAATCCGGGAGCTCCACGAGGCCGGAAGCCTTCAGGAGGATGGGGCCATGGAGATGGTTCCACTCTCCGAGTTGTCCGAGTTGGAAAAAAAGGTATTGGTGGAAAAACATCTGATCAGCCCCAATTTGGCCAACGAATCACAAAACGGTGCGGTTTTGTTGAACGAATCCGAATCCATCAGTATTATGGTGAATGAGGAGGATCACATCCGCATTCAGGTTCTTGCCTCCGGCTTTCAAATCCGGGAAGCTTGGAAGATAGCCAATGAGGTAGATGACCGTTTTGAGGAGCTGCTGGAATACGCATTCGACGAGCGGCGGGGGTTCCTGACCAGTTGTCCCACCAATGTGGGAACAGGCATCCGGGCCTCGGTAATGATCCATCTTCCTGCTCTTGTGATCACCCAGCAAATCAACCGGATTCTGCAGGCGATCACCCAAGTGGGCCTGGCCGTAAGAGGGATTTATGGCGAAGGTAGTGAGGCGGTGGGCAACCTCTTCCAGATTTCCAACCAGATAACACTGGGGCAATCGGAGGAGGAGATTCTGGATAATCTGCACAGTGTGGTCCGGCAGATTATCGAGCATGAGCGCAGCGCCCGGCAGATCCTGGCGGTGGAATCCAGAGCCAGAATGCAGGACCGGATCTGCAGATCCTACGGAATCCTGACCCATGCCATCATCATGGACTCCAAGGAGGCCGCCCAGCGTTTATCCGATGTACGGCTTGGAGTAGATCTGGGGATGGTGCAGAACGTCAGCAAAACAGCGTTAAACGAGCTATTGGTCATGACCCAGCCTGCTTTCCTGCAGCAGCTCTCCGGCGAAAAGCTGTCGGCAGAGGGAAGGGATATCCGCCGGGCGGAATTGATCCGCAGCCATTTGGCTCAGAAATAAAGGAACAAGTGATTACTATATTTGGAGGTGTTCACGATGATGTTTGGCAGATTTACGGAGCGTGCCCAAAAGGTATTGGCCTTGGCACAAGAAGAGGCTGTGCGGTTGGGACACAATAATATCGGTACAGAGCATATTTTGCTGGGATTGATTAAAGAAGGGGAAGGCATTGCCGCCAAGGCGCTGATCTCCCTGGGTTTGGGCCTGGAGAAGATTCAGGATGAGGTAGAATCCCTGATCGGCCGCGGACAGGAGCAGCCGACCAATATTGCATACACGCCCCGGGCTAAAAAAGTCATTGAACTTTCCATGGATGAAGCCCGCAAGCTCGGGCATACGTACGTGGGCACTGAACATATCCTCCTGGGTTTGATCCGCGAAGGTGAAGGGGTGGCTGCCCGGGTTCTGAACAATCTGGGTGTGAGCCTTAACAAGGCCCGCCAGCAAGTGCTGCAGCTTCTGGGAAGCAGCGAGGCGGTTTCCACAAGCCACGGCACACCTGCCAACGTCAGCACACCTACCTTGGACGGTTTGGCCCGTGATCTGACGGCTACTGCCAAGGAAGGGCATCTTGACCCGGTAATCGGCCGGAGCAAGGAAATTGAACGGGTCATTCAAGTATTGAGCCGCCGGACCAAGAACAACCCGGTACTGATCGGTGAACCCGGCGTTGGTAAAACAGCCATTGCCGAAGGTTTGGCACAGAAGATTATCAACAACGAAATCCCCGAAACACTCCGGGATAAGCGGGTCATGACGCTGGATATGGGCTCCGTTGTTGCCGGCACCAAATACAGAGGCGAGTTCGAGGACCGTCTGAAGAAGATCATGGACGAAATCCGTCAAGCGGGCAACATCATCCTGTTCATCGATGAACTGCACACCCTGATCGGCGCAGGCGGCGCAGAAGGCGCTATCGACGCCTCCAACATTCTGAAGCCTGCCCTAGCCCGCGGCGAGCTGCAGTGCATCGGTGCCACTACCTTGGATGAGTACCGCAAATATATCGAGAAGGATGCCGCTTTGGAGCGCCGGTTCCAACCCATTTCAGTGGATCAGCCGACTCCGGAGGAAGCCGTGCAAATTCTCTACGGTCTCCGTGACCGTTATGAAGCCCATCACCGGGTGAAGATTTCCGACGAGGCCATTGTGCAGGCCGTGAAGCTGTCCGACCGTTACATCACCGACCGCTTCCTGCCGGACAAAGCCATTGACCTGATCGACGAAGCCGGCTCGAAGGTGAGGTTGAAGTCCTACACTGTACCGCCCAGCCTGAAGCAAATGGAGCAAAAGCTGGAGGATGTCCGGAAGGAAAAGGACTCCGCCGTGCAAAGCCAGGAGTTCGAGAAGGCTGCCGCTCTACGGGATACCGAGCAAAAGCTCCGCGAGGAACTGGAGTCCACCCGCAACGAGTGGAAGGAAAAGCAAGGCCGCACCGACTCTGTGGTGACGCCGGATGATATCGCCCAAATCGTGGCGAGCTGGACCGGGGTTCCCGTACGGAAGCTGGCAGAAGAGGAAACCGAACGCCTGCTGAAGATGGAGGATATTCTCCATGACCGGGTGATTGGCCAGGACGAAGCCGTGAAGGCTGTGAGCCGCGCCATCCGCCGGGCCCGTGCAGGTCTGAAGGATCCGAAGCGCCCTATGGGCTCCTTCATCTTCCTTGGCCCGACCGGTGTAGGTAAAACCGAGCTGGCACGCGCCTTGGCAGAAGCCCTCTTCGGCGACGAGAATGCGGTTATCCGGATCGATATGTCCGAATACATGGAGAAACACTCCACCTCCCGTCTGGTCGGAGCGCCTCCGGGATATGTAGGCTACGAAGAAGGCGGCCAGCTCACCGAGAAGGTACGCCGCAAGCCTTACTCCGTTGTATTGCTGGATGAAATCGAAAAAGCGCATCCCGAGGTGTTCAATATCCTCCTGCAGGTTCTGGAGGACGGCCGCTTGACCGATTCCAAGGGACGTACAGTGGACTTCCGCAATACCTTGATCATCATGACCTCCAACGTGGGGGCGGATACCATCAAGAAGCAAAGCTCCCTGGGCTTCACCGCCGCAATCGCCGATACCGGCAAGGAATATAATAATATGAAAGACAAGGTGTTGACGGAGCTGAAGAAAAGCTTCCGTCCGGAGTTCCTAAACCGGATGGACGAAATGATCGTCTTCCACTCCTTGGACGAACAGCATATCGCCCAAATCGTCACCCTGATGGCAGAGGAACTCCGCAAGCGTTTGAAGGAGCAGGAAGTGGACTTCGAGCTCTCCGACAGCGCCAAGAAGTTCCTGGCTAAGGAAGGTTATGACCCCACCTACGGGGCAAGACCGCTGCGCCGCGCCATCCAAAAGCATATTGAGGACCGGTTGTCGGAGGAATTCCTCAAGGGCAACATCACGAAGGGTGACCATCTGGTCATCGATGAAAAAGAAGGGGAGCTGGTGGTTGTGCGCAACTAGGACGTGTCTGAAAACTCCGAGGGGAGCAGCTAATGCCCAAATTTTCCCCCATAACAAGGAACTTTCGTGAAGGCGTACCGGGGGTACGTCAAGCGGAAGTGACGATAGTTCGGGGCGAAAAGGCGGTGAAAGATGCCCTCAACGAGTTTTCAGATACGGCCTAACCGGCCAAAACCTGCAAAGCCTCTTGCACGAAGGAATAATCCTTTGTGCAGGGGGCTTTATTTTTTGTCGGGATTTGCCGAATCAGATAAGAAGAGAGCCTTTGGTTTCATGGACGCCCATACAAATAAATGGTAAACTTAAATTTACGTCAAGCTGATCGGAATAACAAAAAGAAAGCGCAGGAAATCCGAAATTATGGCTAAACTAAAAACGAAATTCACCTGTACCGAATGTGGATACGAAACGCCCAAATGGCTGGGCAAGTGCCCGGGCTGCCAAGCCTGGAACACCTTCGTGGAGGAAGTGGAGGCGCCGCAGCGGGCTGGCGTCCACACATCCGTTTCCGCTCTTCCGCAAGAAAAAGCGGTTTCCATCATACACATAGAAAGTACGAAGGAGCCGCGCATTGTCACGGATAACATCGAGCTAAACCGGGTGCTGGGCGGAGGTGTGGTTCCGGGTTCGCTGATCTTGGTTGGCGGTGACCCCGGTATCGGCAAGTCCACCCTGCTTTTGCAGACCTCCTTTGAGCTGAACCGCAAAGGACTGAAGGTTCTCTATATCTCCGGGGAGGAATCCACCCGGCAGACCAAGCTCCGGGCGGACCGGCTGGGTGCTATATCTCCGTTGTTGTTCGTGCTGTGTGAGACCAATATTGATGCCATCTTGATGGCCATCGACGAAATAGAGCCGGACTTCCTGGTGATTGACTCGATCCAAACGGTTTTCCACCCGTCCATCTCCTCGGCACCCGGCAGCGTATCCCAGGTCCGGGAATGTACTGCCCACTTTATGCGGATCGCCAAATCCAAGGGGATCGCAACAGTGTTGGTCGGACATGTCACTAAGGAAGGCGCTATCGCCGGACCGCGGCTTCTGGAGCATATGGTGGACTGTGTCCTGTACTTTGAGGGGGAACGGCATCATACGTACCGGGTTCTCCGGGCGGTGAAAAACCGGTTTGGCTCCACTAATGAAATCGGGATTTTCGAAATGAGGGAATCCGGGCTTGTAGAGGTAAATAACCCCTCCGAGCTGTTTTTGTCCGAACGGCCCTTGGGAGTGGCTGGCTCAACGGTTGTCGCCAGTATGGAGGGGACACGGCCGGTTCTGGTGGAACTGCAGGCGCTGGTTAGCCCCACAAACTTCCCTTCGCCCAGGCGGATGGCCACAGGGTATGACCATAACCGGCTGTCATTGATTATTGCCGTGTTGGAGAAGCGGAATGGGCTATTCCTGCAAACCCAGGACGTGTATCTCAATGTTGCCGGAGGCGTCAAGCTGGATGAACCCGCAGTAGATTTGGCTGTGGCCGTGAGCATTGCCTCCAGCTTCCGGGATTGTCCGACACAGCCCTTTGATGCTATCTTCGGGGAAATCGGACTGACCGGAGAGGTCAGAGGGGTATCCCGGGTGGACCAGCGGGTGAAGGAAGCGGAGAAGCTGGGCTTCAAGCGGGTCATTCTTCCGCAGAAGTCCCTGAAGGGCTGGAATCCTCCGAAGGGGATGGACGTGGTCGGCGTAAATACTGTTCAAGAGGCATTGGATGCGGCGCTGCCGCGGTAGTATTACTATTTATAGAGAGTCAGGGGGCTTCCCATGGGGCGGGACGAGGAAAAGCAAGATGTAATGAGCAAACTTCTGCAGATGGTGGCACCCGGTACCGCCTTCCGTGACGGACTGGAGAATGTGCTGCGGGCCAAAACAGGCGGGTTGATCGTAGTAGGCTACAGCCCAGATTTAATGGACATAGTGGATGGAGGCTTCTCCATCAATTGCGATTTTACCCCCAACCATCTGTATGAGCTGGCCAAAATGGACGGGGCGATTATCCTCAGTGAGGATATACGGAGAATTCTGTATGCCAATACACAGCTGATTCCGGATCCGACCATTCCCTCCATTGAAACGGGAATCCGGCACCGGACAGCGGAGCGTGTGGCCAAACAAACGGGGAAGCTGGTAGTGTCCATTTCCCAACGGCGCAATGTCATCACGCTGTATCAGGGGACCCTCCGGTACTCCCTTAAGGATATCGGCGTGATTCTGACCAAGGCCAACCAGGCCATTCAAACTCTGGAGAAGTACAAAACCGTTCTCGACCAGGCGCTGACCAATCTGGGAGCGGCGGAATTTGAGGAAATTGTGACTACCCACGATGTTTGCAATGTTTTGCAACGGATTGAGATGGTGCTGCGTATTAAAGGTGAGATCAAACGTTACATCAATGAACTGGGTACGGAAGGCCGTCTGATCAGCATGCAGCTGGAGGAGTTGGTTGGAAATACGGAGTATGAGCAGCTGCTTCTTTTGAAAGACTATGCAAGAGATCCTTCGGAGGAGCGGGTGAAGGAAATCCGTCTGACCCTCAGGCGCCTCGGTAATGATGAGATTCTTAATCACAATGATCTGGCCAGACTGCTGGGGTATCCGTATTCCAACACGTCCATGGAGGAACAGCTGTCCCCGCGGGGCTACCGGGTCCTGAGCAAAATCCCGAGACTGCCTTCGGTGATCATCGCCAATCTGGTGGAGCGGTTTGAATACCTGCCGTTTATGGTTAATGCCTCCATAGAGGATCTGGATGAAGTGGATGGAATTGGAGAGGTCCGAGCGAGGGCGATCAAGGAAGGATTAAAACGGATTCAAGACCAAGTATTCATTGACAGACATATCTAAATTGCATACAATCATGAAGGAGTATCCGGCGGTTCGTTTACGAAACATTTAAATTTGGACGTACACACCCGGCAGATAATTCTAGTTTACGAAGGAGGCTCCGAATAGCAAGGCATGCATCGGAATCTTCAACATGGGGTGATGAGATGATCAGAAAGTCCGTACCAAATATGTTTACCATCGGGAATTTGTTCTTGGGATTTCTCGCTATCATACTTGTGTTTAATGAGTATACAGAGCTTGCCGCCATCATGGTCATTGTCGCCATGCTGTGCGACGGGCTGGACGGCCGGGTTGCCCGGGCGCTGAATGCCCAATCCGAATTCGGCAAGGAACTGGACTCCCTGTCCGACGTGATTTCCTTCGGTGTAGCACCGGCGTTCATTATGTATGTAACAGCCTTCCAAGGAATGAATGAAGCTACAGCATGGATCGTTACCGCGATCTTCCCGATCTGCGGCGCGCTGCGGCTGGCCCGCTTCAATGTGGTTGCCGGAACACCCGGGTACTTTATCGGGCTGCCTATTCCTGCTGCCGGCGGTGTATTGTGTACGTTGGCTCTGTTCGCCAATGAAATCAATACGGTTGTGCTGGTGCTGTCCACTCTGCTCTTGTCCTACCTGATGATCAGCACCGTGAAATATCCCAACTTCAAGAAAATCGGCATTCCCAAGTCTGCTATCTGGGTAACTCCCGTTGTTGTGATTGCAGCTGTGGTGCTGGCCATTAAATTTCCCGGCTCCATCTCCAAGATGATCTTTGTTCCGCTGGTTCTGTATGCTCTCTACGGCCTAAAAAAAAACGTTGAGCAGATCTCCCGTCTGGACCGTGTGCTGAAGCGCCGCGGACGCCGCCGGGGACAGAATGACGAAGCGGTGAACAAGACCAACATGTAACACAACCGAATAGGATGAAAATAAAAAGCATTTATTTTCCTGCTTCAAGGGGAAATAAATGCTTTTTTGTTTTGGTAAGCCAACAGGTGCAGGTTAACTAAGATTAAACAGACCCAATGTGGAGCATTTGGTGGATTCCTGGGAGACCACCTTGTCCAAGTTCAGGTCCAGCAGATTGCACAAGGACGCCATATAAAACAAATTCCGCCCCAGCTCGGACTCGATGACCTCTTTGCAATGTTCACAAACCTGTCCCTCAAGATGGGTTCCCAACTGCTCTTTGGCCTGCTCCAGCGTCATATCCCGGGTGTAGTGTTGTTTGCCGGCATGAACCTGGACACAGCCGCATTCCGTAACCGACTTCATCACGGCCCGGTTGGCAGCGGCATTCGACTGTTGAAACTTGGAGAGAACATCCAGAACGCTGCGGTGACGGAGGAGTAATTCGGCGACTTGATCCTGGAATTCCTTCAGGCTGGGAGAGCTCATATGGTTCACCTCTGGTTAAGTCCTCGAATGAGGGTATTTTTCATCATTATATAGCAACCCCGGAGGCAATTCAATTTTACTGATCCCCTCCACCGGGGATGGCAGGTTTATCCAAAGAAATTTTGGTCATACTGGTAGCAGGAGGTGAAGCAAGTTGAAAAAGTGGATTCAATTGGCCGCATTGATAGCGGGGGTCGCAGCAGGTTATCAATCCGGTCAGCATACTGAAGGAGCTTTGGCTCAGATGGTCCGCCAGCTGTTGGGTGTAACGGAGCTGAAGGGCCAGGTGTATTGGTTTATGATTTTGGGGGCGGCGGCGGCTTTTGCTCTTGTCCAATTGTCGGATGTCTTTATCCGCCGGTGGCTCAGGGCAGGAGAGGCTAAGCTCCAGGAGACGCCGGTTGCCCATGTGGTTTCGGGTTTAGCGGGATTGATTATGGGCTTGCTGGTGTCGCTATTGGCCCATCCGCTGTGGGAAGGCATCGGAGGAGGAACATTTATTCCGTTTTTGGCGACGCTGGTATTTGGAGCGGCCGGCTTCCGTGCAGGGTGGATGAAGAAAGAAGATCTTATTGGAATTTTTTCCAAATGGCCGTCAGGTGCAGAGAAGGATGCGGAGCCGGAAAACCGGGGAGAGTGCAAGATTCTCGATACCAGCGTGATTATCGATGGACGGATTGCGGATATCTGCAAAACCGGCTTTATTGAAGGGACGCTGGTAATCCCGGAGTTTGTCCTGGAGGAGCTGCAGCACATTGCAGATTCGTCGGATCTTCTGAAGCGCAACCGCGGCAGGCGGGGACTGGATATTCTGAACAAGATCCAGAAGGAACTGGACGTGAAGGTGCTGATCTACGAAGGCGATTTCGAGGAAATCTCCGAGGTGGACAGCAAGCTGGTCCGTCTGGCTAAGGTGCTGCGGGGCAAGGTGATTACCAATGACTTCAACCTGAACAAGGTCTGTGAGCTGCAGGGTGTACCTGTGCTGAATATCAACGATCTGGCCAATGCGGTGAAGCCTGTGGTGCTGCCGGGGGAAGAGATTGTGGTTCAGGTGATCAAGGACGGCAAGGAGCATGGCCAAGGGGTTGCTTATCTGGATGACGGAACAATGATCGTTGTGGAGGGCGGACGGGACTACATCGGCGCCACCATGGAGGTTATGGTTACCAGTGTGCTGCAGACCTCTGCAGGCCGGATGATTTTTGCAAAACCGAAATTATTGGAAAAAGCCCAGTAAAACGGATATGATAGAGATAATGGGAAAGCGGGGATTGCTTGCGCAATCTCCGTTTTTTGCATATTCATTCGTAAGGGGATATATGGGAGATGGAGCAGGTAGGCGTGATTGTGGTGGCAGCAGGCAAGGGGCTGCGGATGGGCGGTCAGGTGCCGAAGCAGCATCTGCCTCTGGCAGGCAAGCCGGTGCTGGTGCGTACGCTGGAGGCCTTCGAACATATGGAGCATATTCACTCTGTGGTGCTGGTGGTGGGTCCCGGGGATGAAGCCCGCTGCAGCCGCTATACCAGCGAATATGGGCTCCGTAAGGTCCATGCGGTTGTGACCGGGGGAGCCGAGCGGCAAGCGTCGGTCTATCAGGGGCTGCTTGCCTTGGACCCGGAGGTGGAGTGGGTGCTGGTGCATGATGGAGTGCGCCCCTTCGTAACGCCGGATGAAACGGCGGAATGCCTGGAAGCAGCCAAGCGGTATGGAGCAGCGGTGGTGGCCGTACCCGTGAAGGATACGGTGAAGATCGTGGAGCCGGACGGCAAAATCGCCTCTACTCCCGACCGCAGCACCCTTTGGGCAATTCAGACCCCGCAGGCCTTCCGGGTACGGGAGCTGTTGGCTGCTCATGAATTGGCCATGCAGGAGGGTTTTACCGGAACGGATGATGCCATGGTGGTAGAGCGCACCGGTCAGCACGTGTACGTGGTACGGGGCGGATATCACAATCTGAAGATTACGACTCCGGAGGATCTGGAGTGGGCGGAATACCGACTGAAGCGATAGAGAGGAGTAAGGATTCATGATTCGTGTGGGACAGGGCTTTGATGTCCATAGGTTAGTGGAAGGCCGGAAATGTATCATCGGCGGGGTGGATATCCCGTATGAGCGCGGGCTGTTGGGCCATTCTGATGCGGATGTGCTGCTGCATGCTATTTCCGATGCGATTCTGGGTGCTGTGGGTAAGGGGGATATCGGCAAGCATTTTCCTGATACGGATCCGGAATTTAAGGACGCGGATAGTGTGAAGCTGATGGAGCATGTCTGGGCGCTGGCCAAAGGAATGGGGTATTCCCTGGGGAATTTGGACGCAACAATTATTGCCCAGATGCCGAAGATGGCCCCTCACATTCCCCAGATGGTGAAGGTGATCGCCGATGCCCTGGAGGCCGATGAGGACCGGATCAACATTAAAGCGACTACTACGGAGCAGCTGGGTTTCACCGGCCGCGGGGAAGGCATTGCCGCCCAAGCGGTTGTGTGCCTTTATATGGAGGAGAAACCCGCTCCTCAGCCGTGAGGCCCGGAAACTCATTGCATTTTGGTGAAAAATACCCGGTTCCGGCAAGGGGATATTGTCTTCATCCGTCAAGTTTCGTATACTGGAACCAGTAATTATGGATTCTCATGCTTCGCCGCATAACAGCACAAGCTATGATCAGGAGAGTACGTATCGGATTGGAACCCTCCAGAGAGGATGTCCGGACGTTGATGGGGGAACCCGTCAGCCGCCGGCTGCAAGACATCCGTCTTCCGCCGTTATGGAAATGCACCTGTGAGCTGCAGCTCGAACGGATACCCGTAGAGCCTGCCGGCCGGCCGCCGATATCCGGCTTATAAGTTGACGCTGCAAAAGGTGACCCGTCCGGCATGTTCATGTCCGGTTCGGATGCCAATGCTGGCGTCAAGCAGAGTGGGACCGCGTGTATAGACGCCTCTGCAGCCCTTATTGAAAGGGCTGTTGGGGCGTTTTTTGATGTTGGAAGGGCCGGGAGCAATAGATGGCAACGGGCAGCATTAAGAGGTCTCACCGCTGCGCGGCTCAGCACAAGGGTGGAGTAATTCTAACGGCAGTCACCGCCGTTATCTGCCGCATAAACGCCTTTTGCCCATTCTAACGGCGATGAACGCCTCTATTTCAGCCAAAGTGGTCCGATCGGCTCCAAAAATGCCGAAATAAGAGCGCTGGCTTCCGTTAGATTTTGAAAAGGGCGTTTTATGGCAGAATAACGGCGCTCACTTCCGTTAGAATCGGCAGGGCTGAACGAAGGGTATTCAGAGGGGATGTGAAATGATGTTCGCACGCATAAAAAGCGATATCCGGGCTGTGTTCGACAATGATCCTGCAGCACGCAGCTGGTTTGAAGTGGTGTTTACTTATTCCGGTTTGCATGCCATCTGGGCGCATCGTGTGGCACACTGGTTCTACCGCCACAAGAGATATACCATGGCCCGGATCATTTCACAGGTGAGCCGATTTTTTACGGGCATCGAGATCCATCCTGGGGCGGTGATCGGCAACCGGCTGTTTATCGACCACGGTATGGGCGTCGTCATCGGGGAAACCTGCGAAATCGGTGACGATGTGGTCCTGTATCAAGGGGTAACCTTGGGCGGAACGGGTAAAGAGAAGGGCAAGCGCCACCCTACCATCGGGAACAATGTGGTGATTGCCTCCGGCGCCAAGGTGCTGGGTTCCTTCTATGTGGGTGATAACTCCCGGATCGGCGCCAATGCGGTGGTGCTCTCTGCGGTGCCGGCTAACAGCACGGTAGTGGGCTTCAAGGCCCGTGTGGTGAAGCGGGACGGTGTCCGTGTGGACCGGCTGGATCACGCCAACCTGCCCGACCCGGTGGTGGATATGTTCCGCCTCCTGCAGGACCAGATCAACGAACTGAACAAGGCGCTGGAGCTCCGCGCCGAAACCGCCGCAGGCCACGACGCCGCCCCGGCAGAGGAAGCCGCCGCCATATCCGGCGGCAGCCCCGAATCAAAAGGAGGAAAGACACGGCATGACACTAAAAATATATAATACGCTGCGCCGGGCCAAGGAGGAATTCCGCCCCATCGAGGAAGGCAAGGTGCGGATGTATGTTTGCGGACCGACCGTATATAACTATATTCATATTGGCAACGGCAGACCGGTCATTGTGTTCGACATGGTCCGCCGTTATCTGGAGTCCATTGGCTACCAGGTGACCTATGTGGTGAACTTCACGGATGTGGACGACAAAATGATCCAGCGGGCCAAGCTGGAGGGCAGCACCGTGCCGGAGATTGCCGAGCGTTATATCGCCGCATTCATGGAGGACAGCCGGAAGCTGGGCGTGAAGAACACCATCCATCCCCGGGTCACGGAAAATATGGAAGAGATCATCAGCTTTATTGCTCAACTGGTGGAAAAGGGCTACGCCTATGAAAGCGGCGGGGATGTGTATTTCCTGACCTCCAAGTTTACCGAATACGGCAAGCTGTCCCAGCAGAAGCTGGATGAGCTGCAGTTCGGCATCCGCATTGAGGTGGATGAGCGGAAGCGTGCTGCGGAGGATTTTGTGCTGTGGAAGGGTGCCAAGCCGGGAGAGATTGCCTGGCCCAGTCCATGGGGTGACGGCCGTCCGGGCTGGCACATTGAATGCTCCGCCATGGCGAAGAAATATCTCGGCGACACCATCGATATCCATGGCGGCGGGCAGGATCTGATCTTCCCCCACCACGAATGCGAAGTGGCCCAATCCGAGGCGCTGAACGGCGAGCCGCTGGCCAACTATTGGATGCATAACGGCTTCCTGAACATGAACAACGAAAAAATGTCCAAATCCATCGGCAACGTGATGAATGTCCGCGACATTCTGGCAGCTGCCCGGCCTCAGGAATTCCGGTTTATGATGCTGTCTACCCATTACCGCAATCCGTTGAACTATAATGACGACGTGCTGACTCAAGCCAAAAACAGCCTGGAGCGGCTGGATAACTGCGTGGCCAACCTGAAGCACCGGCTGAAGGACGCCTTCGAAGGGGAAGCGGACGCGGAGGTGGCGGCCTTTGTGGAATCGGCTGCACAGAACTTCACGGCCAAGATGGATGATGATTTTAATACGCCGGATGCCCTAACCGCCATGTTCAATCTGGCCACCGACGCCAACCGGTATCTCCAGAAGCCAGAGGTTACCCGCGGCTCTCTGGATGCGATCCTGGCCCGCTTTGCCGCTATGGACGAGGTGCTCGGTGTGCTTGCCGGGGAAGCCGAGGATCTGGTGGACGAAGAGATTGAAGCGCTGATTGTGGAGCGGGGAGAAGCCCGAAAGGCCAGAAACTGGGCGAGAGCCGATGAAATCCGGGACCTGCTGACGGCCCGGGGCATTGTGCTGGAGGATACGCCGCAGGGTATGCGGTGGAAGCGGAAATGAGCCAAAGCACCGGAGAACAAGTAACCCTTTATTTTGAGCCGCATAAAAGCCCGTCCCAAATGAATCCCCTTGTGCTGGCGTATATGGGGGATGCGGTTTATGAGATGTTTATCCGCCAGTATGTGGTTTCCCAGTCCAACCACCGCCCGAATGACCTGCACCGGCAGGCGACCCGCTATGTATCTGCCAAGGCCCAGGCCAAAGCCCTGGAGCTGTTGATGCCTCTTTTGACGGAAGAGGAAGCGGATGTGGTCAGACGGGGGCGGAACGCCAAGTCGGGATCATCCCCCAAGAATACGGATATTCTGGTGTACCGGCACAGCACGGCCTTCGAAAGCCTGCTCGGTTATCTGTATTATTGCGGGCGCCAAAACCGGCTGGAGGAGCTTATGCGTTTGACCATACCCGCTGGCCAGCCCGGCACAAGAGAGGATGTATAGCATGGAAGATATAATCGGCGGCAAACATTCGGTGTTGGAGGCTCTGCGCTCCGGCCGCACCATCAATAAAATCTGGATTGCAGACAACGCCCAGAAGCATCATGTCCAGCCTATTTTTGCGGAGGCGAAAAATGCGGGCATCATCATCCAAACCGCGGACAAACGCAAGCTGGATCAAATGGCCCAAGGCATCGCCCATCAGGGGGTTGTCGCTCAAGTGGCCCCTTATGAATATGCGGATGTGGAGGATTTGCTGGCCAGGGCAAGGGATAAAGGGGAAGCTCCGTTTCTCCTGATCCTGGATGAAATTGAGGACCCGCATAACCTGGGCTCGATTCTGCGGACTGCGGATTGTGCCGGGGCCCACGGCATCATTATCCCCAAACGCCGTTCCGTGGGGCTCACTGCCACCGTATCCAAAATCTCCGCAGGCGCGGTGGAGTATGTGCCCGTAGCCAAGGTGACCAACCTGTCCCAAACCATCGAGGAGCTCAAAAAAGCCGGTGTTTGGGTGGTCGGCGCAGACGTGCATACGGACAAAATGCTCTATGATGTGGATTTCACCATGCCCATCGCCATTGTGATCGGCAACGAGGGCAAGGGAATGGGACGTCTGGTGAAGGAGAGCTGCGACTTCAATGTCAAGCTGCCTATGGCCGGACAAATCAATTCCCTGAACGCCTCGGTTGCGGCCTCCATCTTCATGTATGAGGCTGTCCGCCAGCGTTTGCCCAAGAAATAAGGCCAGCCGATGAAAGAATACCTGATCGTGGACGGCTACAATATTATCGGGGCCTGGCCGGAGCTGGCGAAGCTGAAGGATGTGGAGCTGGAGGAGGCCAGGGACAGGCTGATCGGGATGCTGGCGGATTACCAGGCGTACAGCGGCATGAAGGTGTATCTGGTATTCGACGCCTACAAGGTCCCCGGCCTTGGGGGCAAATATGTGGAGAGTAAGCTGGAGATTGTCTACACCCGGGAGAAGGAAACGGCGGACGAGCTGATCGAACGGTTAAGCTTAAGCCTTATCGGCCGCAGGCGTCATGTATATGTGGCCACCTCGGATATGGCGGAGCAAAGCGTTATTTTCGGACAAGGCGCCTTCCGTCTTACGGCCAGAGAGCTTCTGGTGAAGGTGAAGCAGTCGCGGCGGGATGTGGAGGAACGGATTCAGGTTAAGGAGGCGGGCAAGAAAAACTCCATCGACGGGGCGCTGCCGGACGATATTAAGCAAATCTTCGAAAAGTGGCGCCGCGGCAACTAGTAGCGTCCGATATAGTAGAATGCCGGGTGCCGCTTCCGCCGGAGCGGCATGAACTGGCTTTTTTCGGGTAGTCATGGCATATTCTAGAAAAATTCACGGGTTTTCCAAATGGCGCTAGTTGACGATAATTCAGGGCATCATGTATACTAATCCTATCTTTTGCACGTGGAATAAGCCTTGTGGGGCTTGGCCGGAGGGGTTTTATGTGAGTGTCGACCTCAATATGTGGAGAAAGTCCGAAATAGAGCTCCGATCCGACGAAGACAATGTGGAAGCTGTCCGCGAAGGCGACGCCGAAGCCCTGGAGTACTTGATTAACAAGTATAAAAACTTTGTACGCGCCAAAGCCCGTTCCTATTTTCTCATTGGAGCGGACCGCGAGGATATCGTGCAGGAGGGTATGATCGGCCTGTACAAATCCATCCGTGATTTCCGCGGGGACAAGCTGGCCTCCTTCAAGGCATTCGCTGAGCTGTGTATCACCCGTCAAATCATCACAGCCATCAAAACCGCAACCCGTCAGAAGCATATCCCTCTCAATTCCTATGTTTCTTTGGACAAGCCCATCTACGACGAGGATTCCGACCGGACCCTTCTTGACGTGATTTGCGGTTCCAGAGTGACCGATCCGGAAGAGCTGATTATCAACCAGGAGGAATTCAGCGGCCTGGAGGACAAGATGGGAGAGCTCTTGAGCGATCTGGAGCGCAGGGTACTTATGCTGTATTTGGACGGCCGCTCCTATCAGGAGATTGCCGTTGACCTGGACCGTCATGTCAAGTCGATAGACAACGCTCTCCAGCGCGTCAAGCGAAAGCTGGAACGCTATCTGGAAATTAGAGACCTGCCTTAAAAAACGCCGCATTCCCTTAAGGAGCGCGGCGTTTTGTTTTTATGGCCTCCGTATGCCCCGCGGGGCGGGCGGCATTGGCCGTATCCAAAAAAGCCGAACGGAAAACGTTATTGTTTTCTGTCCGGCTTTTTTTGTGCAAAAAAATGCAATCGAAAAATCGTATCTGTTTATCAATAATTTCTGAATGTTGTGTTTTCTTCGGCCCCCTATACTGAGGGGGAAAGGGGTGAGCAGAGTGGTTGCGAATTCGACACGGGCCAAAAAAGCTTTGCGGTATCTGAACAGGAAGAAGTATCTGTATATTCTACTTATTCCATGTGTGATCTACTTTTTTATTTTCAACTACATCCCCATGTACGGAATCATTATTGCCTTTAAGGACTTTAACTTTGCCAAAGGGATTATTCACAGTCCTTGGGTAGGTTTCGAGCATTTCAAGTACATGTTCGGGCTGAGTGATTTTTATCAGGTGTTCTGGAACTCGTTTTATCTAGGGCTTCTGCGCCTGGTATTCACCTTTCCCTTCCCGATCCTGCTGGCGCTTTTGCTAAACGAAATCCGCCAGGTGACATACCAGCGTTTGACCCAAACCATTATCTATTTGCCGCACTTTATTTCCTGGGTGGTTATCGGCGGTATTCTCGTGAACTTCCTGTCTCCCAGCTGGGGGCTCGTCAATATTTTTCTCAAGCAGTTTGGCTTCGAAGAGGTCTTCTTCCTGGCTGATGTGAGTTACTTCCGTCCTATTGTGGTGCTGAGCAGCATCTGGAAGGAAGCCGGCTGGGGCAGCATCATTTTCCTGGCCGCCATCACCGGCATTAATTCTGAATTGTACGAAGCTGCCAGTATAGACGGCGCCAGCCGCCTGCAGCGGATTTGGTATGTGACGGTGCCGGGCATCAAGTCCACCATTATGGTGCTGTTCATACTCCGCTTGGGCCATATTATGGGCAACGGCTTCGAACAAATATTCGTCTTGCAAAATCCTATGAATCTGAGTGTGTCTGAGGTGTTCGAGACCTATTCATACCGGGTGGGGTTATTGGGCAGCCGGTTCTCCTTCGGAACAACTGTGGGGCTGTTCACTTCCGTTATTGGCCTGATCTTCCTGATGATGGGTGACCGTCTGGCCAAAATGATGAAGGAGGATGGCATATGGTAAACAACGGCATAGGCGATCGCGTGTTCAGCTTGTTCAACTATATCTTTGTGACCTTGTTTTCCCTGGCATGTTTGTTTCCCTTTCTTTATGTCGTCGCCTTCTCGGTGACACCCTATACGGAGTATCTGGAGCATCCGCTGCGGATGATCCCCAGCCGTCTGGAGTTTGGCGCATACAAGCAAATTTTCCAGATGCCGCTCATGTGGAGCGGATACAAGGTGACGGTGCTGATTACGCTTGTTGGCGTAGCGCTGAATATTTTCTTGATGGTCATTTCCGCATACCCGTTGTCCAAGCCGGACCTGAAGGGCCGGAATATCATTCTGGCGTTCATCGTGTTCACCATGTTTTTTAACGGCGGTCTCATTCCCAACTTCTACCTGATTAAGACGCTGGGCTTGTACAATACCATCTGGAGCTTGATCCTGCCTGGAGTATTGGGAGCGTATAACTTGATTCTGATGAAAAACTTCATCGGTTCCATCCCTCCCAGTCTGGAGGAATCCGCATATATCGACGGTGCCAATGAAATCAAAGTGCTGTTCAAGATTATTATCCCGCTGTCCAAGCCGGCGATTGCGACATTCGTTATTTTTCATGCAGTGGGTCAGTGGAACACGTTCTTCTCCGCCATTATCTATACCTCCAAACGCAGCTTGTGGCCGTTGATGCTTATTCTGCGGGATTTGGTGGTGGAGGACGGAGGGTTAGCACGGGATATGATGGATACGGGTAGTGTAACGGAATTCACACTGAAGATGGCGATTATTGTATTTGCCACATTGCCCATTATTCTGGTGTATCCGTTTTTGCAGCGGTTTTTCATGAAAGGGTTGCTGGTGGGGTCCATTAAAGGATGAGTGCCTTAAGCGTTTGCTGGGTTATAGCTGCGACAGTTATGGCAGTTGTAATAGATAATCAGGATAAAGGGGAGATTTGTGTTGACTAGATCAAACAAGCTTTCTGCAAGTTTGCTGGCGTCCACCCTGGTTTTGACTGCAGTTGTGTCCGGTTGTGGAAGCGGTGACAAAGACAGCGCAGGCACTGCCAATCCGGGTGCCTCCAATGGATCAAGCCCGGCGGCCAAAGCTCCGGTCACCATCAAGATGTTCAACCGGGTGAATGCAGGAATTGTAGTGGAGAATAACCCGGTGGTCGCCGAGGCGGAGAAGCTGGCCAATGTGAAGCTCTCCATCGAAGCGCCTCCCATCAACAATTACACCGATAAGCTGAAGGTAATGATGGCGTCGGGCGAACTCCCCGATTTGATTTATAACTGGGGCGGCGCCGATGCCAGCATGGAAACCTGGGCGCAGAACGGTTTGCTGCTTCCCTTGGATGATAAGATCTCCAAGTATCCCAATCTGATGAAGAATATCACCAAGGAAATGTGGGACAGCGTCAAGTCTGTAAACGACGGCAAGATATACGTGATTCCCAGAACCAATATCGTCAACCATTGGGGCTATATGGTCAACCAGGTGTGGCTGGATAAGCTGGGGCTGAAGGCTCCGGAAACCCTGGATGAGCTGACCAATGTGCTGCGGGCGTTCACCAAGAACGACCCGGACGGCAACGGCAAGGCGGATACCTTTGGGCTGAGCCAGATTGGTGTGTGGGCGCCTACCAACTTCATCGCCGGCGCTTTCGATTTGCCATTGGTGAACGGGGTGAAGGATACGGATGGAAATTATAAGATCAAGGAGAAAATGTCCGGGTATCTTCCTTATCTGACCTACCTGAAGCAGCTGCATAGCGAAAAGATTATTGATCCCGAATTTATCATCAACAAGTCGTATGTGGATCTGGAGAAGCTGAATCAGGGGAAAGTGGGCATGGTGCCTTCCCATCAATATGGTGTTATGGTTAATCTGGGCCGGGACAAGGATGCCGACAAAAAGTTTACCTATCATGGTGTGCTGAAGAACAGCAAGGGAGAGGCACGGAATCTGGTGACCGTCGCCACCTGGGGCGGCTGGATGATCAGCAAGAACAGCAAAAATGTGGATGAAGTGCTGCGTTTCCTGGATTGGGGCAATACTCCGGAAGCGAATGCCTTGTTCCAGATCGGGTTGAAGGGTCTGACTTATGACAGCTATGATCCCGCAAGCAAGGCTCTCGTCCGCAGCACGGAGCAAGCCGCCAAGGTGAATACGCTGACCAGCACGTATATGACGTTGGCCAATGCCATTAACGGGGAAGGCGCGATCATCGAGAATGCCGATTCGCCCGAGAAGCTGGCCAAGTTCAAGGAGCAGTGGACTGCCGCGCAGAAGAAGATGACAACCGTGAATGTGCCGGCTGTCCGTTCGCCCAAGCTCTTGAACCTGGGCAACACCATTCCCGACCTGATCAAGGAAAAGGATGAGCAGGAGCAGAAGTATATTACAGGTGAGATTACGGTGGATCAACTGAAGAGCTTCCTGGAGAAGAAGTGGTACCCGGCCACAGCGGATGCCGAGAAGGAATATATCGAGTTCATGAACAAGCTGGCGAAATAACATACTGAGAGTCTGGCCGACGACAGGATGATGAATAATATTCAGGTGGAATGACTGTAAGGGAAAGGAATGAAACCCGATGAATATGCATTCGTCTACAACTCGGTCGGCTAAACTCCCGGCAGGCAAACGAATTGAGGTGGACAGGATTGACTTTGAAGCAGCGGAAGGCGGAATTTGAAGAGCAGAAACGGATTTACGAAAGTGCAACCCTGCGATTTCATGGTGTGGATGGCTTTGATGTGTACAATGTATCCATTCCGTTCATCCGAAACGGAAAGCGCTATTTGTTCGGGCGGGTGGAACGCCGCCAGGAGTGGGCCCGCTCCTGGGTCCGCCTGTTCGAGGAAACGGGACCAGACGAGTGGACAACAGTCGAGAATAGTATGATCTACACGCTGGAGGATCCTTATATCGCGGAGATTGGCGATGAGCTGGTGCTGGGCGGTACACATGTGCAATATGACCGTGGATCATACAGCACCTTCTTCGGTTACTTTTTCCGGGGAACGGACCTCCATGATTTGTACTATTTCACCACGGGGCCTGACAAAATGAAGGATATCCGCCTTGTTCCCCTGGCTGATGGCAGGATCGGCGTATTCTCCCGGCCGCGCAACAGCGAATTGAGAGGCAAGTATGGCAGTGAGTCCATGATCGGCTTCACGGTCATCAACAGTCTGGATGAGCTGACGGCGGATGTGATCGCCAACGCTCCTTACATTCAGGGCATCTTCGGGGAAGGCGAATGGGGCGGCGTCAATCAGGCGTATCTCTTGGACAGCGGCAAAATCGGCATTATCGGCCACATCTGCTACCGGGATCAGGATGAGCACGGGGGAGAGCAGCGGGTATACATGAACATGGCCTTTGTCTTTGATCCGGCCACCCGCGAATCCGCAGATCTCCATCTCATCGGCACCCGTTCCTGCTATCCGCCAGGCCCGGCCAAAAAGCCATACCTGACAGACTGCGTTTTCGCTTCTGGCATCGTTATGCGTCCGGACGGGAAGGCTGATTTGTACAGCGGCATCGGCGACTGTCAGACGGGGCGTATCACCATCGACTATCCCTTTGCAGGGCACGGGGCGTTGCGGACAGGCGCGGAGGCCCGCTGATCGGTACTATCAAGAAAGCCCGGACCAAGTGGTCCGGGCTTTTGGCGTGTGAGTTAGACGAGCAGAGGGAGATCAGCAGAGGCAGCTGCTTTTGCCGCCGGACACGCTTTTGGCATCAGCCAGCCGGTTCTCCGCCAGGCGGTCGGCTGCTTCGTGGGGAAGCATCTTTTCGACTGCGGCGATGCGGAACACTTCCTCCAGGTTTTGGCGGATGCTGGCTACCTGGCGGTAAGCCCGCTCCTCATTGTAGCCGCCTTGTTCATTGGCGATGTTGATTACGCCGCCTGCATTGATGACATAGTCGGGTGCATAGAGAATGCCCCGCTCCGCCAGCGCCAGGCCGTGCCGCGGCTCCTTCAGCTGATTGTTGGCCGCGCCGGAGACCACCTTGGCCTTCAGCACCGGAATGGTGGCGTCGTTCAGCGTAGCACCCAAGGCACAGGGTGCATAAATATCGCAGGCTGCGCCGTAGATGGCATCCGGGCTGATGATGGCCGCCCCGAATTCCGCCTCTACCCGGGCCAAGGCTTCCTTGTTCAAATCTGCCGCAACAATCCGGGCCCCTTCCTGGTGCAGATGCTTGCAGAGATAATAGCCGACGTGGCCGACACCCTGCACAGCTACCGTCAGGCCGGACAGGCTGTCCGAGCCGAAGGCCTCCCGCGCTGATGCCTTCATGCCCACATATACGCCATAGGCGGTAGCGGGGGACGGATCGCCGGAGGAGCCTCGGGACTTGCCCAGTCCCGCTACATATTGGGTATGCTCACTTACAATCTCCATGTCCTCCACACAGGTGCCCACGTCCTCGGCAGTAATATAACGGCCTGCCAGACCCTGTACATAACGTCCGAAGGCCCGGAACATCGCTTCGTTCTTCGCAGTTTTGGAATCGCCGATGATGACGGTTTTGCCGCCGCCCAGCGCCAGCCCCGCCGCCGCATTCTTATAGGTCATACCCCGGGCCAGCCGCAGCACATCCGTCAGCGCCTCCTCCTCGGAAGCGTAATTCCACATGCGGGTGCCGCCTAATGCAGGTCCCAGCGTGGTGTCGTGGATGGCAATAATCGCTTTGAGACCGGAAGCCTTATCCTGACAAAATACCACTTGTTCGTAATCATCCTTCTCCATCACTTCAAACAGCTTCATGGCGCGTCCACCTTCCTGATATGTACCGCTATCCCTAGGGTATATATGCAAACCTAGCTCTTTGTCTCTCTTTACCAGCCTAAGACGGGCGGGGCTTTTCGTCAAGAAGGCAGCCGTGGTAAGATGAACGGGAATTCTTATTAACGGACTATTACCCAATAAATAGCAGTTGTCGGGAGGATGTTATGGAAAGGGAGCAATTGACGGGCAATGCCCGGGAATATGCAGCGCGGGTCCACAGCGTGATGGATTATATCGACAATCACCTTGCCGAGCCGCTGACCCTAGAGGAGCTTTCCCGGGTGGCGGGATTCTCCAAGTATCATTTCCACCGGATCTTCGCAAGCCAGACGGGGGAAACCCTGTTCGGCTTTATTCAGCGGCTGCGGCTGGAGAAGGCGGCGCTCCTCTTGGCGAGCGATCCCGGAGTCAGTGTCACCGAGGCAGCGCTGGAGACGGGTTTTGGCGGATCCTCCTCCTTTGCCAGGGGGTTCAGGCAGCGCTTCGGCGTCACACCTACCGAATGGCGGAGCAAAGCGGCGGAGGGCAATAGCAATTTCGGTATACCAGACCGCAATGGAAGCAAGGCGGAGCGCAATCCGGGGAAATCGGCCGCGGCCTCCAAGGTTTATATTGAGTATGCAGGCCATACTCAAACCTGGAGGTATGAAATGGAACAGAAAACAACGACGGTAACGGTAAAAGAAATTCCCGAGTGGACCTTGGCCTATGTGCGTTATGTGGGCCCGTATGCGGGGGATGGGGAGCTGTTTCAACGGTTGAACGACAAGCTGTTCAAGTGGGCAGGCGCCCGAGGGCTGATCAACTTCCCCGAAACCCAGCATCTGATCATGTACCATGACAGTCCGGAGATCACCGAGGAAGACAAGCTGCGCGTCAGCGTATGCATCACCGTGCCGGAGGATACCCAGGTGGACGGGGACATCGGCAAAATGACCCTTGCCGCGGGCAAATACGCCTTCGCCCGGTTCCGGCTGGGGGTAAAAGAGTTCTCGGAGGCCTGGGCCTGGGTATACGGCACATGGCTGCCGGATTCCGGCTTTGCTCCGGATGACGGGCCATGCTTCGAGATGTACCCGGAGCCGGGGCCTGACGCCGAAGGACGGTTTGCCGTCGACATCTGCGTTCCGGTCAGACCGCTCTAGATAAGAGAGGACAGTGTGCGGACGGGCTGAAGAGAGCCTTGTCCGCATGCTTTCTTTTTGCCGCGTAGAAGGGTAAGGCCATGTGTTCAGGTTTATCCTGCAACTCTATGGGCAATACTAGCAAGCAATCAAGAGACGCGGTGGAGCAGCCGGAACGAAACAAGCAGGCTGTCGGCGGCGGGAGCGGGCCTTGGGAGCATGTTGGCGAGAATGATTCCTTGACACGAATATCCCGCTATGATAGAATGCTTTAGTGACCCTAAATTGTTAAGACGCGAGTCCCAGACAATCAGGGTTTTTAATTAGTTCAGGTTGTCTATGGGAGGTGTAAACATGCGGGTTATCATTACTTTGGCTTGCACGAACTGCAAACAACGGAACTATACGTCCAACAAGAACAAGCGGAATAATCCGGACCGCATGGAACTGAAGAAGTATTGCAAGTATTGCAATGAACCTACAGTCCATCGCGAAACTCGGTAAGCTTTTGGAGGTGCAGTCGTGGCTTTTGTGGACAAAATGAAGCGTAGCTTCGGTTCCTTTTTCGGCTTCTTCGCCGATGCCTGGTCCGAGCTCAAGAAAGTCAAGTGGCCTACCAGAAAAGAAATGATCAGCTATACGCTGGTTGTTGTTGGTACGGTGCTGTTTGTTACCCTGTACTTTTACGTTCTTGACCTGGGCATCTCCGAGCTGATTCGCCTGGTCACGGAATAGGGGCCGGCATCAATGGAGAAAAGATGGTATGTCGTCCACACGTATTCGGGTTACGAAAACAAGGTTAAGGCAAACCTGGAAAAGCGCGTCGAGTCCATGAACATGCAGGACAAGATCTTCCGTGCCCTGGTTCCTACTGAAGAAGAAATAGTGAACAAGGACGGCAAGAAGAAGACGGTTCAACGCAAGGTTTACCCTGGTTATGTATTGGTGGAGATGATCCAGACGGACGAGTCTTGGTACGTTGTCCGCAATACGCCTGGTGTAACAGGGTTTGTCGGTTCTACCGGCTCCGGCTCGAAGCCGACCGCTCTGCTTCCCGAGGAAGTGGAATCCATCCTGAAGCATATGGGTATGGAAGAGCCGAAGCCGAAAATTGACTTTGAGCTGAAAGAAATGGTCCGTGTCAAAGTGGGTCCTTTCGCCAATTTTGTCGGATCCGTAGAAGAAATTCTGCCGGAGAAGATGAAGCTGAAGGTTCATGTCAACATGTTCGGCAGGGAAACACCGCTTGAGCTGGAATTTACTCAGGTGGAGAAAGTATAAATGCATCCGCCGCATGGAAGCGGGATTTCCGCGGACTATTTGCATGCGGGCTGCCGGCAGTGACACACACGGCAGCGTGGATTCGCTCTGGCCGGTTTCAGCATGAAACGGCCGGTGTTTGCGGCTGGCGCATCTGCGCCTAACCGCGGTGGGAGGGGCAGCACCCCATCTGTACCACATTTCGCAAGGAGGTGTCTAGCAATGGCAAAGAAAGTTATCAAAATGGTGAAGCTCCAAGTTGCAGCAGGTAAAGCGAATCCGGCACCGCCGATCGGTCCTGCACTGGGTCAAGCAGGCGTGAACATTATGGCGTTCTGTAAGGAATTCAATGCCCGTACCGCTGATCAAGCCGGCCTGATTATTCCGGTTGTTATCACAGTATTCGAGGACCGTTCCTTTACGTTCGAAACCAAAACTCCACCCGCAGCCGTTCTGCTTCGTGTAGCCGCCAACGTTCCTAAGGGATCCGGCGAACCTAACAAGAAGAAAGTGGCAACCATCAAGCGCGCTAAGGTGCGTGAGATCGCCGAACAAAAAATGCCCGACCTGAATGCAGCTTCCGTAGAAGCGGCTATGCGCATGGTTGAAGGCACTGCCCGCAGCATGGGTATCGTAATCGAAGACTAAGTCTTCACCGTTTGACCAAGTGGGAGGATATTCCGCTAACACCACAAAGGAGGAACCGTACATGGCTAAACACGGTAAGAAGTATGCCGAAGCAGCTAAAAACGTAAACGCAGAAGCGCTTTACGAAGCTGCAGAAGCTGTTGAGCTCGTGAAGAAAATGGCTACCGCCAAGTTCGACGAAACCGTTGAGGTTGCCGTTCGTCTGGGCGTAGACCCCAAGAAGCAAGACCAAGCTGTCCGCGGCGTAGTTGTACTGCCCCACGGCACAGGCAAAACCAAGCGCGTGCTTGTATTCGCCAAAGGTGACAAAGCGAAGGAAGCGGAAGCTGCCGGAGCCGATTTCGTTGGCGATGCCGACATGATCAACAAAATCCAGCAAGGCTGGTTCGACTTTGATGTCTGCGTAGCTACGCCGGACATGATGAGCGAAGTAGGTAAGCTGGGCCGTATCCTCGGCGGTAAAGGCTTGATGCCGAACCCCAAGGCCGGTACCGTTACATTTGACGTAACCAAAGCCATCGGTGAAATCAAAGCAGGTAAAATCGAGTATCGTCTCGACAGAGCCGGTCAAATTCATGCTCCTATCGGCAAGGCTTCCTTCGATGCCGACAAGCTGAATGAAAACCTGAAGGCCCTGATTGATGCGCTTGTTCGTGCCAAGCCTGCTGCAGCTAAGGGTGTATACCTGAAGAGCGCTGCCGTGTCCTCTACTATGGGCCCGAGCGTGAAGCTCAACATTGCTGCTTACCGCTAAAAAATGGCATTTGACTTGCGCGCCTCATCTGTGTTAGGATAAATGAGGTTTTTCAAAAGTGAATATGCTGACCGTAGACAGCAGGTGCCCATGAGGCTTAATTCCCTGCCGAGGTGTTATGATATAGATCGATTCCTTAGCTTGAATCGATTCGAATCCATCATGCCTTCGTCGTCTAACGAGGGCATTTTTTATGCCTTCAGCAGCGCAGGTTGCTCGTATGTGTCGAATACAGTTTTGCTTTTTTGCAAAGCTTCCCTAGGAGGTGTAACGAATGCCTAATGCAAAAGTACTGGAACAAAAACAACAAATGGTAAACGAAGTGACTGCCAAGCTGCAGGAAAGCTCCTGCACCGTGGTTGCCGACTACCGTGGTCTGACTGTTGCTCAAGTAACCCAGCTGCGGAAGAACCTCCGCGAAGCAGGCGTTGAATTCCAAGTGTTGAAGAACACTCTGGTCCGCCGCGCTACTGCTGAGGCTAACCTGACTGAGCTGGACGCTGTTCTGACTGGCCCGACAGCTGTGGCTTTCGGTAAGGACGTAGTCGCTCCTGCCAAGGTGCTGGCTGATTTCGCCAAGAAGAATGACAAGCTCCAAATCAAAGGCGGCGTTGTCGAAGGACGCGTTGTCGATGCCGCTCAGCTGAAGGCACTGGCTGATCTGCCTTCCCGCGAAGGTCTTCTGTCCATGCTGCTCAGCGTGCTGCAAGCACCGATGCGCAACTTCGCCCTTGCGGTTAAGGCCGTTTCCGAAAAGCAAGAAGCGTAAGACATCCCGGCAAAGTGAAGATAAGCTTCGAAGCTTAATCCGAGACCTTTGGCAGGAACCCGAAAGAACCCCATTTCTAAAAATTATATGAATGACCATAGGAGGTTTAACCATGAGCAAAGAGCAAATCATTGAAGCCATCAAAGGCATGACCGTTCTGGACCTGAACGATCTGGTTAAAGCAATCGAGGAAGAATTCGGCGTAACTGCAGCAGCTCCGACTGTTGTAGGCGCAGTAGCAGCAGCTCCGGCTGAAGCTGAGCAAACTGAATTCGACGTAATCCTGACCAACGCTGGCGCTTCCAAGATCAACGTGATCAAGGTTGTTCGCGAAATCACTGGTCTGGGTCTGAAAGAAGCTAAGGACCTGGTTGACGGCGCACCGAAGCCGATCAAGGAAAAGGTATCCAAGGAAGATGCTGAAGCTATCAACGCTAAGCTGACCGAAGCAGGCGCAACTGTAGAAGTGAAGTAATTCCACTTTACTGCACATAGGACCCCTTGAAGATTCTTCAAGGGGTTTGTGCTGTTATCGATGCGCTGTCTTTCTCTCCGGTGGGCCGGTCTACCGGCAAGAAGGAGAACGCATACTTTCGTATAGGAAAGGGGGCGGACCGCTGTGGATCACTATTATACCTCCAAACCGGTCTCCGGCCGGGATACCTTCCGGTTCCAGGCGGAGCTGCGGGGGAAAACATGGACGTTCCTCTCCGATGCAGGGGTGTTTTCCAAAAACGGCATTGACTTTGGGAGCACACTTCTGATCGAAACCATGGAGATTCCTTCGGAAGCACGGGTATTGGATGTTGGATGCGGATACGGCCCCATCGGACTGTCGGCTGCAGTGCTGGCAGAGCGGGGGAGCGTAACCATGCTGGATGTGAACAACCGGGCGCTGGAGCTGGCCAAGGAGAATGCGGCTTTGAATGGAATATCGAATGTCCGTATTCTTGAAAGTGATGCTTTGGCGGCAGTGGCCGGTGAAACCTTCGACTGCATCCTGACCAACCCGCCTATTCGGGCCGGAAAAGAAGTGGTGCACCGGATTTTCACCCAGGCGTATGAGGCGCTTGCGGCTGATGGAGACCTGTGGGTTGTCATTCAGAAGAAGCAGGGTTCGCCCTCTGCATGGGCCAGGTTGGAGGAATTGTTTGGTGAGGGACAGGTGGAGGAAGTCACCAAGGACAAGGGGTACAGAATCTTCCGCGCTATGAAAAAAGTTTGACTTGATTTTTTGATTGTGATATGATTATAAAATGTCAGAATTATGATGGGCGACATGTCTTTCATTTTTGAAAATGTCAAGTGTTTTTTTGCGGGAATGGCGGGAGCTGCGGTTCGCCCGTAGGTCAACGTTATTATACCCGGCGTTTCAAGCATTTAAGCATCTTGCAGGAAAATGTCGCATGACGGTGTCCATTTGACCAATTATCCGGATCGGGTATATTCTCTTCCTTTTTGGCAAATTATAGGAAGATGATACTGGTTCGCTCTGCGCATTTTGTGGGAGCAGCCTGATGCGGTGCAACAACCGGATTCCGGCCTTCTGCCGGTTTTCGAAGCAGCAAATACATGAGGAGAGGCTGCCCTTGGCTTGTTTGCAACAGCCTGAGGCTCTCCATAACTGCTCCTGCCTTCGGGCCGGACCATGTTATCTCCTGATAGCAGCAACTTTAAGCAGGCACGAGGGGTGAATGAAAGTTGGCGGGTCATCTTGTTCAATTTGGTCGACGTAAACGCAGGTCTTATGCGCGCATCAACGAAGTGCTGGATATCCCTAACCTGATTGAAATTCAGCAAAAATCATACCAGTGGTTTTTGGATGAGGGATTGCGCGAGATGTTCCAGGACATCTCTCCGATTCAGGACTTTACCGGGAATCTGGTGCTGGAGTTTATCGACTACAGCCTTGGGGAACCGAAATACACAGTGGACGACGCGAAGGAACGGGACGTAACCTATGCGGCGCCCTTGCGGGTCAAGGTACGCTTGATCAACAAGGAAACCGGAGAGGTGAAGGAACAGGAAGTTTTCATGGGTGATTTCCCGCTCATGACCGAAACAGGCACGTTTATTATCAACGGGGCCGAGCGTGTTATCGTCAGTCAGTTGGTCCGTTCGCCAAGCGTGTATTTCAGCACCAAAGTTGACAAGAACGGCAAGAAGAACTTCACCGCAACTGTGATTCCCAA
>JAEWMH010000181.1 GCA_023393235.1 Bacillota bacterium | reverse complement strand
AATATGAGATGTCCTTTATGGTGCTCCTGCCCGGTCTGGTGGCATTGGTAAGCTGGAACGCCGGACTCAAGGCCCTCACTCCCGTAAACGGCATTCTGTTTATCAGCCTGGTTCCCGTTACCACCTTCGTGCTGATGGGCTTCCAGGGATACAGAATCAGCCCCTATGAGCTGGTGGGCGCCTCCTTGGTCATCCTCGCGCTGGTTCAGAACAATATGAGCCAACGGAGGAGCTTGTCTCCCCGGTATGCATTAAACCTCAAGACGACGAAGAGCAGCTTCTAGGGCGTGTTTGCAAACACGCCCTAACAAAAGCAAAAACTCCGCCCTCCCACTATGGAAGAGGCGGAGTTGTCTGTTTCGGCAGCATTAAACCTTCTGCAAATCCTTCAAGGTAGCCAGCAGCACATTAAAGGCGGAGATCACCTTGGGCTCGCCGATAGCAGGAACCAGATGCAGCAGAATGCCTTTGATATCATCCACGGTCATGCCCACCTTCAGTGCCATGGCATAATGCACCCCAAGCTGCTCGTATTGCCCCATGGTGATCAAGGAGGAAATCAAGCAAACCTCCCGCCACTCCGGACTGATGGACTTGGTTTGGAAGATATCCCCGTAAGCCACCCCCAGAATATACTGGGCCAGCTCCGGAAAATGCTCCTGAATGGGGGCAAGAGCCTTGGCCCCGTATTCCCCGGACAAATCAAGAAAATGCTCCAGACCGATCTCGGATGTTTCTTTCATATGCAAATTCCTCCTTGGAATATGAACGTATAATGGTTGTAAGAATCAGTTCATCACCAGCACCCGGTGGGCGGTGGGCGGGATTTCCGAACGGTCAGTCAGAAGCTCGATCACGGCTGCCCGCCTTAGAGAAACGGCATCCTGCACCGCCTGCTCGAATTCCTCCATGGTTTCGCAGCGGAAGGCGGAGGCACCCAGAGAGCGGGCGAACTGACTGGCATCCATGGGCACCTCGAAAATCGTCCCGTCGATGCGGCCGGTTGTTTTTTCCATCCCCTTCAGGGCCATGTCCAGCTGCTTATTATTCACCACGATGAAAATCACCGGAAGATCCTTGCACACCGCGGTATTGATCTCCGCTCCCAGCATCATAAAGCAGCCGTCTCCGGTAATGCAGAATACCGTCTCATCCGGGGCGGCGCATTGGGCGCCGATGGACATGCCGATGGCATTGCCCATACAGGCGAAATAAGAATCAAACACGAAGCTGCCCGGGCGTTTGACCTTGTACCATTTGACCGCATTAAAGCCGTGGCTTCCGTCATCCACATACAGGGTAGACCGCTCCGGCACCAAATCCCCCATCCGCTGCATCACGGAAGCAAGGGATAACCCCGGCAGCACCGGCAGGGTGTCCGAATAATTCACATGGGTCTCGGTTTCCCGCTTGGGCAAAATCGCTGTTTCCGCCGCCTCCAGACACTGCGTCAGGTTATGCCGCAGGTCCCCGGTTACCGGGATGGTCCGGGAGGTGAGGATTTTGCCGACAAAGGTAGGGTCAATATCGAATTGCACCAGTGTGGCCGGATGGTTCTGCGGCTTCAGGTTGCAGATGGTCATATCGCTGAGCCGGGAGCCCATCACGATGAACAGGTCGCTGCTATTGAGCAGCCCGTCCCCGTGTGTGCAGCCGCCTACGCCCACAGGTCCGTGGTACAGAGGGTGATCCCAGGCGATGGCGCCTTTGCCGCCGGGGGTGGTGACGACCGGGATGTTGAAGGTTTCGGCAAAACGGACCAGCTCCTTATGGGCGCCGGAGCGGTTGACGCCCTTGCCGGCTATAATCACGGGACGCTCCGCCCGGTTGATGGCCTCAATGGCCCGTTCCCGGTTGCCCAGACTAACCAACGGCTCCCGCTGGGGAATCACAAGCCGGAACTCCTCCAGGCGCTCCGACTGGAC
Source organism: Bacillota bacterium (assembly GCA_023393235.1). Taxonomy (GTDB): domain Bacteria; phylum Bacillota; class Bacilli; order Paenibacillales; family NBRC-103111; genus Paenibacillus_AR. Next base: position 40,263 of record JAEWMH010000181.1, on the reverse strand, counting down.
ATCGAAGGGAATGCAGAGATGTACGGGACCGCCTTTGCCCTCCAGGGCAGCGGCAATGGCATGGTTGAACAGGGTCGGGAAGTGGTCCGCCCGCTCCACCAGCTTGCTGAACAGGGTAGCAGGCCGGAACATGTCCGCCAGATCGGCCAGATAGGAAGTGGAGTCCTGGCATTGGGGAAGACCCAGCTCCTTGATGGATTGATGTCCGGTGATGAACAGGACGGGGAGATTGTTGGCTTTGGCGTGAGCGGCCGCGGTCAAGAGGTTGGTTCCCCCCGGACCGGAGGTGCCGAAGGCTACACCCAGACGGCCGGTCTGAAGGGCATAACCCGCTGCGGCAAAACCGGAGCTGGCCTCATGTCTTCCCGGGATAAACTCGATGCCGTAATCCACCATTTTCAAGGCTGCGGGACAAATGGACTTGCCGATAATGCCGAATGCATGGGTAACCTCCAGGCGCCGAAGGGCCAATGCCAGATGATCTGCAACAGTCTTCATTATTACTCCTCCACTCGGTGTCGGAAATTCTGTAATATTCGCTTAATATAAGGATAAATCTACTTTAAAATAAATCTTTTGGTTTATTTTGTCAATGAATAATTTGTAAAATTTTGCAACAATAAAGGGAACGGGATTTTTCTGGAGACCTGCTACAAATCTGAACTAGCATCCGTCTTATAAACGAAAGGGGGACGGCGGCATCATGAAGGAAGATTCACGGATACCCGAGCTGTTCCAGCGGCTGTTCCGGGAGCATTATCCCGGCGTGGCCCGGAAGCTCTATGCATTAACCGGGGATTATGCGGCAGCCGAGGATTTGGCCCAGGAGGTGTTCCTGCGGCTCTACCGGAACCCCCCCGACCGGCTGGAGGCCGTCGGCGCCTGGCTCCATCGGGTGCTGACCCGGGTAGGCTACGATTATCTGCGGCAGCAGGCTTCCGGCAGGACCTTATTGGCCAAGGAAACCGCACGTGTGGCGGTTTGGTCGGAGGCTGCCGCCCCATCGGGAGAGACGGAGGTTATCCGCGAGTGGGAAAAGGACGTAGTCCGCCGGGTGCTGCAGAAGCTCTCGGACCGGGACCGGACCGCCCTGCTGTTGCGGGAGGAAGGCTACAGCTACGAAGAAATTGCCCGCAGGCTGGACATCAATCCGAAAATCGTCGGCTCCCTGCTGGCGCGTGCGGAGGAGCGGCTGAAGAAAAAATACGGGCAGGAGGAGGAAGAGCATGGCGGACGGACGGAAACGAACCGGCGGTGAGCCTGTGTTCGATACGGAACGGGCGTGGGAGCGGTTTGAGCAATTGGCTGCCGGGACGGATGAGCAGTTGAAGCGGAAGTATGGGCCCGGGGAAGACAGACTGGCTGAATTTGAAAAGCGGGCTGCACAGATCGACGAAAAGCTGAAGCGGAAGTACGGGGAGAATGGCCTGTTGTCGCTGGAGGCGGAAGCTCAGGCCCGGTGGGAGAAGCTTCAAAACCAATATGAAACGGAAGGTGCAACGGATATGAAAAAGACGGAGGCATGGAGAGTAGAAGCGGTACAAAGCGCAACGGCTGCGGAAACGGCGAAAGCTCCGAGTGTGCAGCAGGCTTACTGGGGGAACAGCTCCTGGCGGGCAGAAAAGCCGGGCAGGCGCCGGCTGCGGAGATTGGCTGCAGGAGCGGCTGCCGCCGTGGTGGCGGTGAGCCTGTTTGCGACACCTCTCGGCGACCGGGCGTTGGCAGCCATGATGCAGACCTTCCGGGTGCAGCATATGGTGGGTGTGGGCATTTCGGCGGATGATTTGACCGCCATCTCCAATCTGCTGGAGCGGGGATCCCCGGAGGGTGACCAAAGCTTCAATCTGGCCCAATTCGGCAGCCTGACCCAATCCGGCGGGGGAGCCTCCCGGACTGTAACTTGGAAGGAAGCCGATGAGCGGCTGGGCGGCTCCTTGATCCGGCTGGAGAATAGCGGCGATCCGGAGTACCAGCCGGAATCCTCCCTTACCTTCACACTGAATGTGCAGGCCGTCAACCGGATGCTGGCCCGGCTGGGCAGCCCGACCCTCCTGCCTGCCCAAGCGGACGGCAAAGCCATCATGCTGCATGTCCCGGACGGCATTGCTTCCGAGGGCACCCTGTCAGGCAAGCCGGTGCGTCTGCTTCAATTCGGCAAACCTGTGCTGACGGTGGAGGGTGGCATTGATCCGGCCAATGTCCGGGAGGCTATTCTGGGCCTGCCCGTGCTGCCGGACAGCCTGCGGACCAAGCTGGCTGCTATCGGGGATTGGCAGACCACCCTGCCGGTTCCGGCGTATGAAGGCGTTACGACTACAATGAAGCTTGGCGGCCATGACGCTCTGCTGGTTGCGGATGGCAATACCCGTTATGTGTTCTGGCTCGAAGGGGACAGGATGGGCTTGTTGAGCGGCGGTACCGGGGATTTCCCGACGGAGGCTGCTTTCCGCAAGGCCGCGGAGGAGCTTGTCCGGCCATGATGATTGACACGGCTGAACTGACCAAAACCTACAATGGCCGCGGCGGCTGCAGCGGCATTACCCTGCAGGTGCCGGAGGGCAGCATCTTCGGCCTCCTGGGTCCTAACGGTGCGGGCAAAAGCACCTTCGTCAAAATGCTGGCCGGTCTGCACCGCCCCGATTCCGGCGGAGGGACCGTACTCGGCCATCCGCTGGGCCGGCCGGAGGCGCGGCGCAAGCTCGGGTATCTGCCCGAGCTGTTCCGCTTTCAGGATTGGCTGACCCCTGTGGAGGTGCTGCGGTTTCATGCCCAGCTGGGCGGACTCCAGGCACGTGAGATACGCGGCGCCGCTTTCCGCAGCTTGATGCGGGACACACTGGAGCTGGTGGGGCTGGCAGAGGCAGCGGACCGGAGAGTTGGCGGCTTCTCCAAGGGGATGCAGCAGCGTCTGGGGCTGGCATCGGCTCTGCTCTTGGACCCTGAGCTGGTGATTCTGGACGAACCCGCCTCGGCTCTGGATCCCATCGGGCGTTATGAGATCCGCATCCTGCTGAAGCGGCTGCGGGAGAAGGGCGTCACCGTATTTCTGAACACCCATCTGCTGGAGGATGTGGAGGATTTGTGCGACGAAGCCGCCTTCCTGTACGGCGGCGAGCTGCTGGCTGCAGGTCCGCTGCACAAGCTGCTCAGCAGCGCAGAGGACAGCAGCGCCGCCAACTGGCGCTTCCGGCTTGGCGGCTGGCTGCCGGAGAGCTGGGCGGAGCTGAACGAAAGCGCAGGCGGGTCACTTTCCTCCATGCTGCGGCTGGAGGAGTCCGGCACGGACGGCAATGCGCTGCTCACCGCCCGGGTGACCGACCGGGAGCAGGCCGGTTATCTGTGCTCCCTCTTTATCCGCAGCGGATTGACCCTCTATGAATCCGGCCCCGAAAAGGGCAGCCTGGAGGCCTGGTTCCTGCGGATGGCCCAGTCCCGGCAAGGAGGTGACCGCTCATGACGGCATACATTCCGGCTATTTTTAAGGAGCTGACCCGCAAGCGGGTGTTCCTGGTAACCCTTATTTTGACCGCCCTCTTCCTGATCCTGTTCGCCTTGGGTGTACGGGAATTGGTGGGTGCAGGGGGACTGGGCCAAAACTCCTCTGCCGAACGGCTGCTGAACGGCATGGTGCTTATGGTGATGGGGCTGTTTTTCGCGCAATTCCTGGCCGCCTTCTTTGTTCTGTTCTCCGCTATGGGAACGGTCACCGGCGAACAGGAGAGCGGACTGCTGCTGGCGGTAGCCGCCCGGCCCGTATCCCGCTGGAGGCTGTATCTGTCCAAATGGCTGGGCCATGCCGTCTGGATCGCGGTGTACAGCGCCATCCTGTATATATCTGTCGCGTGGACCGTCCACAGCCTCGCAGGAATCCCCCTTTTTGCCGCCGATCTGGTGCGGGGGCTGGGGCTGTTTATCTGGATGCCGCTCTTGCTGCTTTCCCTGACCATGCTGGGCTCCGTCTACCTGCCCATGCTGGGCAACGGCATCTGCGCGGCGCTGCTGTACGGCTTCGCCCTGTTCACCGGCCTGGTGGAGGGCGTCTCCATCTATGGGGATACCCATCCCGCCGTGCAGAAATTCTTCCTCGTGACCAGCCTGCTTCTGCCCACGGACTCCGTCTACAAACGAAGCCTCTACGAGGTGTTGGGCGGCGCGGATTGGGCAGGAATGGCCGTGTCCGATCTAGGCCCCTTCTCCATCCCCAGCATCCCTTCCAACATGTATCTGCTCTACACAGTGGGGTATGCAGGGGTACTGCTATTGCTGGGCTGCCGGGCGTTCAGCCGGAAGGATTTGTGATTGGGGAACTAACTTGATTTGTGGTGGCCCGTCCGGCATACCGCGGTCCGGATGCCGCCATGCGGATGCGGCCCGGCGGAGACGGTCCTGCGGAGGCCGCCCCGCGGAAGGCCCCACTGTGGAGACGGTCCTGCGGATGCAGCCCCGCGCTAACGGAACTCAGCGGCCCTTACAGGCTAAAATCCATGTTTTTCCGGCGCTAACGGAACTGAGACGCTCTTAGCCCGCCATCAAGCACCCAAAACACAATAAAACCACCGCTAACGGTCGCTCAGTTCCGTTAAAGCTGGAGTTATGCCAAAATCAGCTCCTAAGCGTCGGATAGTTCCGTAACGCACCCTCCAGCAAAACCAGCAACCACGACGGGACACCCGCCCCGCCTTAACCAAACACAACAGCAGCCTGGACCGGATTACTCCGACCTTGGCTGCCGCTGCCCATTTGATCCACCAACATAAGGCGAAGCCCTCCGTCAATTTTGAGTAGGGCTTTTGTGTTTGTTTATTCAAACAGTAGGATCCGTGTAGTGAAGGTGTTGCCCCTGCTGCCCCAGATCTAGACTGTGGTCCAGGCAGATAACAGTGTTTACGTCCAGCCTTGGAATCCCCCACCACACCCCAACGCTTACCCCGGCTCCAACCTCCGTGCCGCCTTCACATGCTTCAATTGGGCCACGATGATGACGCTGATAATGACCAAAAGAAACCATGAGCTGATTTTGCTCACGCCGACCATCCGCCAGGCCTCCCGCTGGTCCGGGTATGTCCAGGCGCCCAGGAAGGTGGCGATATTCTCCGCAGCCCAGATGAAGAAACCGACAATCACAAAGGCTACACTGAGCGGCATCCGGTACGTAGCAGCCCGCACCCGGTATAGAATCCACGTTTTGCGGAAAACCACAAACACCAGCGCCGTCAGCCACCAGCGGAAATCAGGAATAAAGTGGTGGGTGAAAAAGTTAAAGTAGATGGCCCCGCCCAGGACAAACGAAGCCATCCCGCCGGGCCAGCCCGTCATATCCATCCGCAGCCTCCGCCACACCTGGCACAAAAAGCTGGCCACACTGGCGTACATAAACCCGCTGTACAAGGGCACGCCGAACAGCTTGGAAACCCCTGGCTCCGGATAAGACCAGGACCCCATATGCACCTTATACAATTCCAGCGCCAGCCCGATCACGTGAAACAGGCAGATCACCTTAATCTCGTCCCAAGTCTCCAGCCCGCTGCGGTACATCAGGTACTGTACAGCAAGCAGGATCAGCAGAATGGCGTCATACCGGTGCAGGAATGGCACATCCCAGATGCGGGTGAGCGCCAGTGTCCCGAATATGGCAACCGGGAAGATGCAGCTCATGGCCTGGTGATAGCCAAAATAAAGCAGCTGGACCACAGGTTTCATCCGATTCCCCTCCCCATCTTCAAAACTCTTGGATGCAGCGCATCACACCCTGCAAATTGCGGACTACCGGATAATCCCGGATTTTGAAGGTGTGGTACCAATATTGGCGCCAGTCCCGGCATAAAAGAATGCTGGGAATCCCCATTTTGCGGGCGCCCTCGCAATTGGCCGGATTGTCGTCCACCAGAACCGCCTGATCCGGCTGCAGGGCAAGGGCCTCCAGCGCTCTGGCAAACATCAGTCCATCCGGTTTAGTTACCCCGATTTCGGAAGAAAGGACAAAGGACGAAAAATACTGGCGCAAGCCCGCTTCACGGAAAACATGATCCAGGGACGGCCAGGCGTCGGAGACTACAGCCAGCCGGTACCTTCTGCTGAGGGCAGGGATCAGCTCCAGCGCATCGTCGAAAAAACGGTATTTCTTCCCGTTGTACACCATGTCGGTGGCTAATAACCAAATGGACTCCTCGGATAACTCCAGCTCCGGCAAGGCCTGCGAAAAAATCCAGTAGAACTCCAGGAAAAGGTCAAATTCCTCCTCCATATCCCGGATCCGGCTTTGTTTGGACAGATAGACGCTGGCCTCCTGAAAAGCTTTGCTGATGAGGGCTTTGTCGAGGGAGCGGTAACGTTTTTTGTTCACAATGGAAAAAAACCGGGGCGGTATCCACCAGTTCCCGGTGCTTGGTCCATTCAGAACCCGGCCTGAATCAAACAAAATTCCTTGGATTGTCCGCTTCATCTCTATTCTCCCATTCCTTTTTGGCGCTATACTGCCATCATAAAGGTGAAATGTCTTAGGAAAAATAGAAAGTTGGTGTGAGGGGATTTCCTGTTTTAGCTGATCTTCGCTATAACCAAACTCGTTCCGGCTACTCCACCGCCGCTTCCTTACCGGCTGCGCTTCTTTCTGCTGCCAGGGGAAACGGATCATCGTCCGGATATTCCGGTCCGCCGGAGGAGGACGGTGCAGCAGGCACTGTTTTCCACCGGTAATTGATGTAGGAGATCGTGAAGGAGATGACAGCCATAATCAGCAGCATCAGCACCTTGTAGATACTGTCGCCACCGGACAGATCGAAGAACAGCACCTTGACGGAAACCAGGATCAGCACAACAGAGCCGAAGTACCGGAACAACCGTTGGTTGCTGTATGCCCCCCAGAGGAACAGGAGCAGAGCATACACTCCCCAGGTCACCGACAGAGTCAGATTCAGAATCCAAAAGCTGCCTAAATCATATTCCGTGAACATATTGCCGATTTGCAGGGTCAGAAGACCTCCGACGATCAGGTGTCCGGCTACCGCGAAGAGACAGGACAGGAATCTGCGTCCATCATCCTTCAGAGCGGCGAAGGAAACGGAGAGAGAGTACCAGAAGCCCAGAGCTGCCAGCATCATCCAAGCAAAGGCTGCCCCGTTCAGGAATGGTAGATAGACGCCGAACCATTCTCCCCGCGGCACCTCCCAGGTGGTATTGAACCAATAAGAGGTTACGCCCACCCAGATCACCATCGATACCAGCTGCAGCCCTTCCATCCGGAAGCGTTTGGCCGCGGCCATTAAAAGGACTGCCAGCCCGCCCCACACATAAACGCTGATCAGCGGCTTAATCGCCAGCCCCTTCCCTACTTCGGAAAAAGCCAGCAGCAGAAGGAGCACGCCTCCTATGGCTTTGAAGCATACCGCAAACGTAGCCTGCCTGCCGGAAATGCCATATGCCGTCCAGGCCAGCAGCAGGTAAACCAGCCCCATTACCGCTAAAGGATAGGCCATCTCCAGAATGCCGCCCAAAAGCACCACACACGAGCTTCCGAACAGCACCGCATTCACGAAGCCCAGGTATAGATTCAATCCGTCGAAGCGGGCATTCACCTTCCAGGAGGAGATAAGAAAACCCAACACGTAGAAGAAGAAGGTAGCAGAGGCATACCGCACCGGCATACTCCACAGGGTATCCATAGCCGGATCAAAATGGAGCACATACACCGCATACGTCAGCCATGTGCCTACAAAGGCCAGTAGCCGGAATTCCGCCCAATGCTTGCGAATACTGAGCCAGAAATAGCCGCTGTTCAGGACAAGAAGATACAGAAACAAGGAGAAGGTCTGATCCTGCTCGGGGCGAAGGAACAACGGCGCTGCGAGAGAGCCAAGGAGAGCCAAATTCATCAATATCCGCAGGTCAAACAGGTAGGACAGCACGGTTAAGCCAATGGTTAATGCCAGCATGGCGATAAAAACGGTAATGGAGTCCCAAAGGGCAAAGTAGATGCCGGAGAAAGCGAAGGTAGCGTACAGGATGGCGCCGCCCAAGCCGCTGATGATTTCACCAATCAGGAGACGCTGCTTCAGGATAAGCTTGAAGCCCACAAGGCCCAGCCCCACTCCGCTCAGGAGCCCGGCTCCTGTTTTCATGGAGTTGGTAATCCAGCCTTGATCCAATGTGTACTTGAACAGATACAGAATGGAGAAGATGACGAACAGCGCACCCAATAATGACGTCCAGTGTTTTTTGAACAGCTCCTGCATGGGGTAAGCCCCTTTCATGGTTTGGTTTTAGGACCAGGTCTTACCCCTATATTGCAGCAAAAACGCCGACGCCATAAGTACTAACTTTCTCTAGTACCCCCGCCGCCGCCGCCGGAGAACGCCAAAAAGAATCTGCAGGAAAACAAGCTGCAGATTGCATTAGGAAAAGCGTACACCCTCGATCAAACGGCAGCTGGCCGCTAGCCCCGCTTCTCCTCATCGAACAAACCCAAATCACGGGCCTGGCGGGCTGCTTCCTTGCTGGTGCTGCCGCCCAGCTTTTTCAGTACATTGCCCACATGGACCTTGATGGTCCGCAAAGACAGGTACAGCTTGTCGGCAATATCCGTTTGCGTATGGCCGGCATCGATCATCCTCAGCACCTGGAGCTCCGAGGGGGTGATTTTGTCCCGCAGCTCCTTGACCCGGTATTCCTGCTCCAGCTGGCGCAGCCGCCTGAATTCCTCGCGCATTTGTCCGGCCACATAGGCATTCATCGGCGATTCCTTGGCAAAAGCCGCCCGGACGGCGGCGGGAATGTCCGTAAACTCGGACTTCACCAAATAATCGATGGCTCCCACCCGGTAAGCGCCGAATATCATTTCCTTCTCCTGAAGAGAGGTGAGCATCACCACCCGGGCCGTTGTGGTTTGGCAGATCAGTTGGGCCAGATCGATGCCTTCGGCAGAGCCGTGCAGCATAATATCCACCAGCGCTACATCGAACGGGACCTCTCCTACCGCCTGCTCAGCCGCCTCCCGGGTAGACACCGCTGCCGCCACCTGAAGGTCCGGCTCCCGTGACAGATAAGCCTGCAAGCCGCGCAGCCAATCCCCGTCATCCTCCACCAGCAATAACCGGATCTGTTTCATGCGTTCCCTCCTCCTCTAGGATTTCTACAGCGCCTACAATACTATTTGGGAAAATGGATGGTTACCGTTGTGCCCTTGCCGGAGAGGCTTTCCACGTGCAGGTTTCCCTTATGCAGCTTCATCACATGATAACAGTAAGATAAACCCAAGCCGAAATTCCGGTTGGAGACTGCCTTAGTGGTATAAAAGGGCTCCAGCACCCGCTTCAGCTCCGCCCGGCTGATGCCGCTTCCGGTATCCCGCACCTCCACGACCACCCACTTGGGGGTTGCATAGGCGCGAACCATGAGCTCCCCGCCCTCCGGCATCGCCTCCAGAGCATTGTTCACCAGATTCTGTACCGTCTCCACAAGCTGCGTCCGGTCTGCTGTCAGCGGAAGCGGACCGTCCAGCTCCCACCGCGCCTCCACGGACGGAGGCAAACCCAAGCTCACCTGCCGGGACAGCTCCAGCAGCACATCCCCAAGGTCCAGCGCCGACCGCCGCAGCTCCAGCTCCTGGGTTTGGCCCTTCACCCGGGCGATCATTTCCTGGATATGCCCTGCCGCCGATTCAATCACGCGGATATCCTGCAGCAGCTCAGACTGTTTGGTGTCGGCAGCGTAAGCGGCAATTTTATCGGTAAACAGCTTCATTTTGCCCACATCATTCTTGATGGCATGGTTTAACACAGCCGTACCGGAGGTCATGGCCCGCAGGGAGATATCCAGCCTCCTTTGGGTCAGAAGCACCTGCATATCGAGAAACCCGTATTTGAAGATGGCGATTACGAAAATCACAAAGGCCAGCACGATGGCCCAGGTGTTGTAGCGCCACATTTCGGTAAATCCAAAGGCAGGCAGCAGATAGTTCATCACCGAGCAATAAAGCACAGCAGGCACAATGGCGGCGGCCGTATAACGGTGGTTGCGCCGCAGCAGGTACAGCGTTTCCCGGCGGCTCAGCACCAGATAGGCCCCTGCAGCTACCACGGGTACAGCCCAGAATACGACAGCCCGGTAGGGAATGGGATGCACCGGGCGGAGGGTGAGCAGGATAAAGGCCACCGGCGCCAGCACTGCATACGGAAGAGCCTTGCGCAGATTGGCGGAAAGCCGGGTTGGATTATAATGGGAGGCGAACATGATGAAGGTGAAGGGCAGTCCGTAATATTGGAGCAGCGAAAAGACAATTCTGGCCCGGTCCAGCCACTCCTGCATGGCCGGGGTGTAGCCGTGTATGTCCCCGTAGGGCATAAGGGTGTCGCCAATAACAGCGGAAAGCCCTCCGGCCCCGCCGCAGAACAGGAATCCGGCCATCCACCGGACAGAGGGCTTACGCGGATCAAAGACAAGCAGGACCAGACCCACTGTCCATAAAATAATCAGGACTGCAAGCATAGAAGACTGGACACTCCCCGGTTTTCGTATGCCTTATTATACCATTCCGTAGAGCGGCTGCGGTGAAGCCGGACAAAAAAATCCGCGTGGCCGCACCAGATACGTTGGGACGGGGAAAGAGACGATGGGTTAACGGAACTGAGCGGCTCTTACAAGCTTAAGTGAGCGGTTGGCCGAAGCTAACGGAACTGAGACGCCCTTAGCAGGCTATGAAGCGGCGAAACAGCAAGGATTCCGCCGCTAACGGCCGCTGAGTTCCGTTATCCCGCCTAGATGGCGGAATTTCGTCTCTAAGGGTCGGATAGTTCCGTTACGTTTTTGTTGGCGCAGCGGCGGAGGTCATCGGGTACGAAGCTTACCACATCCGGCGGATAATCGGCGTTTGGCAGAAAACCACAAACACCGGCGCGGTCAGAAGATTTCCGAAATGGTATGACGGGTGCTGCCGTTTGCTGCTGCTTTACATACTCTGCCTCCCATACCACGCCTCCAGCAGCTCCGCTTCCCGTTCCGGAGCTAAGCCAGCCCTGCGCGGGGTATCCGCGGGGCGGCCGGCGTCCCACTCCGCCGTGTCCCGGATGGTCTCCTCCAGCGGGCGGAAGGACAGGCCCGCGTTCAGGGCTTTGTCCACCTTCACCTGCACCATGCCGGTGAAGGCTGCGGTTTCGCCGCTGGCCGGCAGCCACAGCGGCAGCTCCACCCACGCGCCGGCGCCCCGCCCGGCGAGAAAATCCCCATCCGCCCACACCAGCCGGGCGGACGGGTTCAGCGCGCTGCAGCTCCGCTCCAGCAGCGCCTGCATCGTAACGCGGCCCGGCTCCCCGGCCGCGTTGAACACCCCCGTGCGCCGGGCCTCCGTCATGGATAGAATCCATGACGCGAGGTCGCGCACGTCAATGATCTGCACCGGTGCGGCCGCAGGCCCCGGTGCCAGCACATCTCCGCCGCGGGCGATCCGCGACGGCCAATACGTGAAGCGGTCCGTGGGGTCCCGCGGACCGACGATCAAACCGGGGCGGATGACCAGCACCCGCCCGGGCAGCTGCTCGGCAAGCACGGCCTCGCAACGCGCCTTCAAGGCGCCGTAATGGGCCGCCACGTCCTCGCTCTCCCCGTCCTCCAGCTCCAGCACCGCGTCCTCCTCGGCGGCGCCGGGCCGGCTCAGGTCCCGGTAGACGGATACGGAGGAGATAAACGTATATTGCCCCACCCGGCCCTCAAGAAGCTCAGCGCTGGCCTTCACAAGCCGGGGCACATAACCGGAGGTGTCGATGACCGCATCCCATGTGCCCTGCTCCAGCGCCTGCAGCCCTCCGTCCCGTTCCCCGATCAGGTGCTTCACGTTGGATAACAAACCCGAGGCCGATTTCCCCCGGGAGAAAATCGTCACTTCATGCCCGCGCGCCACCGCCTCCTCGGCAAGGGCATACCCCAAAAACACAGTTCCTCCCAAAATCAGCAATCTCACCGCATCCACCTCCAGTTGTTGGTTTTCATTGCAGATACTCCTTTTTAACCCGTTTCCCCGGCAGCTACAACCACCGGATAAACCGTTTATACACCAGCTTCACTTCGTTATCCTTGGCCCACTTGATAAGATCGTCATGACCTTCGTCCTCGTCTTGGGCAAAACGGAAGCAGAAGGGTACGGGCACAATCCGTTTTCCATAAGGCTTGATGCCGATCACCGGTGAAAAATAGCCGCTTAACATAATGACCCGGATGTCCTCTGCCGGAAGAGTGCGCCCTCTCAGCAAGATCCTTCCCTTCTCCAGCTGCAGCTCGGTGGGCTTCTGCAGAGCCCGGTACACGGTCACAAGCAGGACAGCTGCAACAATAGAAAAGGTTCCCCACGTGACAATATAATCCATGGCCCCGGACTCCTCATCCAAACGGCGCACCATAATCCAAAAATTAACACTCAGCACCGCCATACCTATAATCAACGGGATACCTCTCGGATTCCGAACAGCATGCGTAACCTGATTCATCTGCGCCCCCCTTCCATCATCTCCCTCACATTTTACCATGATGATGGAAATTCCTGCACAAAAAAACGGCCCCATCCATACCCGGAGCCGCCTTACCCTCATACCTCCATATTTCCTGCTTTTACCTACATATATTTGCCCACCTAAACATTGCTATTCTTCCCCCCGGCTGTACATATGCTGGCTTTGCAGCCGGACCAGCACCTTGCCGAAGCGCCCCCCTTGCCGGATAGACACTTCTCCGCCTGAATAATTTCTTTCCAGATGCTCGGCTACAATACTGCGCACCCGCTCATCTGCGTCAATACCGGACACCTTCAGCATGGAGATGGCTTCCTCGAAGGCTGCCGAATGGGTCAGCACTGTAGTTTTAAGTTCACGGGTCACCAGCGACTGGAAGGCATACCCCTTCAACAGCAGCAATTGGGTCAGGTAGGCCATTTCCATATTGCCGGGTTTGCCAGGCCGGTCGGTAACCAGGGGCCACAGCTCATCCAGCAGACTGTGCTCGGGGGAACCCACCATCGTGCTCATATAACAAAATTGTCTGGCGCAGCTAAGCACCCGCTCCACGGCCTCCCAATCGGTCAGCACCGGGCACATGGACACAAACACAAGGTCAAACGCCTTCTCCCAGCCCTTAGCGGCAAGGTCGATGTCTTCGAAGGGTTCGGCAGTAATGCCGACCTTACCGGCGGCTGTAAGCTCCGCCACATTTTCCTCCAACAACTGGACCAGCGGCAGGGATGGCTCCAGCGCTGTCACTTGGGCCCCCTCCCGGGCAAACGGCACCGTAAAACCGCCGGAGGCAGCACCGATGTCCAGTATGGCGGCCCCGTTCAGCACCACCCCCTGATCCTCCAGCCAGGACATGATCCGCTTGGCCCTGCGCCTGCCCTCCTCGCTGAATACCTCTTTGTTAAAGGACTCCGCCTTTTTGTCAAAGGCATGCACAGGGTCGATTCCCGCCTTCCTCATTCTGTTCACCGCAGTGAACGGGTCCTCTTTCCATGCTTTTTCCCACACGGATGTATCCATAAGCTCCTTCATGTATCCCAACTCCTTATTTATAATGGTACAGATTCCTTCCGGGACACTGTCTCCCGCACCGGCTTATACAGCTTCAGCAGTATAACGGCCACCGCTGCACCGATCACCAGGTCGGTCAATGGCTGGGCCAGCCACAGCCCTTTGGTGCCCATCAGGGGCGGCAGCAAAACCGTGAGCGGCATTAAGATCAGGCACTGCTTGGAAATCACCAGCACAAGGGCTGTTTTGGGCTTACCCGTCACCATTAGAAATCCGCTTCCGATCAAGAAGAGAGGCGCCAAAGGCACAACAAAGGAGTAAAGCCGCAAGCCCTCCGCCGCCACTTCAATCAATTGCGGGTCGGGGCTGAACAGTTGGGCCCAAAACCCGGGGAACCCTTGCAGAAATCCAAAACCTATCAGCATGGCGGCACTGCTGTACACCACGGACAGCGCCAGGGTTTGAAACGCTCTGGTTTGATTGCCTCTGGAATAATTGAAGCCGGCAATGGTCTGGGTTGCCTGGGAAAATCCGTTCACAATCATCATGGCCATGTAGATCACTGAAGTAATAGCGGCCATTGATGCGATGTAGGCCTCACCTCCATAACGGGCTAATGAATAATTGCTCACCGCCTGCGAAATACTGATGGACATTTGATTCATAAACGGCACCATCCCGATCAGGATCATCGGCTTCAAAACCGGAGGCGTTAAGGCAAAGTGACGGCGGGCTAACAGAAGCACCGATTTCCCTTGGGCAAAATAGAAAGCTCCTGCTCCTGCCATCACCAGCTGGGACAACACCGTTGCCATGGCCGCACCTTTGATCCCGAACTGGAGCAGGTTAATGAACAGCACATCGAGTCCAATATTCAACAGACACCCCGCTGCCGTAATCACCGCAGAGAAACGGGGATTTCCACTGGCACGGATCAGATTGGGAAAAATAAAGCTTTGCAGCTGAAAAACAGCCCCCCACATGAGAATGTCCATATAGTCCTTGGCATAAGACAAGCCTTCACCACGGATGCCAAGCCACTGGAAAAGCGGGTCCTGGAACAGCGTGTACATCAGGCTCAGCACAAGTCCCACCAGAACGGATAATAGAAGAGCATGCCCGGCCAAAGCCTCCGCCTCCGCTTTTTTCCCCTGGCCTAAACGGATGGATATGCTGGAGCTGGCGCCCACCGCGATCCATGCGGCAATGGAGAACAAGAAGGTCGTGACCGGTGCTGTCAAGCCGATAGCTGTCAGGGCAATCGCCCCAACCCCTGGAATATGGCCGATAAAAATCCGGTTCACAATGGTATACATGGACGAAATGACCAAGCTGATGATGCTGGGGACAGCGTAATGCAGAATTAACTTGTTGATCGGCCAGGCTCCAAGCTCATCCGCTTTATTCATCTCCGGTATGGTTACTCCTTTTTATAGAGATTTCATGGATACATAATATCTATGATTAGTCCAAAAAATAACGCTTCTTCATCCATGAAGTGAAAAAGAAGCGGTTTTGATCAGTTCGGATATCTTTTGGCTGCGCAGATAAGCCTCCATTTCCTCCTCCGCGGCTACCATAACCCTTTGCACAAGGCATTCCGGGCCATGATTGAGGCCGCAATCGAACAAGGAGGCCGTACCTTCGATAGCATGGATAATATCCAGGAACGAAATATTCTCCCAATTGCGCTTCAGCCGGTACCCGCCGTTGGCGCCGGAGGCGGATTCGACCATGCCCGCCTTGACCAGCTTGGTCAGGATTTTGGACAGGTACGTGGGTGAAACCCCCTGGTGCTCGGCCAGCTGCTGGACTCCGATATGCTTGCCATCCCTGGCTGCGCTGCCCATAAACAGCATAATATGCAGCGCATAGTCCGTTGCTTTGGAGAACTTCATTGATCATTCACCACCTTTAATTACAGACTTTATGTATCCATAATAACCTCGATAATTGGGAGTGTCAAGCTCAAGCGGTTTATGGTCTCTTCCCCCAAAAAAGAAACCTGGCCAAGCTAGTTTCCGTAAACTATAGAAAAGACCTAGTTTCTGGGTACAGGAGGTGTAACATGTACTTTTTATTCTGGTTGTTTATCCTGATCGCCGGAGTTCTTCTGCTCCACAAAAGCCGGGAACGGGATGAGGATTTCCTGATCCTCAAGCTGTTGGGATATTACTTTCTCGGAAGCTTTACCTTCCATTTAAACGGCCTTGTCCTGCCCCTGGGTTTCCTCATTACGCTATTTATGCGCCCCAATTCCAACCGCAGCATCAAACGCGGCGCCGCCATCTTCGGTCTGGTTATGATGATTCTGGGTCTTCTGGTCAGATGAAAAAGGGGCAGGTGCGCAAGCTCCCTCCCCCCTTCTTTATATGGGACAGCCTCTACTTCTGCTTCGCTTGCAAAGTTTCTATGTAAGAGGTGCCCGGCAGGCTGATGCTGAAATCATCAAAGGAAAGTCCCGTACTCCCTCTGGATAATAAGCCGACACGGCCGGTGGTGAAGGTGGCATCCTCTGCCTGCAGCTTCAGCTCCCCATTAACATAGAAGGAGTAGGCACTGCCGCGTTTTTGGACGGAGAGGGTGTACCAGGTGTTGGTGGAATACCCGTATCCTTTCGTCTGTGCCACCACTGTGCCGTTATTGGCCTGGTTAACCGACTTCCAGAAGCCAAGCCCCGCATACTGCTTGTCCCATTCCAGACAATAGAAGTTGGCGCCATCCTGCTGCCCGAATACAAGACCGATGCCGTCATCGTCCGTTGCCTTCACTTTCACGGATAAATCCCAATCCCCGTCATACACCCGGTCCAGGATCAGCTGGGTGCCCCGCTCATAAGGATACGACACTCCCTTGTCCACAGGACCGTACAGATTGGAGAGCTGATTCAGCTTCCCGCCGGAAATGGACCAGCTGGAGGGACCGGAGGTGTCCCCCAGGTCATATACCGTATACTGGCTCAACGTGTTTTTCGAGAAATCATCGGTATATCCCAAGGATTCCGTCAAGCTAGCAGTGACATTCCCTGTGACCGCCGCGCTATTGATGGCATTGATGTCCGCCGTTGGATAAGCCGGGGCCGGAAGCGCCGCATCGCCGTACCGGATGGTATATGTCGGGTAAGGATTGGTGGGCCCTTGCGCGGAATTGTCCGCCAGGAATACCAGCTTGCCATTGGCGATGACCCTGGGCACCTCCACGTTACCCTGGTATACTCTCAGATCGTCATAATCGTTTTGCGCCCCGATGAAACGGGTTAAGGGCACTTCAATCCGTTCTTTCCGGACCTTAGCCGTAAGTGCCACCCGGTAAGCAGGGTATTTCTCCAGGAAGTTATTATAGTAATAGATCATATCCCCTTCGTATGCGGTGATGCCCTCTTCCTCCAGATTGCGTTCACCAGATATTTTGCCCAGATAATCCACTCCGGTAATATTGCCTGCTGCATCCTCCTTGATCTTGATCTCATACACCCCGCTGCCATTGGGATTTCGGGTCACAAACCATCTGCCGTTCACATTTTTGATCCCCTGGTTCAGCATAAGGGGAGCTCGTTAACCGAGGTGGTGGCATATTGGACATGCTGGGGCCGGAGGGTTCCCGGATTGGTGCAGTCGTTAATATTGGTTTTGAAGAGATGGGTGGTGGGGGTCACGCTTGTGCTGTAGGACCATTCGATGGAATACATCCAGTCTCCGACAATATCTCCCCCGGAAATTTCCTGTACGGTATTGAAGGGTTGACCGTCTTGGGCAACCGGCCATCCTGAAGCGGAGCTTGCCACAACCATCGCCCCTTCAATGCGCAGCAGCTTGGCGGCATAATCAATTCTGCACTTGTAGAGAACCTCATCCTTGTATTTCGGATTGCTGTCTCCCCAGGACTCATGAATGAAGACATACGGAACCCCGCCGATCTCCTTGTACGAAATGCCGGACGTATGGGTGAAGCTCGTTTTGGGATACACATCGCCGTTGGAGCCGGGAATTGCTCCGCTCCGGTCGTCCCGGAACAGAAAGTCCGATTCATATTCCAGCTTGCCGTTTACCACCTTGGAGCTTTTGATGGTTTTGCCGTTTAATACCGTGAAGAATCTTCCCACCGGAGCGGTCCCCACTGTCGGCACATATTCCACATCCTGAATGCCGCTGGTGTACCCGAAGGGGGTGACCACCTTCCTTCCCGTGGCAAAGTTGGACACCGTCAAATCATCAACGGTTAGTATTTTGCTGGAGGCAAAGCCGCTCTCTGCCTTCACTGAAGGAGGTGAAGCCATCACCTGTGCCACCAGCATTACGAACATGGTGAAGCAAACTGCCCATTTCCTCATCCCATCCACTCCTTGTTCAGTTTATTAGCTTCGCACAAAAAAACGCAAAAAAACCTGCGCTCACGCCTTGGAAGACATCAAAGAATGTCTTCTCAAAACGTAACGGCAGGTATTCTCAGCGTCTCCACCCGAAGCCCGTCTATCGTTTTTTCATTTCCTATTGTAGCATTGGTTTTCTAGATATTGGGTTAAGTTCCTGTTAAGAATTCAGATGTGAAATATATTCAAAAGCGGTGACTCCGTATACACTCTTAAAATGTCTGTTAAAATGGGACAGATCAACAAACCCGCAGGCAGCAACGGCAGAATATACATCCCGATTTTTCTCGATCAGCAGCTTGGCACGTTCAATTTTGCAGTTAAGAAAGTATTGGTAGGGTGAAATCCCCGTATGAGTTTTGAATAGCCGGATTAATTGGAATTTGGACAGATGCAGCTCCCTGCTTATCTCATCCAGCTTAAGGACATGCTCCAGATTGGCGTGAAGCATGTCTTTTGCTTTTTTTATGACCACGGCATCTTTCCTGGCTCCCGCAGAAGAACCGGTGTGGACAAGACTGTCCGTCAGAGCGAAGAATAACTCCGTGCATAACGCCTCATCCTTCCCTCCCAGTATAGCCTGGGCAAGACCCAGGACCTGCTGCCCAAGCCGGTAATCGTACACAATCGGGGTTGAAAAGCGCACAATCTCCTTCTTCTCCAACACCTCCAAAAGCAAGGAAGGATCCATGTACAGCATCACATAATCAAGCCCCTCCTTATCGTGGGCCATTCCATCATGTGCCTGTTCAGGATTAAACAGCATAACACCATATTGATGTGACAATTGCAGGCTGCCGTCCAAGTGATAGTGTTGGATACCGCGCAGGGTAACGCCTATGGCATATTCCTGATGCGTATGCTTTTTATACTTGAATTCAGTCATCGTTGCAGACAGCGCAGTGATGCCTGCCGCTTGTTTATAGAGAAACTTCTCCATCTCTGCACCTCGATCCCAGGCTGGGCTACTTCCAGACCATGATAGCAGCATACACCAATAATACCGCCATGGCGATATTCACAACCTTATTATGCTTTTGCAGAAACTCCCGGAAGATCGTCCCGAAAAGCACCCATGTGGTAAAAGCCATAAATCCTATACCCGTAATGGCCAAGATACTTAGGGTCACCGCCGGTACAGCATGATAATAGGGCAAAATAAAGGCGGGAATCACCGTTAAGGTAAACAGGACGACCTTGGGATTTAAAAACTGCATAAGAAAGCCTGAAATAAAGGTAGCCGCCTGAACCTCAGTCGGGTTTGATGTATGTTTCCGGAACATCAGGTATGCCAGATAGAGCATATACATGCTGCCAACAACCTGCAGGGTGAGGAGTATTTTCGGCAGAATTGTGACCAGCACCGTATTCAAAACGGCAGAAACCGCAAGCAGCAGCCCGAAGCCGGCCGTCGCACCATATGAATAGCTCATCGCTTTTTTGGCTCCGGATTGATTCACGATGGACAAGATCACGATATTCGTTGGCCCCGGTGTAAACGTAGCAATTGTACAGTAAATCAAAAAAGATGCAATATCCATGAGAATCCCCCTTACACGCTCTTCTCATAGCCTACATCTTCAGTGAAAAACCATATAGTATATTATTGCAGCTGTGCATCATAAAAGGGTTTAATTCCGCCCGGTCTGCTCCAAACTCCACTCCCATAATCGTGCGGCTTCCTCCTCATTCCTCGCCCGCGGCGCCAATTCCTGGATCTCAAGCCGGTAAAAGTATTGCCCGCTCACGCTGCCCAGCTCCGGCGCCGTGGCCAGATAAATAGCAGTGTCTGCGCCTTGTTCGGGGGTCAGGAAAACATGGGACAACAGCTTTAGGAGGGTGCGGCCAAAGCCCGTTTCCCGGTTCACACCGATGCTGGTTCCCACCGCACCCGGATGCAGACAGTTCACGGTTACACTTGTGCCCTGCAGACGGGCTGCCAGTTCACGGGTGAAAAGGATATTCGCCAGCTTGGAGCGGGCGTATGCTTTGCCCGGGTTGAAGCCGCGGGACAGGGTATGATCGTCCAGATAGAGCTTGCCGATTTTATAGGCACCGGAGGCCACCACTACAATCCGGCCTTGTTCCGCCGCTTTCAGGTTATCCAGCAGCAAGCGGGTGAGCAGGAAATGCCCCAGATGATTCACGCCCAAGTCCCGCTCATAACCATCGGCGGTAAGCTCGCGTTTGATGGTAACCACACCGGCATTATTCATCAACACATCCAGCACCGGGTAAGCGGCTCTGAACGCTTCTGCAAAAGCACGGATGCTTGCAAACGAACCCAAGTCGCAGAGCATCAGGTGAATCTGCTCGGAGCCGCTCCTGCGTTTGGCCTCCGCCAGCGCTTCCTCCCCCCGTTGGCGGCTCCGGCAGGCCATGATGACTGTCGCTCCTCTACGGGCCATTTCGACTGTGGCCGCCAGTCCCATTCCCGAATTGGCACCGGTGATCAGGACATATTTTCCTATCATGGACAACTTCCTCCCTCTGGACAAGTCCGGTTCCCTGACAGCTGCTTATTGGCGGCAGGCGGCGAATAACCCGACCTCCTTGGTAATATGGATAGCGCCTTCCTTCCGAATGGATTCGTTTAACAGAAGCTCCAGTTTGGACAACCGGATATCCGTTAAATTCTCCCGGCCTCCGGGGGTGGTCCGGATGTAATCGATCAGCGGCTGCGCATCCGTTACCCGCAGGGCATCCTCATATTGCTTGATCCGAATATCCGTGAAGCCTGCCGCAACCAGCTGAGCCGCCCCATTCTCCAAACCAAACTCGCAGGCGAAATCCTGGCGTCCGAAATCATAGTTCGGATTCACCTGGCTCAAAAAATCCTTAACCTCTATCATATGCCGGCTGCCCATGGTGGAGGCCAACAGCATCCCGCCGGGCTTCAGCACACGCCGGATTTCCATCAGGGCCTGGTGACGTTCGCTGACATGGTAGAGCATATGATTGGCCAAGACCGCATCGAAGCTTGCATCGGGAAACGGGATGGAACGGGCGTCTGCCGGGGAGAAGCAGAATCTGTCAGCAGGAACGCAAGTCCTCAGCCCTTCCTTGGCATCGTGGAGCATTCCCTCGGACAGATCCGTCAAGGTAACATTCCAGCCGTCTGGTATCCGGTCCACATTCCGCTGCCACAAGGTCCCGTCCCCACAGCCCAGCTCAAGAATCATACTCTGCTCCGGGATGGCCAATTGATCGAACAGCCAATGATGCCACGTGTGGGGATTTATACTGAAGCCGTCATGGAGGAGGATTCTTGTCTGCAGGTTAAACGCACTTTCATACTCCTGATTCACCACCCGGATAATCGACGCGAACAGCTCCCAGCCTGGACTGCTTTCGTCTTGTCCGGCCGGAGCCTCGGGATTTCCAGCATGCTCCAAGCTTTCCAGAAGCGAAAGGGTTTCCTTCACCGTTTTTTGGACCAGGCGGAGATGCTCCATTTTCTGGCCGATAATCGTGCTCTGCACTCGCAGGGATTCCTTCAAATCCTCCTCATGCCCGTCACGCTGGACGATGCTTCGGATCTCATCAATGGACATGCCGATATACTTCAGCGTCATAATCCGCTGCAGCCGGGCCAAATCCTGCTTGGTGTAGTACCGGTGCCCCGAGCTGGTCCGGTAGCTGGGATTTAATAAACCTACCTTATCATAAAACTGCACCGTGCGTTTGGTTACGCCCGCCTTATCCGCAAATTGCCCCGCGGTCATCCAATCCTCTTGCAGCTGCACGCTGTCTGCCCCCCGTTCGCTACTCTCTTTTGCCCGCTAAAGCCATATGTCCCTGGAATTCATTCGGAAGCTCAGGCACAAATCCGAAATGACAGGCGATAATCTGCACAATCCGCTTCGATGCCAGTCCGTCGCCAAAAGGATTCACCGTACTGGACATGGAGCGATAAAAATCCGAATCCGTCAAAAGCCGGCTGGTAACCTCATGAATAACCTCTTCCTCCGTCCCGGCCAAATAAACTGCATGGGCGGCAACCGCTTCCGGCCGCTCCGTGGTATCCCGCATAAGAACAAGGGGCTTATGGAACACAGGTGTTTCCTCCTGAAGACCGCCGGAATCGCTCATCACCAGGAAGGAATGGGCCAGCAGATTGATCATATCCGGATATTCCATGGGATCCAGCAGATGGATCCGCTCATGACCCCATAACATTCCGAACGCCGCTTCCCGGACAGCGGGACTAAGATGAACGGGATAAATAACAGACACATCGGGATGTTCATCGGCAATCCGCCGGATGGCGCGGAACATCCGGTGCATGGGAGCCCCATAGTTTTCCTTCCGGTGAACGGTCACCGTAATGATTCTGCCCGGTTGCTTGACCAGGCTGTTCAGGATGTCCTCGTTAAATATGTAGCCGGAGCAGTGGGTCGCGATTGCAGCATCCACCGCCGTTTGTCCTGTCACATAGATGTCCTTATCATTGTAGCCTTCCTTCAACAGATTGTCTCTGCTAACCGGTGTAGGCGCAAATGAAATATCCGTCACCACGTCTACAATTCTTCTGTTCATCTCCTCCGGCCAAGGCGAGTATTTGTTGTGGGAACGCAGTCCCGCCTCTACATGTCCCACAGGGATTTTATGAAAAAAAGCCGCCATCCCGCCGCATACCGCCGTTTGGGTATCGCCGTGAATCAGGATAAAATCCGGACGGTCTTCGGCAATCACCGTATCCAGTCCCGTGATGGCTGCCGAGGTGATGTCGGCTAGCGTCTGGTTCTCCTTCATAATGGCCAAATCCACATCCAGCTGTATGTCAAAATGGGAAAGCGCCTGATACAGCTGCTCCTTATGCTGTCCTGTCACAACCACCTTGGTTTCAAACCATTCCGGGTGTTTCTTGAATTCCTGAACCACCGGCCCCAGCTTCGTTGCTTCCGGACGGGTTCCAAAAATGACCATAATCTTCTTGCATTCGGACATCGTATATTTCCCCCCTTCTTTTGCGGTAAAGCAAGCGTATGGGATAACGTTACGTCACATGCAAGAGGAAAGTTGAGCACTCACTCCCCTCCATATGCGTTATAATAAATCTAAACCAAGCTTATTCATGCCTCACCTGGAAGGAGAATGGGATGCAAATTCTGGCGATGCTGTCCATGACGTCCGATCATTTCGGGAGAATGTTCCTGCCGCAGGACCTCCTGTGGCAGCTTATCGGGCGGTTAGCCTTCCCGATCTATACCTATCTTCTGGTGTTGGGCTACCAACGCACCCGGGATGTGCGCCGCTATTTTATCCGCTTGCTGCTGATCGGTGTGTTGGCCCAGGTGCCCTATATGTTGGCCATCCGTCCCAATCATATCAATGTGCTCGGCACGCTGATCCTTGGATTGTTTGTGCTGGTTGCTTTGGACCGGCTGAAATCCCTTCCCCTGAAAATCCTTTTGGTTGCTGCGGTTACCGTGATTTTGGAGGTATTCCCGTTCGATTACGGCTTCTACGGCATTCTGCTGCTGCTGATCTACCGGTATGCCTCCGGCCATGTGATGGTCCTCCTTCATTTTGTTCTGAACATCGTTGCTGTTTTCGTAAATGGACCGGCATGGATTCTCCAGATGGGAAGCCTAGGCACTACCCTGCTTATCGCCTACGCGCCCGCTTTGGTGCGGTGGGTGGATACCATCCGGATTCCCAAGTGGATGTGGCGCAGCTTTTACCCGGCCCATTTTGTCATCCTCCTGCTGATTCGATATTGGTTTGGCTAAAAAAGGGATCTGCTTATGCTGCCACATAAACAGATCCCTTGTTGTTATTCAGCGGCTTGCTGCTAAATCAAGCCCGACGCTTGCAGCAGCCGTTTGACAATGACGGCCACCTCGGCGCGGGTGATGTTGCTTTTGGGTGCTGCGGTGTCATTATCCCGGCCGGTCATGATGCCGGTTTTGAGACAGGCTGCCATACTCAGCTTGGCATAATCGGCTGCTTCGCCGGCGTCTGTAAACCCGGCCAACAGCTGCTCTGCCTCGTTAGCGGTAAGCTCTGCCTTTAGGCCGGTGAGCTTCATGGCTCTGGCCGTCATAACCATGGCCTGCTCCCGGGTAATGGTACTCATCGGTCCGAAGGTGCCATCCTCATATCCGTCGATAATTCCGTTGGCATACGCAATGGCTACTGCATCGTAATACCAGCTGCCCTTGGCTACGTCCTGGAACACATCCTTGCCGGTGCCCGGCCGCATCAGCCCAAGCCCCTTGACCATCACCGCGGCAAATTCCGCACGGGTAATGTCCTGGTCCGGCTCGAACCGGCCTTCGCTGCTGCCCTCCATAATGAGCCGGGAAGCCATATCGTTAACGGTATCCTTTGCCCAATGAGCAGTCACATCAGCAAAGGTTTTGGGGCTGTAAATCACCGCATAGGTGCTGTTGGTCAAGCTGTTGATGGTGGCGTAATATTTCCCGCCGGTCAGCACAATGGACGTAGGCACATGGGAGAAGGAGCCGTCGGCATTCAGCACAATGCCTGTAGTTACCTTGCCCGGAACGGTTCCGTCCGGTAAAACAATGGTTCTTTCCACATAACCGGTAAAGGCAGTAATATCGGCGGTTTTATTGCCGCTTGCAGCGGTAATCTTGAACTCTACCGGTGCTGCGGCAAGCTGGTAGCCCTGTTGTTGGGCCGTGTCCTGTACCTGCTTCACCGTATCCGCCGCAGGTGCTGCAATGGTGATTTGGAGTTTGATGTCCTTCAGCTCCGCCTGCGCTCCCAATTGACGGATGATGCCCTCCATTTGGAGCTGTGCGGCAGGAAGGGTATAGGTGGCCTTCTCTGTTTGAAGCTCCAGGAACGCTGCCTTGGTTTCCATACTCTTCAGCATGTCTCCGGTAAGCTCCACAACAACCTTGTCGGCTGCAGTATCTACCGGAATGGTGACGGTGCCGCCTTGGCCGGCCTGGGTCAGCTTCTGCTCCAGCTTGCTGGAGTCAACGGAAACGGTGGTGATCGTTTGCCCGTTTTCCTGAGTGGTCACGGTCGTCCCGACACTGTCAGCCGGAGTGACTGAACCAGGAGTGCCACCACCCGTTGAAGGAGACGGTTCCTCTTCCACTGGGGCAATGACAGTCAAATTTGCACTTCTCGTATCGGTTATGTCATTGGTCCACACTGCTCCGTCCCATACCTGCTTCTGGAAGGTGGCGGTGATGGTGAAGCTGCCTGCTTGAGCCGGGACGTAAGCGGCTTGGTATACCTGCTCCGTTACCGTAAATTCTCCCGACTTGCCGGCCTCTGTGGAGCTCCAGACTGCGGGGATATACCGCTCGTCGCCGACTACGGAAGGCGTCAGCCCCTGGTTATATCCCTCTGCTGTGATGATGACAGTCTGCCCAACTACTGTGCTCCTTGGGGTGATGTGAAGGCTGTTGCCTTCAGCATTGCCCGGCGCATATACATCCAGAGTCACCGTCTTGGTATCCGTGGCTCCGTTAACCCAGGACGAACCGTTCCAGTTCATCTTCTGGAACACGGCCGTTACCACATGTGCCCCCGCCTCCGAAGCGGTATAGCTGGAGATGTACGCGCCCTTTTCCCCATCCCATTGGAAGCCGCCGTTTTTGCCGACCTCTGTGGAGGACCAGGTGGCGGGGATGAACTTCTCATCGCCTGCCACAGAGCCGTCAGCAGACTGTCTGTCTCCTGCTGCTGTTATGGTTACTGTATCCCCCGCCGCTATTCTGCTGCGGTCAAACGAGACATTGTTGTTGGCGGAGTCAGCAAGGTGGACGCCGGATTTCACAACAGTTATGGTAAACGGCTTCTCCGTATACAGCCCGCCTGCATCTGTGCTTCTGACCCGGATGCTGTAGCTGCTTTGGTTATCGTACACCAGAGCGGTTACGGTCTGCAGGGTATTCCCGGAGATGGCGAAGCTTGCGTTGCCGGCATCCCCTTCCCCTGCAACCAGTGAATAGGTGAAGGTGTCTCCTTCATCCGGGTCGGTGGTGGAGAAGGACCCAACAGTGCTTCCTGCCGGTGATTGCTCGGATACGCTGGTTTGGGTCAGGGAAATGTCAGCAGGAGCCTTGTTGATCCCTGTCACTACCACCTGATCGAATGCCGCATCCACAGAGGTGGTTCTGAAGCCGATTTTGCCGGCTGTTAATTCCGTTACGGGATTGGTCCACTCCATGGTCCGTTCCCCATCCACAAAACCCTTAACCGTATTTCCTTGAACGATCACCTTCAGCGTATACCATTGCTTCGCAGCTGTGGTGAACGTTTTGCTGGATACGTTAGTC
Source organism: Bacillota bacterium (assembly GCA_023393235.1). Classification (GTDB taxonomy): domain Bacteria; phylum Bacillota; class Bacilli; order Paenibacillales; family NBRC-103111; genus Paenibacillus_AR. The sequence goes on along the minus strand of JAEWMH010000181.1, from coordinate 14,125 downwards.
ATAACTCCGTCCACAGATTTGTACAGCTCCAGCTTTTGGTTGGCCACATTGAGCCGGTACATATAGAAGTTCTTGTTGTCCAACACCCGGAAGACAAGTCCTGCGTTGGCATTGCTAATCGGTACCCTCACCTTGGCTTCATACACATAATCCGTCCAGGTGTCACCGGCTGTAATCAGGCCCGTGGTATTCGCCTTCTGGACCAAAATCTTCGTGTCATCTGCAGCTACATTCCAGGTGCCGCCATTAGATGTCCAGCCTGTGGAATTGCCATCTTCGAAATCGTCGCTGAACAGGACCGCATTAGGATTGGTAACAACGGGTGTTTCATCTGCATCCGTTACATGAATGGTGAAGCTTTTCTCCACATAAAGTCCGCCTGAATCCGTGCTCCTCACCCGGATGGTGTAGCTGTTTTTGGTTTCGTAGTCCGGTTCGGCACGAACAATCAGGGTATTCCCCAACACAGCGATGGAAAAGCTGCTGTTGTCCGTATCTCCCTGCCCCGAAACCAATGCATACGCAAAGGGCTCACTCGCATCCGGGTCGATGGTGGAGAGGGTACCGACGATGCCTCACGGAGTGGTGTTCTCCGCTACGCTATTATGGGAGAGTACAATATCCGTTGGCGCTTCATTGGTTGCCGTCACGGTGGCATCGTCAAACAGAACCTTGGCCGAGGTGGTCCGGAAGCCAATTCCTCCCGAAGTTAATTCGGTTGTCGGATTCGTCCATTCCGTCTTTAACTCCCCGTCCACATAACCTTTGACCGTATTGCCCTTCACAATGACCTTCACGGTATACCACTGCTTGGTTGGCGCGAATGGAGTATCCGACACCGGGGTCATGGTACCTTCTACCGATTTGAACAGCTCCATCTTCTTGGTTTTTGCGTTCATCCGGTACATATAAAAATTCTTGTCATCCTTCACTCTAAACACAAGTCCAGCGTTTTCCTCATTGTTGATCAGTGGTACTTTCACTTTGGCTTCATAGGTATAATCCGTCCAAGCCGCACCTGCGTTGGCAGTAATGAGAGCAGTCTGGGTTTTGCTGGTGGACAGAACCTGGTTACCGTCATCTGCCGTCACTGCCCAAGTGCCTGCGACCGTTGTCCAGCCCACAGTGTCTCCGTCTTCAAAATTATCGCTGAAAATGGCAGGAGTTGTATTGGCAATCACGAGGCCGCTCACATTGTCATTCCGCACAGATGCTTTCATATCAGCCAGGCTTTTGGCCAGCTTGCCCTTCACAACCACATCCGTAAAGGTGACCCCGTTGACCATGCCACCTCTTTCGGGATTCCCTTGAATGGGAGAGGTTTCACCCCCGGTATCACGGACATTAATATTCTTGAACAGGATATTGCTGACATCACCAGCTGTACTGGTGGAAACCCGTACCCAATAATTCCCGAACTGGCTAATCCCCACCCGTTCGATATCGATATTCTCGAAGGTAATATCTCTGGCCCAGCCCTCTACCGGAAGCGGATTGTCCCTATAGGCATGATCCACAAGCAGCGCCCGGGCGGCTTGATACACATACGAATTCCGGATGGTGACACCGATCTGCGGGGTACAGATGCCCATACCCAGCTTAAAAGCCGCACAGCGGGTCCAGGCCAGACAGTCGTCGAAAATCACATTTTCCAAATGCTCAATTTCTCCCGGCCAATCCTTGGACATGCCCTTCTGCGGCCAGGTTTTAGTGGAGAAGGTATCGTCATCGGAGATGGCAATGGCATGCTTCACCAGTACATTCTGGCTCTCATTGATATCGATAGCATCGTCCTCAAGGGTGTATAAGTCCTGGTAGCCCTTGTAATTGGTGATCTTCACATCATCGGAACGGACGATCAGGAAGGCCCAGAAACCGCCGTCCCGCAGGGTCAGCCCGTCAAAAGTGAAATGGCTGGTTGCCATCGGCACCACAAGATTATTGATGAATCCCTGTCCGTTCTTGTGCTGACGCTCCTCCGGCAGCCCCTCCTTCCGTGGCGGGTTCACCATCTTGCGTTTACGCATCTCGATCCCTTTACCGTCAATGGTGCCCCGTCCCCGCATGGTAATATTTTCGGAGTTGGTTTCCGTACGGATAAAGTAGGTGCCATCCGAAATGCTATCCTTGCGGAAGTCATTCCGGTAATCCTCCCCTCTGCCTGTTCCGACAATGACCGCTCCCCCGGCCAGGTAGAAGGTGACGTTGCTTTTGAGGGTCAGATTGCTGGAGGTATAAACCCCCGCCGGAATAAATACAGTTCCGCCGCCGGCTGCATGGGCATCGTCGATGGCCTGCTGAATCGCGTCCGATGTTATAGTCGCCCCTGTGTTATCCGCATGATAGGGTGCAGCGGTCACATTATAGATTCCCGGGCCAGAGGAGGCGGGAATATCCGTCTCCAACGGATCAGCTGCGATAACCAGACGTTTTCTTTTCTTATCCGGATCCTTCTCGTCCGGATTCTCATTCGGCGCTTCGTTGATATCCACGATCACATAGGTGGAGGTGGACAGCGTAAAGGTCAGCTTATTGCCGTCCACAGTCCCTTGGATGTTCTTGGCCAGCGGACTGATGGAATACGTCGTAATCGGCTGGTTGGCCGTCACTTCAATGGTAACCGTCCCGGCAAACGAAAATTGCGCGTAGTCATATTCCGGTAGATACTTGACGACGGGCACGGCCTCCTGATCCGCCTTCAAGGAGAAAATGTCGGATGGAGAATAGATGGAAGGCATCGGGTAGTTCTGAATAACCGCCGGCCCATCCGTGGTCTGCGGCGCCAGCGAAGCCGGATCAGCGGAGCCGGTGTATGAAATGGTGTCGGCAGCACGAGCCGCCTGCGGGATAAATCCTGTAAGCGCAACGGCAAGCACCAACAAAAGACTGATTACTTTTCTTGTAAGCATAAAGACCTCCCTATACATCGTTAATTTCCTGCACAAAAACGTAAGCGGTTACATCCTCCTTTTGTGGAATCATTAACATCTGCATTATAATCATTACTCAAAAAGAAAGGAGTGGGGTAAGCCCACTCTTCAGGGATACAATTATCCTGTTATAAATTTCCACATAAAAAACTTAGTAAAATCTTAGAAATATTTAACTATAAGTTGCAAAAACACCGCGCTTTTCCCTGATATAATTAGCCTTGTCACAATCTTAGGAAAAAGGAGACATTTTGACGAAACGTGACGTTTAATCAGAACGGAGGTTCTTCATCCATGACCACTACTAGCAAGAATCATACGGTAAACCGGATGGCACGGATTGCATTAGCTGCTATTTTGATAGTGACTGCCCTTGGTTTGGGCATGTGGGGGCAGCCCAAAGCCCATGCAGCCGGCAATGTATGGAAGCCAATGACCAACGGATACCTGTCCGACAATTACTCCTACTATAATCAGCTCCTTTCCGTAAACGGAACTTTGTATTTGGCTTATATGGACGGCCCGACGGGCGGCAATAATAAGATCATGGTCAAAAAGTTTGACGGCAGTCAGTGGACCGTGGTTGGAGGCGGACCGGTTAACCATGAGTCCATGAGATGGATCGGAATTACCGTAGATCCCCTCGATCAATCCGTTTATGCCGCTTACAGCAGTACAAAAGCAGAGGTCAACTTCAGACCGATTGTGGCCAAGCTGACCGCACAGGGCTGGCAAACCATAGGATCCATTCCCCCTGCGGTGTATGGTGCCTCCGGTAAAGGTGCCATCACAACCGTTAACGGAATCCCTTATCTTTCATTCGGTGAACAGATCGCAAATAACAGCTTCCGGACTACCGTATTGAAGTATGAAGACGGCCAGTGGTCTCCAGTGGGAGCCCGGATGTACTCTACAGGCACCTTTGAATTCGAATCCCTGGTCATTACGGAGGGCAGCGGCCAAGATCTGTATACCGCCTACAAACAGCGGACCAGCAACGGCGGCTATGAGCTGGTTGTCAGCAAATATGATCTGAGCAGCTCGGCATCCATCTGGACCACGGTGGGAGATAAGCTGCCTACAGTACAAGGGGATTTCCATTTTGCCCTGCACAACGGGGTCCCTTATGTGGCGTACCAGGACCATACAGACAACAACAGAACGAAGCTGGTCCGTTATGAAGATGGAAGCTGGGTGACGGTAGGCGAAGGAGCTATATCGGCTGCCGGATCGGACAGCTTTACCTTTGTTTTCGATAATGAAACCATCTATATGGCCTATATGGACGGAGCTAACGGCAACAAGCTGATGGTGAAAAAGTATGAGGGAAACACCTGGTCCCCGGTGGGTGACGCCGCGATCAGCAGAGGCGAAGTATACTATCCTTACATCGCAGCAAATAACGGAACCCTATATGTTACTTATCAGGATGATGATACGCTGCTGAACCCTGTTATCGCCAATGCGCGTGTGTCTGTGATCACTTACGGCACACCATTGACGACTGTATTGATGGATATCCCTGTTCCTTATAACACAGCCTTGCAAGACGCGCTTCCCGCTGCCATTCCGATGACATGGACGGACGACTCCACAGTTCCGGCCAGTGTTACTTGGGATGCGGGAACTCCTGCCTATAATCCCAAAGCCCCTGGCGAATATCTGTTTGAAGGGGAACTGGTTATCCCGCCCGGCAAACAGAATACCGGTGTCCGCAAGGTTAAGGCTAAGGTCATTGTTGGCCAGCCCTCCCATGATGCTGCCTTATCCGGCTTGGCTACAAACCGCGGTGAGATAACACCGGCTTTTACATCCGGAACCAAGTCGTACAGCCTCAACGTGGAGCATGACGTAACTGATATCACCGTAACGCCGGTGCTCCATGACGGTAAAGCCTCTTTAACCATAGAGGGACTGGTATCCCAAAGCGGTGCAGAGTGTACGCCGATCCAGCTGTCTGTAGGCCGCAATGACATTTCCATTATCGTAACCGCAGAGGATGGAATTACTACGGACAAATATACAGTAACGGTAGTCCGCGCAGGCTCTAACAATTCGGACCTGTCCGGTTTGTCCACAAGCGCCGGGACGCTCACACCTGCATTCGATAAGACCATACAGCATTACAGCCAACAGGTTGAAAATGAAGTTACAGCCCTCACGGTCACGGCTTCTACCTATGAAGCAAACGCTACACTTGCCATTGCCGGACAACCGGCTGCCAGCGGCATAGCCAGCGGTGAAATTCCGCTTCAGGTCGGCTCTAATGTGATCGATATAGCCATTACGGCGCAGGATGGAGTCGGCAAAGGAAGCTATACCATTACTGTCATTCGTGAGCCATCCAGCAATGCCGATCTGTCCAGCCTGTCCTTAAGCACAGGCAGCTTACAGCCCGCTTTTTCCGCGGCAGTCCGGACATACGAAACCAGCGTCTCCTCTGATGTTGGTTCCGTAACCGTAACAGCGGCGGTCTACGATCCCGCGTCCACCCTGAAGGTGAATGAGATCGTAACCGGAAGCGGCACAGCATCTGCACCCATCACACTGAAAACCGGATTAAACGAAATAAAGGCTGTTGTCTCCGCACAGGATGGAACGACGGAGAATGTATACACCCTACGGATCACCCGGCAGGAGCCTGAGCCTGAATCCGAATCTACGGGACCGGATACACCTGTTGTGCCAGCAACACCTCCTGCACCGGCGGCACCAAGCAAACCCGCTGCCCCTGCAGTTCCTGCTCCGCAGCCTTCAGCTGTTTTCAATAAGGCTGTAGTCTCGGACCAAAGCATTATAGAGACAATTAAAGCCCAGGCCGAAAAGGCAAAAGCCGGAGCGGCCGTACCCTTTCCTTCGGATGTGAACGGGCACTGGGCCAAACAAACCGTGGATACCTTCGTAAAGCTCGGTGTTATCAACGGCTATGAAGATGGCACAGCAAAGCCGGAGCAGAAGATTACGCGTGCAGAGTTCGTATCCATCCTCTCTCGGATTTTTGACGTCAAGGGGACCGAGAACGTCCAGCTCCAGGATATCAACAGCCATTGGGCAAAAGCCGCTATCGCGAAATATGCGGCAGCAGGCATCATCGGCGGTTACGGGGACGGTACGTTCCAGCCTGACAGAACCATTTCCCGCGAAGAGATGGTGGTGATTCTCTCCCGCCTTGTCCAAATGGACGCCGTAACGAAGGATGCCGCTAAGGGCAGCTTCAGCGACCTGAACAGCTCCTATGCAGCGGATGCCATCAAACAAGCGGCACAAGCCGGAATGGTTAGCGGCAAGACCAACGGAATCTTTGATCCCACGGCCAATTCCACCCGGGCAGAGGCACTCCAGATCATTCTGAATACACTGAAACTCAACCCGGAGATCAGATCAGTGCTGGATACCCTGTAACAATAGAAAAACGGTACAATCCCTGTGATTGTACCGTTTTTTTATTTGACTATAGCGACCGCTACTTCTTCGCGGCAGAGGCCTTCATCTTACCAAGCTCCATGGCCTGAGCCATAAATTCTTCTTTGCTGCCGGGCTGGAATCCATCCATTCCATAGACGGTGTAATCCAGCACCCGGGTGGGCAGCGCATTCTTATCGGAGTAAAATCCGGATTTCCAATTCTTTTTCGAATACCCGCCACCGTCATGGTCCAGATCCTCTACCAACCTGCCTTTGATCGTTTGCGTCATCCAATAGTCGGCTCCGTTAAAGCTACGCTCCTTCCATTTGGCCCAGTCAAATTCCCCCTGCTCCCAATGAATGACCCGGATACCGTCGAACTCCAGCTCCGGGTAGTATTTCTTTACGACCTCGTTCATTTCTTGGGTCATCAAGTAATCGTCTTCCAGCTCCGTTTGGCTGTTGATGGATTTTCTCATCACACCCACAATGACAGGATCGAGATCGGTGAAGGTAATGATCGTTACAGGACCTACTACCCCTTCAGGCTGGAACTCCAGATAATCATTCAGCACATTGCCGGGTTTATGCTTCTTCAGAATATCAATGAGTTCGATCCGGGCCTTGTACATCGTTTCGCTGAATTCGATATTTACTGTGCCATCATCTTGCATTGCCGCCTGCAGAGCGAAGCTGGGGTCATTCTTATCCACGAAGGTCCCGATCATCTGACCGGTTTTCACCCCGTTCATTCGCCGTTCAGAGGCCCATACCTCCGCCGATACAATCTCCAGATACGGATATTTGCTTTCAATCGCGGAGATCATCTGCGCCTTCTCTGCCTCATAAGTCGGCTTCGGCTTGCCCAAGGAACAGCCGGAGAACAGCAACATCACAGACAACCCCATCACAGCCACTTTTTTGTTCATGTTCCTCTCCTTTGGGGCTCCCCCTTCGAATGGAATCATAACCAAACGAAGGAAACACCTGGGGATTTTTTATTAAGAATATAAAATAGCGGGGCCTGTCCGTGCAACTTTTTTGAGGGCAAACGGGGATAATCGGTGCTTACCCCTCGGGGGCCATGACCTCATAAACCCGCTTGATGTGTTCATTTAAAAGGTCAAACCGGACGAACCGGTCCCATCTTGCATATTCCTTTTGTTCGATCATCATTAGCATTGTGGGGACGGCAAAAACCGAAAAACGTCCAGCCACCGCTTCCACCTGATTGGCATCGATATGCCCCAATTGGATCTTCAGATAAGACCCTAAGAGCTCTCTTAGCTTGGGCAAAATGGCGTGACATACCGTGCATTCCGGTCTGGATACGTACAGGAAGCTCAGTTGATGCTCTTGCAGAAACGATTCCACCCTATCCAGGGAAGATAAGGAATGAACCTCTTTCATACCGCAGCCACCTCTATCTTTCTTCATACATTTGACTAATTATTGAATCATGTTAAAATTCAACTTATTAAATGGACCAACCGAAGGGAGAACACGGCAATGAACTGGAGAGAAATTACCACCCTGGAGGAATGGGAAGACATCCTGGCTAAATCCTCCGAACGCGGACAAGTTATCCTCAAACATAGCACAACCTGTCCGGTCAGCGCCAATGCACTTCATGAATATGAGGACTATCTGAAGGGTTCACCCAATCAAGAGGTGGATTTTACCCTGGTTAAGGTGATCGAATCCCGCCCCGTGTCCAACCAAATCGCCGCGGACCTGAGTGTGAAACACGAATCTCCGCAAATCATCTACGTGAAGGACAAGGCCAAATACTGGACCGCCTCCCACTGGTCCGTGACCAAGGCGCATATGACCGCCGTTTTGGACTGACTAGTTATCTAACTGAGCAATAAAAACCCACCTTCGGCGGTCAACCTTGGGGTGGGTTTTTATTTTCCGGGATTTCGGCCCAGATGTTCTGTTTTTATTTCGTTTCACGCTGCCTTTGGCTTGGTGTACAGCTTATTCAGGATAACCGTTTGCACCGTAATGAATATACCGCCAACCGCCCAATATAACGGCAGCGCGGCAGGCATTCCAAAAGAGAACACCCCCATCATGATGGGGGACATAAGCCCGATGAGGGCCATTTGGTTCTTTTGTTCCTGCTGGTACTGGGTTGACAGAGATTGAGACACACGGAACTGCATGTAATATACGGCTGCGGCAATAAGCGGCAGAATCATATCCGTATGCCCCAGGCTAAACCACAGAAAATCATGAGCAGCAATCTCCGGAGTGCGGCGGATGGCATAATAAAAGGCAAGGGTGACCGGCCATTGGAGAAGCATGGGCAAACACCCTATGTTTAAGGGATTAAATTGATGCTTCTGGTAAAGCTGCATCATCTCCGTTTGCTCCTGCTTTTTGGCATCCGCACTGGTGTCGTTCTTGTACTTCTCCTTCAGAGCCGTTAGCTCCGGTTGGAGGACGGTCATCTTTTCTTTCATGGCCATTTGCTTCTTGGTTTGATTCATCATAAGCGGCAAAATCGCAAGACGGATGATGAAGGTCATGAGGATGATCGACAATCCGTAGCTTCCTTGAAACATATTCGCGAAGAATGTAATCAGGAGCGAAAACGGATAAATCAAATAGTGGTTAAATATCCCCGGCGAACCGGCATCAATCGGTGCGGTTGAAGATGCTGCCGAACACCCGTTGAGCACCATAACCGATATAACCCCGATCAACATGACGAACATGGGCTTCGCCCATTTGTGAAGCATCAATTTCTTTTTCACCGTGATCCTCCCTCAATTCAATGTATGAAACATCAAAGTTGGGAAGGACCATGATCCTCTTCATCAGGCGCTTCTTTCCGTTTGGCGATCCGTACAATCCACCGTTGAATACGGTTGGGCTGCGACAAGCGGACAGCCACAAACAAGGATGAGCCGTCTGCCGCCATTTCATGACCCCAGCGTACCTCTTGCATAGAGAAGTAAGTGAAGGGAAGCAGCACCATGGTAGAGATAAGAACTACGGAAAACGCCAATGGAATCAAGTCTAATAATTGCTCCAGCCCGGCTCACCTCCGATACGCCCAATGGGAAATTCAGATATTGCTTATACGGTAGAAAAATAGGTGAGTTTCAATGTTTGATGAATTTGCTTGCAGCACAATTTCTTTTATAGGCTAAGGGGGTTACGTTCATCGATTTCCGGAATTTATCAATAAAATAGCTTGTACTATTAAACCCCACCTGGTAAGCAACCTCGGTAACCGTAGAATCTGACTCCTGCAGGAGAAGCACGCTTTTTGGGATGCGGTAATCCATTACGTAATTCAACGGTGTTGTTCTCAACATCCGTTTGAAATACCGGCAGCATTCGGAACGGCTCAATTGACCGGCACGAGCAATATCATCCAGCAGCATTTTGTCCGCATAATGAAGATGGATCCAATGTAACATCTGCTTCATTCGCTGACTCTTCACGACTTCCGTCTGGTCATATTCCAGTTTCAATCGATTCATTGACATTCAGCATGGCATCTATAATATTTTTCCCCAAATCCTCCTTGGGAGCGATGAATCATCTTTCGTCGCTATACCCGCTAAAGACTCCTCACGGTTCTGATCTGCCCCCTTACGTTCAATCGTGCAAATTGCTGTTTCGCCTTTTTCAAGTGCGGAGATAATGTGTTTAGCCGTTTCTGGGTACTTCTCGGCTGGGAAGTGAAGAACAACATCGTAATTATCTCCATTAGCTGAAACAACCTTGGTTTCTGCCAATTTCGATGCCGCAGTATTAATTGGAGTGGGAACATCCGTCGGTTCCTTCTTTGCTTCTTCAGTTTTAGTTGAAGGTACTTTTATAGAATCAACAGACTTTGGTGATGGGTTTTCAAAGGTTTGCTCGTTTGGATTTGAAGTCGTGACCAAAGACTTCGACGGTTCATTAGTAATACCGTTTATCAAAGCGGCAACAAAAATAATTGCAATCCAAGCAATAGCTATGTATCGTTTTGCTAAACTTATTTTCTTCCACTGAAACGGGAGCATCACATATGGGACGAAGATCCAACCCAGAATTTTTAACATTGAAATCATTCCTCCAAATAATTACCGTGTACTTAAAAAATCAAAATACTTATGAACTGCATGACACAATGATTGGGTTCCATCATAGATGGACTTATATCCCTTCGATCCCGTTATCGGAATAGAATGAGCTGGCTCTATAGATTTCTGAACATCTTCAAGTGAATATGTTAGTCTATCTAAAAGTAATCGACCCTTATCCTTCTGAAAATGTCCGCAGAGATCTCCTTCGTATTTCTGTACCCTTCTACATCTGGATACACAATCACTGATTACTCTCGGATTGTCATATGATCTTGATAGGTAATCTTTAAACTCTTCTAAAAATCTCAGTTCTGTTGTATTAACTGCCATGAGATAACCCCCTTGGTATTCACATAGGAATCATATCACAAATATTTGCATTATTGGTTTAGCAAGTTTTCTGGCTGTAACTTATGTTTAAACGTTAATGATTATAGAATTATTACATCCCTAATCAACACTAATTAGTGGACAAGAGGTTGAGAAAGTGCCTGGACAGGCTATTGAGAGGCTCCAGAAAAAATGCAGGCGTGGCGAGGGATTCGGTATGGGACAAGGGAGTAACAATCATTGGAGTGAGGCAACAGAGAAAAAAACGTGGTTGGGATCCAGCGGCGGAGAATAATTGGGAATGGATAAGCCAAGGAAATGCAGTATTGGTACATCAATTGATTTTAAAGTAAATAAGAAAAAATCGATTTTTTATTCGTTGCAGTATACCTATCATTTGCTGTCCATCTCACAAAAAAACAGGCTACCGTAGTAGCCTGTTTTCATTAATTTCTATACAGATTTCAAATTGGGTACCTATATTGTGCATCATAAATATTCATTACCCGAATGTGTTCATTCCCAGTCATTTGATATCTTGGATTACATAAAATATTGATTATTTCACACTGAAATTCTCCCTCTGAGCATATCAATGTTATTGCAAACTGGTTCGCTTCATACTCATAAGGACTATTCGGATAACTTACTTCCCGATATTGATCTATCGTTAGACCATGCTTAAATTGTTGAACATGTTTTAGCTCGTGGGCAAAAAGGAACATCACTGCTATCCGTGCTATTTCTTGAATGACATTATCTCTGGTAATACTATAAAAATTACGATTCACCACTTTACAGATTGAATCATAATAAAAATAAATACTTTGAATGCGCTGTGGAACCACAAAAGACCTTGCTAAGACTTCAGGTTCATAATCTGCATACGCTAATTGATGGACTCGGTATTCAACATCATCTATCATCAAGTCTTGTTTGATTCTACAGTGAAATTCACTGTTTTCGATTTCGTGAATAATTGCCTGTATTTGCTCAATATTTACATGAGCCGAATTCATTCCGCCCATTAAATATTCATCTCATTTCTAACGATGTATTATAAACTGATCCTTACTCTATTATATCCCTTCGTAATTCAGTATATTACAATAAATTTCTTGAGCTGAAAAATGAGGTGATGCTATAGATTTCTTCCGAAAAGTCTTCTTGTCTCCACAAATGAAAACATCGGATGTAAAAAAAGCCGAGGAAATGCAGGAGTGAATACCTGAATTTTTCTCGGCTTGTCGTGACCTTGATAGCTTGTTATAACAGCTTTATTTATTTGCGATTCAGTATAGTTCATTATAGAACTATTCTGGCATTATCCAGCCTGATATTCCTTGACTTTTCTTTCTATCTTCAATTTGATGTCGTATCGCTCCATCGCCTCGACCTAAAATTCTTGATAACGCTGGAGTGATCTCTTTCATTTCATCGGGATGAGAAATTCTCGAAGTTACCCAATCAAGCAGAACCTTTTCGTCATCTGTGTACTGTTTTGCCAAATTAATCACTTCTTTCTTTATGATATATGTTTCTCATTGTACCATAGTGAAATATCCCATTCTAATAAGTATAACGATGCACCCCTACAATTATCTCTTTGCCTCACAAGCAAGCTTTGTGATGACCTCGATTGCTAATACAGTATTTCAACTCTGGGGATGAACCCGCACCTCTTAAATCAGATTACGAAGTTCGTTCAACAAACCGTTAATATCTGAAATCCAATTATATTCATCAACTTGCTTAAAAACTCCCCTCCTTTGTTCATCATTCATTTTGTGGAGATCATCCGCGACAACATTGGGGTGTAATTCCGATGCCATAACATAAATCTGATTACGTGGTTCTGCTAAAGATATCGTTAATTCTGCAAACCTCTTAATGTATTCATTAACCCAATCTCGATTAGTCATGAACTCCCTATTTGATCGAATCTCCCTATTGAGAATTTTCTCTACGAAACCCTGATCCAATCCATTTTGAAGCGAAGCGATTACGAAATATATTCGATCGTTTGAAATGTCATACTTTGTTTTGCAGTGATTAACGATATTTTCTGCATACTCGTACCATTGTTCACCACGGTTAAATCCAATATCGGAGATGATTTTAATTGCTCCACGCCATTCCCCTCCAGCTGTGACTAAAATCAAGCCGTCTGGGAAACGATCAAAGTTTAATCCTGTACCTTGCAACCTTTGATTCAAAAAGTCACACATGGTTCCACCCAATTCGACTGAAACTCTCCTTGCAGATTTCCGCACATTATTTGACTTTATCCGCTGAATCTCTTCGTTGAAATAAACGTTAATTATTCGCTTGAACAAGTCTGCATTTTCATTTACGCATGTCGATTTTTCTTTCATAAAATTCTGTTCATGGTCGGCATTACTGAGAACAACATCCGTAGTTGATGGATTTCTATGATACTCTGAACGTCCCAAGAGAAGTTCCTTTATCTCATTGTTTGATTGAATGACCGTTTGGTTTGATCGTAACAACTCCTTCAAGACATCCCTGATTTCTTCAAGCAATAATTCATGATTACTCAAAAGTATATCCTCCTTTTCTTTACCTTATTTTTTTATTCTTATGTATAAAATAACAAATTACATTTGTAATGTCAAGATTATATTTTTATTCTCGCGTTAATAATTTTTAGTCTGCTCAAGTATTCCTCCTGCTCAATGTAACAACCTGCACATAGCAAACTGGATTCAATGGGCGGACTAAATTAACAGTCATTTTTATTCATTACCTTACTTGTATCCTAAGCATGACCCGATTCTTAGCACGACTTTAATTGTTCGGAGAGATAGGGATGAGGGAGAAGGGAAAGTGGGAACACCTTGTGAATTTATGACGACGAGGGAATGAAGAAAGTTGACATGCATGATTGAGTAAGCATAGAAAAAAGCCACGGGATCCCAGGAATGATTATCTGAGGTTCACGCGGCTCTTAGCATGACTTTTAGGCTTTAATACGGTTATTTAGGCTTTGAAATGATTTTGTTTGCTTATTACAGATACGAAGAACAACGCCTAAGTTTATATATCAACAATACCATCATAATTTAGTTTTAGATTGTCAACGATCTACTGTTTGTAAATTTATTCAAATAATCTTGCCAGTAGTTCTCCTCATCTCCCACCATTTGATGAAGCCAGAAATACATCATGATTATTTCAAGATATTGTTTTTTCCTTTAATAAAGGTTTTACCAGAAATTCTCGTATAATGTTCGCCGCCACATTGTTTGTCGGGAAAATTGCAAAATCTCGTCACTTTTATTGGCGGTGCCCAAGCACCAATTCAACCGACAATAGCCTAATGCCTTCTGTACACTGACGGAGGATTAGGCTA
>JAEWMH010000165.1 GCA_023393235.1 Bacillota bacterium | reverse complement strand
GTAAGGAGCTGCGAGGAAATTAGTACCCGCTTTTGCTGACAAAATCTCCACGGTTTTGGGAGTTTTGTCAGCAAATTAGCGGTACTTGAGCGTTTGCGAAAGCAAACGCCACTTCGTAAGCATAAGCTTATTTCGTCGCAGTCTCTGAGGATTGCAATTTCCCCGGAAACCGCTAGACTTAGGGTAAGCAGCCCTGTCCTGTGCCGTGCTTAGGCGGGGACCGGGGAACAAGCAATGGAACAGCAAGGAGAAGGATATGGCAACTCGCAATGATGTGGCGCGGCTGGCAGGAGTGTCCGTGGCTGTTGTGTCGTATGTGCTGAACAATAAAAGCTTCGTCAAGGAGGAGACCCGCCGCAAGGTACTGGCGGCCATGGAGGAGCTGGGCTACACGCCCAATCTGACGGCCCGCAGCCTGAAGACCCGTAAGAGCGGACAGTTGGCGGTGCTGACCAATTTCATCGGTAATCCTTTCGAGGCGGGGATTCTCCTGCATCTGGAGGAAGCGGCCCGCAAGCATGGCTATATGACCGCCTACCGGAGCTATGACGCTGACCGTGAGCCGGAGCTATTGGCGCAGCTGGCCGGGCGGGTGGACGGAATCGTCCTGCTGGGGCAAAGCTTGAAGGAAGAGACACTGGCTTCCTTCCGGAAGAAGGGCATTCCCGTGGTATCCGTCATGGCTCCCGGAAAGCCCAGCGCCAATGTCCATTTCATTGATGTGGATTGGGCTATGGCTTACCGTCAGGTGGTGGCCGAGCTTGTTCGTCTGGGACACCGGCATATTGCGTATATGGGGCATGGAGGTTCGTTGGCCCCGCTACATCCCCGTATGAGGGCTTTCGCAGCAGCGGTGGAGGAAATAGCGCCGGACAGTGCGCTCCGGTGTGAATGGCTGCAAGACGGGGGACGTTATGAGTCCGCCCGGGAGCATCTTCTGGAGCTTCCGGTTGAACCGGCATTCACTGCCCTGGTCACCGCCAATGACTTAACGGCCATCGGAGCTTGCTCCGCTTGCCGGGAGCGGGGCTGGGCTGTGCCGGAGAAGCTTTCCATCATCAGCTCGGAGAACATCCTGATGGTCGGCGAAACCCATCCGCCCATCGCCGCCCTGGATTATCCCCGGGAGAAGGCTGCCCAGCAGGCCATGGAGCTGCTGGTCCGGCTGATTGAGGAACCGGAGCTCATCGCTCCCGATTCCCTCGTGCCGGAACCGGCAGCGGAAGCTCCAAAGGAGATCCGGCTCGCTGCCTCCTTCCTTCCCCGGCCCAGTCTGGCGCAGGCACCCCGGCTCCCCTGCTAGCAGAACCAAACAATAGCCCCATCCGTTTGCCGCAGAATATACGGCAGGAGGATGGGGCTTTTTGCTGCACTCGCTTAGAACTCCTCATACACCGCCGGGTCCTGGTCCTGCAGCCGTCCATCGGCCCTGGTCAATCCGTTGATCAAGTCCATTTCCTCCGGCGTCAGCTCAAAATCGAACACCTCCAGGTTCTCCTGCTGATGCTCCGCAGAGCGTGCCCGGGGAATCGGCAGGGCGCCCAGCTGGATATGCCAGCGCAGCACCACCTGGGAGGGAGTTTTGCCATAACGCCGGGCAATTCCGGTGATTTCCGGCTGCTCCAGCATACCGGTGCTCCGCCCTAAGGGGCTCCAGGACTCCGTAACAATTTGCTGCTCCGTATGCCACTTCCGCAGCTCCTCCTGATTGAAGTGCGGATGCAGCTCAATTTGATTCAAGCTGGGTTTCACGCCGGTTTCCGCCACCAGCCGCTCGATATGCTCCGGCAGGAAATTGCAGACGCCGATGGAGCGGACATAACCCCGTTTTTTCGCCTCGATTAATGCCTGCCAGGCTTCCACATAGAGATTGATCCGGGGATTGGGCCAATGGATCAAATACAGGTCATAGTAGTCCAGACGGCCCCGGTACAGAGATTCCTGAACGGTCTCCAGCGCTTCTTGGTAAGCGTGGCGTTTGCCGGGCAGCTTCGAGCAGATCACAAGCTCGTCCCTTGGCACGGAGGACTGCCGGACCGCCTCTCCCACTGTTCCTTCGTTCTCATAGCGGAAAGCGGAATCCAGCAGCCGATACCCCAGCTCAATGGCGCTCTTCATGCCGGTAACTCCGGCCTCGCCCTTTAGGCTGTAGGTCCCAAAACCGATTGCGGGGAGAGTAAGTCCGTCATGTAAGGTAATGTTTGGAATGGTATACATAGGTAAATCACTCCTTCCGGTGAATGATTGAAGCTTGTACAACCGCATCATTACATTATAACCACGCAGGAGGCAATTGGCTGGGTAGGAGGAACTAAATACACGAAAAAGTATTGACAAACTATACATCCAGATACATAATGTATCAAATGAAAGAGAAATAATTCCATTCATGATACAAAATGTAACAATAATAGAGGGGGTCCCCATATGCATCAAGCCAATTGGAAAGTAGAGATTTTTAGAAAAACCGTTTAGAGGAGGCGCAAGGTTTTATGATCAGGGAAGTTTTTTTCCTCCGGGCCATAGCTTGTTTAAGTATTGTTCTGGGCCATTCCATCTCCTCATCCTTGAACTGGTACCCCTTTCTGGATACAGAAAGCGGACTGACCCTCAACGTATGGAAAACAGTGACGGAGCTTTTGTTGTTTGGCACACCTATGTTTGTGTTTATCTCCGCCTTGGTCCTGTCCCATGCTTACCCTCAGGGTACACCGGAGGGTTTTTTGGTGAAAAGAACCAAGTACATTCTCGTTCCTTATGTCATAATGGGCGTTTTTTATGCAGCGCTGGCCTGCGCCATTGAGGGCTCCTTCGGGACCCTGCTGGTGAAAATATGGCAGAATATCGTGCTGGGGCAATTCCACGGATATTTCATATTGATTATCTTCCAGTTCTATCTGCTCCATATGGGTTTTCACAGAATGGTGAAGACCATTCCTTTCCGGAGACTGCTGCCTTATTCGTTATTGGTCAATGCGGGGTATTTACTGATCGTTGCCCTTCTTTGGAAAAAGGTTCCGCTTCCCGTCAGCGTATGGTGGCTGCCCTTCTTCGCCTGGATTTTCTATTATGTGCTGGCCTGCCATGTGGGGCAGAATCTGGATTGGTACCGGCGCAAGCTGAGTCCGTACAGGCTGTACCTTTTTATTGGAAGCGCGGCGGGAGCGGCAGCAGTGCTTCTGTCGGCACAAACAGGCATGTTCCCGTTTGGCTCCAAACGTGTGGATGTGCTGGTGTATACGGTGCTGCTTTGTTTCTTTATCTTCGCGCTGGCTTCTAAGGCACGGATTGTTCCCCGGTGGCTGGAAACGGTGAGTTCCTATTCCTTCGGCATTTACTGGCTTCATGTTTTCTTCATTGCGGTTCTGCATAAGGCATTCAAGGTATTGCCCCAGGGCATCCGTGTGCATTGGAATCTATCGGTTTATATCCTGTATCTGTCCGTATCGGCGCTAGTGCTGTCCATGGTTTCCACCTACCTGCTGACTCGCCACCCGGCGGGGGAGTTTATAGTAGGTAAGCTGGGTGTAACCACCCGTGGCAAACGGATGCGCAATCCGGCTGCCGATCAGCATTTAACGGTGGCGAAATAAAGAGTGCCGCCCGCAAGCCTCACAAAAAAATCCGCAGAGCCCTGGCGCTCTTGCGGATTTTTGTTTAAACGGTGAGCTGCATCCCGGGTTCAGGGAGAATAATCTCCCCGCTGAATTCGGCTGCGGCCTCTTCCCGGAGCTGGCTGAGCTCCCCAAAATGGGGGAGGTGGGTGAGCACCAGGCGTTTGGCTCCAGCCTTGGCTGCCAGCCTGCCTGCCTCCGCAGCTGTCATATGTCCATAGCGCGCCGCCTCCTGCCCGTTATAAAAGGAGCTTTCGGCGATGAGCAGGTCTGCGTCCTGAAGCCATGGCAGCAGCGTCTCGTTATAGCGGGTATCGGCTGTATATACCAGCACCCTGCCCTCTGCTTCAATCCTCATCCCCAGGCAATAGCCGTCATGGTCCGTCTGGAAAAAACGGAGACTTAGCCCGCTTTCCTCCGTCAGGCTGGCGGTATGGGAAATTCCCTCCGCAAAGGACCCTTTCATTTCCTTCAACGGCCAATCCCCCTCCTTCTCCCGCGGCAGCAGAATCCGCAGCGGCTGGCGCCGCTGCATCAGGTCGGTTTCCACCAAACAGGCATACTGCAGACAGCCCAAATCGGCCACATGGTCGTGGTGGTGATGGCTGATGACGACCGCTGACAGCTCGCTCAGGGGAACAAAACGCTGCAGCACGCTTAAGGCTCCGCTGCCGCAGTCCAGCAGAAGCCGTTGATCCCCCGCCTCCAGCAGGTAAGAGGCACTGGCTTCCCCTGCAGCGGGATAAGCGCCCCAGCGTCCAATAATTCTCACTCTCATGGTCAAACCTCCTTATGGGTTTCCTCCTATTTCCTCTACCTTAGCAGGATATAGGCATCAATGCAAAAACAGTAAGATCCATCAACTGAAAAAGGAAGATCCATCATTCACGCCCCCTCTGCAGGAGATTTATAATCATATTTGTAAGGAAGGGAATTAAGGAGGAGGGGTAACGTGGGACAGGATAAACAAGCGGATATTGTCATTTACGGAGGTACGGCTGCAGGCATTATGGCGGCTGTCCAAGCCAAAAAAATGGGCAAAACTGTAGTTGTAATCGAACCCAGCAACCGGATTGGCGGTTTGACCACCGGAGGGTTGGGAGATACGGATGTAGGCATGAAGGAAGCCATCGGGGGTTTGTCCCTGGAGTTTTACCGGCGGATCGCCCGGAAATATGGGGAGGGCGGGGCACGCTGGCTGTTCGAACCCAAGGTAGCGCTTGAGGTGCTGGAGGGGTTTGTGGCGGAACACAGCATCGATGTTGTGTATGGGGAGCGGCTTGAGCTTAACGGCGGGGTGGAGAAGCGTGGAGCCACCATCCAATCCATCCGTATGGAATCCGGGAAGATCTACCGGGGCAAGGTGTTTATCGACGCCACGTATGAAGGGGATCTGCTGGGCAAATCCGGCGTTGCCTATTTTGTCGGCCGGGAGTCCAATTCCCAATACGGGGAGACCTTAAACGGCATTCATCCCGGCAATGAGCTGCCCGGCGGGATTGATCCCTATGTGGTCAAAGGGGTGCCCGAAAGTGGCTTGCTGCTGCGTGTGAATCCGGACCGGGGCGGCGATATCGGCGATGGGGACACCAAGCTGCAGGCCTATAACTTCCGCATGTGTCTGACGAATAATCCGGACAACCGCATAGAGATCGAAAAGCCGGAAGGGTATAACGAAGCGGATTACGAAATTTTGTTCCGGGCTATTGAGCAGGGGCAAAGCACTAAGTTCTTTAAGTTGAACCTGGTCACCCCGGATAAGACGGATTCCAATAATAACAGTGGCATCTCCACGGACTACAACGGGATGAACCACAGCTATGCCGAGGCGGATTACTGGACACGGGAACAAATCTGGAGGGAACACCTGGTTTATCAGCAGGGATATGTCTGGACCATCCAGAACCACCCGCGTGTGCCGGAGGACATCCGGGCGGTGTATAAGCCGTGGGGATTGCCCCGGGATGAATTTACCGAGACTGGCCATTGGACTCCCCAGCTCTACGTCAGAGAGTCCCGCAGAATGGTAAGTGATTATATAGTGACGGAGCATGTGGTCCGGCTGGAAAACCCGGTGCCGGATTCCATCGGCATGGGCTCCTTTGCCATGGATTCGCATCACACCCAATACTATGTGAATGAGGACGGACATGTCAGCACAGAGGGCGGCTTTTATATCAAATTAAAGGCCCCTTATCCCATCAGCTACCGGGCGGTGGTCCCGAAGGAAGCGGAATGCACCAATCTGATCGTACCGGTCTGTGTCTCCGCTACGCATGCGGCCTACGGCTCGATCCGAATGGAGCCAGTCTTTATGATCCTGGGACAATCGGCTGCCGCCGCGGCTGCACTGGCGCTGGATGGGGATGGCATCGTCCAGCATGTGGGGTATGAGGAGCTGCAGGCCGTGCTTGCGGAGGAGCATCAGGTTTTGTATGTAGAGAGCTGATCCGGAGGCGGGGGTATCAATCCGCCTGGAACCGGAACCCGAACAGGCGCCTGTACTCCCCCGGCGGATGTCCGAACCGTTGGCGGAACACCCGGCAGAAGTGGGGATAGCTCTGGAAGCCTGTTTTGTTGGCAATCTGCTCCAGGGCCTGATTGCTGTAGAGCACCTGCTGCTGCGCAAGCTTCAACCGGACATCGATACAATAGGCAAACAGCGATTGGCCAAAAGCAGCCTTGAACAGGTAGGAGCAGCGGGAGACGCTTAGGCCCACAGAGGCGGAGATTTGCTCCAGGCTGAGGGGTTCGTGGGCATGGCGTTCGATATATTGCTTCAGCTGATACGCGGTATCCGCACCTTTGGTGCGCTGCTTAAGCCGGATGACCTGCTCCAGGGTCAGACAAAATGTCCGCAGGAGGTAATCCATAATCTCCTCCTGATTGTGCATCACTTTTTTCTTCTCGCTGATGATATGCTTCCACAAGGTAAGGACTGTATCGTCAAAGCCGATATTCGTTTTGGCGGGCAGGCCTTTATCCTTCCACCAGGCGTCCAGCCAGTTCCCGTTGCCGATCAGGAAATAGTCTGCAACCGGTTGGATGTCCTCTGATTCCGGGGCCTTCCGCGGCTGTACGATAAGCTCATAGGGCTCTTCGGGGGTATAGATGAGCAGGTCCCCCGGCACGATGGTCTCGTATTTGCCCGCCACCAGGGCGCGGCAGGTGCCTTCCGCCTGCAGCCGGAACAGATAGGAGTTCAGTCCGTTTTGGTACTGGACGGAGTGGGGCTTCGTGTGGGTGAAATAATTGGCATACAAAACATTGCATTGGGGTGGGCCTGACTTCGTCACGGGCACGGTCCCCCCTCTCCCGTTTAGTTGAAATATGTTTGTACTTAATATGTAACACAGGAGGAGCTATGAAGCCAGAATTTCGCTATTTGAACCAACCGGCTCTTGAGCCTGTCCCCGGGTGTGCGTGGGCGGAAAAAATGGTATTGAACCCCGCTATTATTAAGGACCCTGATTCGGATGACCTTCATATGCTGTTCCGGGCAACCGGCCCTTGGGCGCAAAAAAGAAGGGAGGGATGTCACGATCCTTATCCGATTTTTTTGGGCTATGCCATAAGCAAGGATGCAGGGGAAACCTGGGACGCAGACTTCTCCAGGCCCGCTCTCGCCCCGGCATTGGGTTATGACGAGCATGAGCTGTATGTCACGGACATTTACGGCCGGAAGGTGCGCAATTATGCCAACGGCTGTGTAGAGGATCCGCGGATCTTTTATGTCGGGGAGGAGCTGTATGTGTCGGTGGCCTGCCGCCCGTTTCCCCCGGGTCCATACTGGCTTGGCAGCCAGCAGCCTCCGGTGCAGACGCGTTTCGAATATGTTCCGGCTTGGATATTCGAAGGGGATGGGGGGGAGCCGTTTATTCAAGCGGCCCGGGCCAATGATACGGTCAGTGTTCTCTACAAGCTGGATTTGGATGAGCTGAAGCAAAGGAATTACGAACAGGCCTTCCAGTATGTGGGTCCGCTTACAGAGGGGCATGTCAGCGATAACCGCGATGTCTTCCTGTTCCCCCACAAAATGAAGGTGAAGGGAAAATGGCAGTACGTCATGCTGCATCGGCCCATGAATGTCCTTCCCTTTGAAGGGGGAGCGGAGGCAGGCAAACCCTCCATTTATTTGGCGGCTGCGGAGACTATAGAGGATTTCGCTTCGCCCCGGGCGGTCCATAAGCTTCTGGCTTCCCCGCTTTTTGACTGGGAGGAGAACCGGGTGGGGGCAAGCTGGCCGCCGTTAGCTTTGGGGAATCGGGAATGGCTGGTTCCTTATCATGCCAAGAAGGATGTGCAGTTTGGGTACACCCAGTCCTTCATGATCATAAGGGAGCAGGATGACGATTTCCCGGTGGTGATCCACCGCTGCTCCGATCGCCTCATGTACGCCGAACGGGAGTGGGAGCTCCCCTCGGATTATCCGACACCTTGTCTGTTCACCACTGGAGGCGTTATCATAGGGGAGGATCTGGTCATGTCTTACGGCGCGGCGGATCAAAAGGTGGGTATCTCCTGGGTTAACTTCAAGGACTTAGTGGCGTATATCCGGGAGTTTGACGAGGTTGGTAAGCGGAAGGAGTAAGAGATTGTTGATGCGGAATTGACTCTGAATAGAAACGGGTGAGGGTACTGGAGAAGATTAGATTTGCGGTATTCACTGATTTGCACTATGACAAAATTCCTGACGGGGAAAAGCGGCTGGAGGAGTTCTTGGCTACAGTCACCCGGGTGGCTCCCGACTTCATCATTGAGCTCGGGGATCTGTGTTATCCTACGGAAGAAAACCGGTTTTTGCTGGAGAAACTGGAACGGACCGGTGTCCCCTGTTATCACGTCATAGGCAATCATGATTCAGACCGCTCTTCCCAGGAGAACGTTTTGGGCTTCTACGGAATCCCCCGCTCGTATTATTCCTTCGTGAAAGGAAGCATCAAATTTCTTGTCCTGGACGCCTGCTATATCGAGAGAGCGGATGTCGCCGAGCCTTACGGAATGAGGAACTACAGCCGGACAACCGACCCTTATCCTTATCTTCCTCCAGAGCAGCTCGTTTGGCTGGAAAAAGAGCTGCAAAGCTGGACCGGTGACGCCATCGTTTTCTCCCATCATAGTCTGGTGAACAGCTTTGCCCGAAGAGGAGTCGCCAACCGGGAGGAGGTCCGGGCTGTTCTGGAGAGAGGAACCGCAAACGGTAAGGTGTTGCTCTGTATGAATGGGCATGACCATGGCCATCATGCCATGGAAGTGGGCGGCATCTGGTACTATACGCTGAATGCCATGTCCTATATCTGGCACGGGATGAAGGAGCTGTACCCCTATCCCCAGGATGTGCATGACCGGTACCCGGGGTTAAAGGATATCATTCTCTATGACGTGGGCCTGCATGGGGTTGTGAACATAACCGGCGATGGTGGGTTCGTAATCGAAG
Organism: Bacillota bacterium; assembly: GCA_023393235.1. Classification (GTDB taxonomy): domain Bacteria; phylum Bacillota; class Bacilli; order Paenibacillales; family NBRC-103111; genus Paenibacillus_AR. Next base: position 43,743 of record JAEWMH010000165.1, on the reverse strand, counting down.
GCATGCAGGGCCAGTACCGGCACGTGACTCCCGCTGATGCAGGTATTCTCCATAACCGTTGGAACGGGATATCTATTGACCCGATGGTTTCCTCCTTGCACGTGGAGGGCCGGGAACCTCATAAATAAGCAAAGGGAGCTTCCACATTCGAAGCTCCTTTTTTGTTTGAATAATGCAAAAAACAAAAGAGCCGCAAGGGCGTTAACCCTTACGGCTCTAAGCATTTCCAGTATCGAGACGACAGGATTTGAACCTGCGACCTCTTGCTCCCGAAGCAAGCGCTCTACCAAGCTGAGCCACGTCTCGTCAATGTTGCACCGGGACAACCCCGGGACAGCGACAAAGACTATTATACCAAAAAAGCAGCCAATGTCAATTGGAATTTGCTGAACCTTAATCTGCTGATTCAGCACCTTCAATGTTTTGAACAAGGTAAGAATAAAGTTCCATTATAGTAAAAAATAAAATGGATTTGCAAAAAACGGCTTGGTATAATTTGAACAACTTTCCTAAAGAACGAGGTTACACTATGAGGACTAAAAAACCCATTCAGTGGGGATCATTTCGCGTCATTGCACCTTATGCAGGGCGGTATAAGCTGTGGATGACAATCAGCATTGCAGCTTCCCTCGTAAGCGCAGGCACCGATGTGCTTGCCGGCTATGCCATACAATATTTAACGGATTCAACCATGAACGGAGCCTGGCTGTGGGGCAGCCAAACGATTCTTTCTGTATTTCTCCTGGTCGCAGCAGCAGTGCTCGCCAAGTATTATTCCAGCTTCTATTCGGGGCGTTTCGGCTTTTCTCTTGCGCGGGATGTCCGGGATGCCGTTTCAAGCCGCTTGGAGCATATGCGGATAGCCGATCTGGACGGCCAGTCCGGCCGGATCGTGACAAGGCTGACCAGCGATGTTAATACGGTACAGACCTTTATGCAGGATGTGCTGCCAAACTGCTTGTATCAGACCATTGTGTTTCTGGCAACCTTCGGTTACTTAACCTCTCTGAATTGGAAGCTGTCTGTTACTGCAGTGGCTTCGATCCCGCTGACCATCTACCTTGTTGCGTACTTAAGTAAGCCTATCGGCTCCTATAACAAGGGGGAGCAGGAAGGAAAGGAGCTGATGGCTGAGGTTGCGCAGGATGCCACCGGCGGCATCTATATCGAGAAAGTATACCGGCTGCAGGAGCAGCTGAAGCTAAGGTTTGACGTAGGCTCCGACATGGCCCTGAAGTACTCGGTACTCCGACAGAAGCGTTATTCCTATCTTATCCCGCTTTTTTCCGTGGTTCGCTGGATTCCGCTTGTAAGCTGCTCCGTGTACGGCGGTTTTCTTACCTTTGCAGGCGAGCTGACCACAGGAAGCCTGCTGGCTTTTATTTTCCTCCTGAACTATTTGGTGAATCCATTGACAATGGTGCAATCTGCAATCGGCGATTTTTACGGTGCTTCTGTTTCGGCGCAGCGGATAGGTGAACTGCTGGCAGTACAGGTGGAGGAGGAGGGACACAGCAGCTTTCGCACGAAGACGCCAACTGAAACTGGAAGTGACGTTATTGCTTTTGATGACGTGTTCTTCGGCTACAACGAGGATAGGCAAATTTTGCAGGGAGTCAGCTTCCGCGTGGAGGCGGGCAAGAAAGTAGCGTTTGTGGGCGGCTCTGGCAGCGGTAAGAGCACCATGCTTCAATTAATCTGCGGCTTTCGTGAGCCGCAGTCAGGCTGTGTAAGCCTGTATGGTGAAGATCTTAAGCATTGGTGCCTGGAGGAGGCGCGGGAGCAGCTGTCCCTTGTGTCGCAGGATGCGTTTTTATTCCCGGGGACGGTAGCGGACAATATCGCTTACGGCAAGCCTGGCGCCACCATGGAGGAAATTGTGGAGGCAGCGCAAATGGCCAATGCCCATGCATTCATTATGGACCTGCCGCTAGGCTACGGCACTCCCATCGGGGAGCGTGGGGTTCTGCTGTCCGGCGGCCAAAAGCAGCGGCTGACCATCGCCAGAGGCATTTTGAAAAATGCTCCAATCCTGCTATTGGATGAGCCCACATCGGCGCTTGACGTTCAATCAGAGGCCCTCGTACAGGATGCGCTGGAGCGGTATATGGAAGGACGGACGGTTATCATGGTTGCCCACCGCTTAAGCACAATTAAGAATGCCGATGAAATCATCGTCATGCATGAGGGGGGAATTGTCGAGCAGGGCACGCATGAGGAGCTGCTGGCCTGCGAAGGGCATTACTTGAAGCTATATGCCAAGCAGATGGGGCATACGAATGAGACACAGGCATGGAGAACCGGAGGCGTAGCATGATCGGGTTTATAAGAGAGTTAATTCGGGCCATGTATTTTATGAAACCGCGAATATGGAGTTTTTTGTCCGGGATATTCGGATTGGCGGTGGTTAATGCTGCTGCATCGCTGGCTGAATCGATCATGATCAAATACATCATTGATGCTTCCGTTCAGCAGGATATGCTGCTGTTGGGGCAAGGACTTATGATGTTTGCCGCCGCTGTTGCGGCAATGCTTATCCTGATTCCGATTTTTCAATTTATGTATAACCGCTGCGCCAAACAAGGCTTGGCCGATGTACAGAAGGCGGTATTTGAGCATAGGGGCAAGCTGCCGGTGAGTTATTTTGAGAAGCATCACAGCGGAAGCCTCGTCTCCAAAATCCTGAATGACGCCGGGCTGATGGCCTCCCTCTATACAGGCAGATTGCAGCGGCTGATAAGCCCTATTGTGTTTGGCCTGCTTGCTGTTTTTCCATGTTTATCTTGGACTGGCGTATTTCTTCGGTGCTGCTTGCCATAAACAGCTTATCCTTGTATGTAAATACGAAGTTCTCCAAGCCCATCCGGCGCTTAAGCGGTGATATTCAACAATCCCTGCGGGAAATGACGGAGCATCTGCTTAATCTGCTTGCCGGCATTCATGTGATTAAGCTGTTCAAGATCGGTCCTGCCATTCACCGCGGCTTTGCCGGCAGCAATGCAGAGAATAGCCGGCTGAACATACAGCGGAAACGTCTAAGCGCGGCACTTTCCTCCGTGAATACGCTGCTTGGATTGGTGAATAATCTCGGCTTGATGTTTGTTGGGGCGTATATGGTATCGCGTGGGTGGACCTCCTTCGGTACGCTGTTCGCGCTCATGAATATTCAGCGGCGGCTCAATCAATCCTTCCTGCAGGTCGGCTATAACATACCCGAGGCTCAGGACAGCTTGGCCGGTGCGGAGCGCATCTTCCAGTTCCTTGATAAGACTGAGGAGCCGAAGCTGTATCCGATGACGGATGCTTCTGCGGATGATCCGTATATTGAGATGCGGGGAGTGTCGTTTGGCTACGGGGATCGGGGGCCGGTGCTGGATAGGCTGTCGCTGGCTGCTGCCAAAGGGCAAACCGTCGCGCTGGTGGGCTCCAGCGGCAGCGGGAAAAGCACGGCGATGAAGCTGCTGCTCGGCTTTTATCCGCCGTCGGAGGGCATGATTTCCATAGCGGGCCGTTCTCTTGGCCAGCGAAGCCTGGAGGAGCATCGCAGCCTCATCTCTTATGTGCCGCAGGATGCTTACGTTTTTAATGGAACCATTGGCGATAATATCCGGTATGGCAGCGTGGATGCGGCGCAGGATCAGATCATCGAGGCCGCGAAGGCTGCTTTCGCACATGATTTCATTATGCAGCAGCCGCAGGGTTATGACACCATAGTCGGTGAGAGGGGAAGCAGGCTGTCCGGCGGACAGAAGCAGCGGATCGCAATTGCCAGAGCGTTCCTGAAGAATTCTCCGATTCTGCTATTGGATGAAGCAACTTCCGCACTGGATTCCGAATCCGAGCAGCAGGTGCAGGATGCCCTGGTACAGCTTATGCAGCACCGGACAACAGTCGTTATTGCCCATCGGCTTTCCACCATCGAGCATGCCGATGTCATTTATGTGCTGGATGGAGGCAGAGTGGCGGAATCCGGCAAACACGAGGAGCTGCTTGCCGGAAGCGGCTTGTACCGTGTTTTGTACGAAGCTCAATTTAAGCAGGCGGTGGATGGCAGGGTGGCCTCTTGACAGGCAAAGGACTCCGTACATACTCCATTCAAAATAAAAAACCGGAAAACCCTGATGAGTCTGGGTTTCTCCGGTTTTTCTGTATCGTTACGCACGATTATTGGAATAAGGAACGTCCCCGAGAGGATTCGAACCTCCGACCTGCAGTTTAGGAAACTGTCGCTCTATCCTGCTGAGCTACGGGAACGCGCGAAGACCATTATAACATAAAGCGTAAACAATAGGAAAGGGTCGGGCTACTTTTTCCGGAAGGACAGAGGATAGCGATTTGGCAGGAATAAGCATTGACACTGTATATAAACACGCATATACTGTACATATAATAACATACACAGTATGCACGGATACGAGGTGGCTTCGTTGTACATTGTTTTATCCAATAGCGATCCGGCTCCCTTGTACGAGCAGATCAAGAAGCAGGTGGTGGAGCAGATTCTGGAGGGTGTGCTGCCCTCGGGGATGATGCTGCCTTCCATTCGTGCATTGGCCCGTGAACTGGAGATCAGCGTGATTACGGTGAAGAAGGCTTATGAGGATTTGGAGGCGGAAGGATATATTGCCACCAAGCAGGGCGTGGGCTCCTATGTAGCAGAAGCGGGAGCGGAGTTTGTCCGGGAGACGAAGCTGAAGACGGTCCAGCAGTCCTTCGAGAAGGGAATTGCCGGCTGCCGTGAATTGGGGATGGATGAAGAGGAAATTCTCCGGATTTTCCGGCTGTTGATGGATATGGATTAATCTGAGCTGCCTTGCGGATAATCAAGGTTGAGTTTAGGAATAAGGAGGAATGGTTCAGATGGAAGAGATGATTCTAAGAATGAAGGATGTCACCAAGCAGTATCCCGCCTTCACCCTGGACCGGGTATCGTTGGATATTCCCCGCGGTTATATTATGGGGTTTGTGGGAAGGAACGGAGCGGGCAAAAGCACCACCATCAAATGTATGACGGATATCATCCGGGCTGATTCGGGAGAAATGGAATGGTTCGGCCAAGCCGGAAGCAAGATGCCCTTAGAGATGAAGGAGCGTATCGGCTATGTAAGCGAGGAGCCTGCTTTTTATGAAGATATGACAGTGGAGTGGACAGGAAAGTTTGTCGGGGGCTTTTACCGCAAGTGGGATGAGGCTTTATTCCGCAAGCTGCTGAAACGGTTCCAGGTGGACCCTAAGAAGAAGATCAAGGAGCTGTCCCGGGGGATGAAGGTGAAGCTGTCCCTCGCGTTGGCCATGGCCCATCATCCGGAGCTGCTGATTCTCGACGAACCTACCTCCGGTCTGGACCCGGTAATCCGCAGCGAGCTGCTGGACGTGTTCCGGGAGATCATCCAGGACGAGCGGGCCTCCATTTTCTTCTCCTCCCATATTACTTCGGATATTGAAAAGGTCGCCGATTATATCACGGTTATCCATAACGGAAAGATTGCTGCCAGCGGTGACAAGCTTACGGTGCTGGATCAATGGAAATTGGTGAAGGCGGACAATCGCTATTTGGACCCGCGGCTGGAGCATCTCTTAACGGGAATCAAACATGGAGAATTCGGCTTCAGCGGCATGACCCGCGATATCCGTGAATTTGAACGGGAGTGGAAAAGAAGCTTCCCGGCAGCTGACTATAAGGTAGAGAAGCTAACCCTGGATGAAATGCTGGTGCGGATGGCAGGTGAGGAAGAGGAGTTTTTGGAGCAGCTCGGATAAGAGTTTCGAATTTTTGGGAGGGAGAAAGTCATGAAGCAATTGATTCTGAAGGATTTTGCCATTCAGAGGCGGTCGGCTTACGTTTATTTGGCCATGGGGCTGCTCTTTTTCTTCTACATGACGGCCATGGATCAGCATAATATGATCAGTGTCATGATGCCGGTTTTTGTGATTGTATACAGCTTTATAAACCGGTCCATGCATGAGGATGAAAAGAATCACGCCACCCGGTTGCTGCTTTGTCTGCCTGTACAGCGGACTACATTAGTAAAAGCTAAATATGCCAGTGTGGTGCTAGTCGCTCTTCTCTCCACTGCTGTGCTTAGCTTGATAGGAATAGTGGGAGGGGCTTTATCCTTCGACACGCATGAAGATCGGATGGTAAACCTGCTGATCGCCGCCGTGGTTACTTGCTGCTACAGCTTGCTGGTGTCGGTTTTAATCCCGATGGTATACAAAATGGGTGTTGCCAAGGCACAGGTTTATAACCGCATCTTCTTTATCGGCCTTATTCTCTTAGGGGGGAGTTCCGGCGCGATCCTGTCGGCTTTCCGTTCCCGGTTCGATTTTTCCGCTGGACCACCCGCCTGGCTGCAGCGCCTCTGGGAGACCTTGGAGCAAATCAGCCCATACGTATGGATCATCGGCTTATTTTGCCTGGCAGTGTTGATGTTCTTAGTCTCCCTCAGATTTTCCATCCGTTATTTCGAAAAACGGGAAGACATTTAATCCCAATTTCGTTTACACACAAAAAACCGCTCTCCGGGCCAATAAGCCTTACAGGAGCGGTTTTTGCTTATCCGGGTTTGTTCTTGCCGCGCAGCCTGCGGAAAAAAGCGGTGAGCATACCGCCGCATTCCTCACGCAGCACCTCGCCTACCAGCTCCACCCGGTGGTTAAACCGGTCCTCCTGCAGCAGGTTCATCAGGGTGCCGGCACAGCCGGCCTTGGGATCGGGCGCCCCGTATACAACCGTGGGGACGCGGGATTGGACAATGGCTCCGGCGCACATGGGACAGGGCTCCAGGGTTACATACAGCGTGCAATCCAATAGCCGCCAGGACTGCAAGCGGGTGCTAGCCTCCCGGATGGCGATCATTTCCGCATGGGCGGTGGGGTCCAGGGTAGTTTCCCGTAGATTGTACCCACTTCCTACGATTTCCCCCTGCCGCACAATAATGGCCCCGATAGGCACTTCCCCCAGGCTTTCCGCCTTGTACGCTTCTTCCATTGCCCGGCGCATCCAGTATTCATGATCCATGAAAATCCACCTCCGTTATGGATAAGAAACCGAACATGTTTTCGATCTTGTGCACAGCCTGTGGATAACTTTGTGGATAGATGTGAATAACCGCCTCATTTTTCCACATCTTATTCTAATCGTCCCCAGATGAAATCACAATCACCCCTTTTTTATTCACAAAAAAATGACTTTGGGATGGATTGAAAACATTCTTGAAAACCCGTATACTATTTTCATAAAAGAAAACAAGGGTCCAAAGTGCTAGAAGGATTCCCAATTGCCCAACGTAATACGACAAAAGGCAAACTATTCCGAAAGGATAGGACGCAAAGCCTAGGGTCTACGGTATGTTCACTCCGGTGGCATGCTAGGATCGCCTGGTTACCGAATATCACCGGGGCGTAAGCAAGCTGTGTCCATAGAGCTGCTTCCGACGGAGGCGGCTTTTTGCCATTTATATCGCATCTCCCCGCAGGGGACGCCCTACAATTCATAGAAAGGCTGGTGACGCTAATGAGCCGGGTTGAAGCAAAAAGAAAGCAAGTGGGTTTTACGGAGGTAAAGGAGGTTCCATCCTCCACGATCCTGGTCCATTGCAGAACCGTTGTGGAAAAAAGCGGCTTTGTCTCCACGGGGATTATGACCCATGTGGAGGGGGATTTGCTGGAGATTGAGATCAGCGACTCCAACCGTTTTGTCCTGGGGGAGAATGTGAGGCTGACCGTCTACACGCCCGCAGGCATGTATATGATCCCTTCTACGATTGTGGGCAAGGATACGGGATCGCTCATGATGATCAATCCCCCGGAGAATCAGCGGAAGTTTAATGAAAAGCGGATGTTCCCCCGGGTGGAAATCAGCAAAAGCGGGAAGCTGGCCGCCTGGAAGCGCAAGGGAGCTATCGGTGCCTTCGAGGAAGCGGATCAGTTGATGGCCATCGATATCAAAAACATCAGCCTAAGCGGCATCGGCTTTACGCTTCCAGATCCTTTCCGGCTGGAGGAGCACACGGAGCTGAAGCTCGAATTGGAGCTGGGCAGCCTCATTGCCTGCACCGCCAAGGTGGTCCGGATGGAAAAAGGAATCGGCAGCATCTATTATGGCGCCCAATATCTGGAGATGGAGGATATGAAGATAAACACACTGCGGGCGTTTATTCTGCGGGAGCAAATTACGGCCCTCTCCACCTCCAAAAAAGAGGCCAATAAGCGGACTTTTAAATAAATGTTAGCCTTAAATGGGGAAATCGGAGCTACAGCATGCGGGTTACCGCCGTGTACATTAAACCCACGCCTATCCCGATAACAATCACCGAGGAGGCTTTATTCAACAGCAGAGTCAGCCTGCCGGACGGATCCCACCGCCCAGCCAGACGGCCTGCCACAGCCAGCGCTGCAAACCACAGCCAGGACACCACGATGCAGGAGAAAGCGAACGCCAGACGGTCGGCTCCCGCATATTGAAGGGAAGCTCCGCCGATGACCCCGATGGTATCCAAGATGGCATGAGGATTGAGCAGGGAGACAGAGGCAGCGAATGCAATTTGTCTGCGGCGGGTATAAACAACCGCTTCGCCGGAAGCGGAGCCGGGCTGCCTGCGCCACAGAGAGACCCCCATGTACAGCAGGAACACGGAGCCTGCGGCCATCAATAGTGTCCCCAGCCAGCTGTTATTGAGTACGGCCAAAGACATGCCGGCAACCGCCAATCCGATAAGAAGCGTATCGCATACAGCCGCGGTAAGCACCGCCGGCAGAGCCTTGCGGAAGGATTGCTGAAGAGCCCCCTGCTGAAAAATAAACACATTCTGCACCCCCAGAGGCAGAATCAGGCCCAGAGCCAGAATAAAGCCGTGAACAGCTGAAGAAGCCAATTGAACCGACAACCGGAGCACATCCTTTCTGTTTGGTAGAACATTTTCTATGAAACAGATTGTATAGCAGGGTTGTTTTTTTGTCTCCGGCCAAATGGATGGTTGGAGAACCAGCCAAATTAGGAGATAATAGATATAACAGGGGGGATAACAATGGACTGGAAGCCGGACCGGTATGGGGAGCTGTCCTTGCAGGAGCAGATTGTCCGCTATTTCAAGGAAGGTATTCTGCGCGGGGAGTGGACGGTGGGGGCACGGCTGCCCTCCCAGCGGATTCTGGCCCGGTTGTGGCAGGTGAACCGAAGCACGGTGGCACAGGCCATGGCCGATCTGGCGGCGCTGGGGCTTGTTGAGGGACAAACGGGCGGGGGCACCCGGGTGGTCAACGAATCATGGAGCCTTCTGGCAGCCCCGCCCACGGATTGGGGCCAGGTGGCGGAGAGCGGACGCCATCAGCCCAATTTGCCGGTGATTCAAACCATTAACCGGATGGAGGCCGACCCCGGCATCATCCGGTTGGGGACGGGGGAGCTGGCGCCGGAGCTGCTCCCCGGGCGGGACATGGCCCGGCTCCTGCAGGAGGGCGCCAAACGTCCGGTCGCCTTGGGCTATGAAGAGCCCAAGGGCAATCCTGCCCTGCGGCGAAGGATTGCGGAGGGCCTCCGAGGGAAGGGCATCCATGTCACCGCCGATTCTGTACTGGTGGTATCCGGCGCCCTCCAGGGTCTGCATCTGATCGCCGCAGGGCTGATGCGGCCCGGTTCCACAGTTTTGGCGGAGAGCCCGTCTTATCTCCAATCCGTGCAGGTGTTCCAATCTGCGGGGATCCGGCTGGAGGGAGTCCCGATGGACGAAGCGGGCCTGCGTGCCGGATTATTGGAACGATACAGCAAGCAGTTCCAGGCGGCTATGCTCTATACCAATCCCACCTTCCATAATCCCACAGGCAGGGTGATGAGCGGGAGCAGGCGGAAGGAGCTTCTCCAAACCTGCAGGGAACTGCGGCTTCCTGTTATTGAGGATGACGTATATGGGGAGCTCTGGCTGGATGAGCCGCCTCCGCCCACCCTCAAAAGTCTGGACAACCATGGAGATGTGCTATATGTAGGCAGTCTCTCCAAGTCCGTCAGCCCCGGGCTCCGGATCGGCTGGGTGGTGGGGCCGCGCACGGCCATTGACCGGCTGGCGGATATTAAGATGCAGATCGATTATGGAGCCAGCTCCTTATCCCAATGGGCGGCTCTGGAGTGGCTGGAGGGCGGCTGGCATGAGCGCCATCTGGAGCAGATCCGCGGCCAGCTGCGGGAACGGCGGGCTGCAGCAGCGGCGGCGCTGGACCGGGAGTTTGGCGGGCTGGCCCGGTGGAGCATCCCCAGCGGCGGCTTCTACATCTGGTTGGAGTTTAACCGCAGCCTGCCCATGAAGCAATTGTTCGACGCTGCTCTGCGGGAGGGCATTCTGCTGAATCCCGGCATGGTGTATGGTTCGGAGGAAAAATCCTGTCTGCGGCTTTCCTACTCCTATGCCCCTTTGGAGGAGCTTTCCCGGGGTATCGGGATATTGGCGGGACTGGTCCGCCGGCTGTAAAGGAACGTTTGAGGGAACCGCTTTCCTGGACTTCTGTATATTTCCTCCATAAATGCAAAAGGTTTATTTTATTTCTCATGCCCGGAAGTGTATAATATAAAGGTTAAACTGTGGTATCCTTTTATACAAACTAACAATAGTCTAGGAGTTGTTATAGATGGCGTTAAAAGCAGGTATTGTCGGGCTGCCCAATGTGGGCAAATCGACGTTGTTCAATGCAATTACCCAAGCCGGGGCGGAATCCGCCAATTACCCGTTCTGCACCATTGATCCCAATGTGGGCGTAGTGGAAGTGCCGGACGAGCGTCTCCAGAAGCTGGCGGAGATTGTGACGCCCAACCGGATCGTGCCCACCGCTTTTGAATTCGTCGATATTGCCGGTCTGGTGAAAGGCGCCAGCAAAGGCGAGGGCCTGGGGAACAAGTTCCTGGCCCATATCCGTGAGGTGGATGCCATTGTTCACGTGGTGCGCTGCTTCCAGGATGAGAACATCACCCACGTGTCCGGCAAGGTGGACCCGCTTAGCGATATCGAAACCATCAACCTGGAGCTGATCCTGGCGGATGTGGAAACGGTGGAGAAGCGTCTGGAGCGGTCCCGCAAGAATCTGAAGGGCGGCGACAAGAAGGTAGCCCTTGAGGTGGAAATGCTGGAGCGGATCAAGGAAGCTCTTTATAATGATCAGCCTGCCCGCAGTGTGGAGTTGACGGATGAGGAAAGGTTGATGGTGCGGGATTTCCACCTGATCACCATGAAGCCGGTGCTGTACGCCGCCAATGTCAGCGAAGGGGAAGCGGCCAATGCCGACGGCAATCCTTATGTGCAGCTGGTGCGGGAATTCGGAGCCAAGGAGGGTGCCGAGGTGGTGCCGATCAGCGCTAAGGTGGAATCCGAAATCGCCGAGCTGGAGGGTGAGGACAAGGCCATGTTCCTGGAGGAACTGGGGCTGTCGGAGTCCGGATTGGACCGTCTGATCCGCGGCGCGTATAAGCTTCTGGGCCTGTATACGTACTTTACGGCAGGGGTCCAGGAGGTCCGGGCGTGGACCATCCGCAAGGGCATGAAGGCTCCCCAAGCTGCCGGCGTGATCCACTCCGACTTCGAGCGCGGGTTTATCCGGGCGGAAGTAGTGTCCTATGAGGATTTGACCGTGAACGGCTCCATGAACGCAGCCAAGGAAAAAGGGCTTCTGCGTCTCGAGGGCAAGGAATATGTAGTGCAAGATGGCGATGTTATGCACTTCCGGTTTAACGTATAGGGCGTGTCTTCAACATGGCCTGACCGGATCAAAATAAACGGAAATGATGGACCTACAGGAGGTGTAACGCGTGCTGGATAAACTTCAGGCTCTTGCCGACCGGTATGACAAGCTGAGCGAGCTGTTATGCGACCCGGATGTAGCCGCTGATCCCAAGCGGCTCCGGGAGTATTCCAAGGAACAGTCGGATTTGCAGGAGACGTATGAAGCGTTTAATGAATACAAGGCTGTCTGTGCCCAGTTGGATGACGCCAAGGCGTTGCAGAACGAGAAGCTGGACGATGAAATGAAGGAAATGGTCAAGCTGGAGATTGAGGAGCTGGCTGGCCGCAAGGAGGAGCTGGAGGAGCGCATCAAGGTGCTGATGCTGCCCAAGGACCCCAACGACGACAAAAACGTCATTGTGGAAATCCGCGGCGCCGCAGGCGGTGACGAAGCAGCCTTGTTCGCTGCCGACCTCTACCGGATGTACACCAAATTCGCGGATGCCCAAGGCTGGAAAACCAATATTTTGGAAGCCAGTCTGAATGATTTGGGCGGGTTCAAGGAAGTTATCTTCATGATTTCCGGCAAAGGCGCGTACAGCAAGCTGAAGTTCGAAAGCGGCGCCCATCGGGTGCAGCGGATTCCGGCTACGGAATCGGGCGGACGGATCCATACCTCCACCTCTACGGTAGCCGTGCTGCCCGAAGCAGAGGAAATCGAAGTGGAGATCAAGGAAAGCGATATCCGCGTAGATACCTTCTGCTCCAGCGGAGCGGGCGGACAGTCGGTTAACACCACCAAGTCGGCGGTGCGGGTCACCCACGTTCCGACTGGGATTGTGGCAACGTGTCAGGACGGCAAGTCGCAGAACTCCAATAAGGAGATGGCGCTGCAGGTGCTGCGTGCCCGGATTTACGACAAGTTTATGCAAGAGGAAATGGAAAAAATGGGCGCAGAGCGCAAGAGCAAGGTAGGCACCGGCGACCGGAGCGAGCGGATCAGAACCTATAACTATCCGCAAAGCCGGGTAACCGACCACCGGATCGGCCTGACGCTGCACCGGCTGGATTCCGTGCTGAACGGTGATATGGAGGAGATTATCTCCGCCCTGACCATCGCCAGCCAAACGGATCAGCTGGATAAAGGGGAGTCCGCTTAATGGACGCAACAGGAAAAACAATCCGGGAAGCCTACGTGGAGGCTTCCTCTTTTTTGAAGCGGCATGGGGTGGATGAGCCGGCGCAGAACGGGCAGCTTCTGCTGGAGTATCTACTGGGCTGGTCCAGAACTAGGCTATACCTGAACTGGCAGGACCCGTTCCCTGAGGATCTGGAGCTGGATTGGCAGCGGCTGCTGTCCCGCCGTGCAGGCGGAGAGCCGGTGCAGTACATTATCGGGTCGGAGGGCTTCTACGGACTGACCTTCCAGGTTGCCCCGGCTGTCCTGATTCCACGTCCGGAGACGGAAATCCTGGTCCAGGAGATTATGAACCGCGGCAAACGCCTGTGGCCGGAGGGCGATGCGCGGCAGCCCTTGGCGGTTGACATCGGAACAGGGAGCGGGGTCATTCCGGTGACCCTGGCAGTTCACTGCCCGTCCTGGGAGCTCGCCGCGGTAGATATCTCCGACACGGCTCTGCAGCTGGCGCGACGGAATGCCGAGCTGAACGGCGTGGCCGGACGGGTTCGCTTCCTGGAAGGGGATTTGCTGGCGCCTGTTTATGCCGCCGGGCTTTCTCCCGATATTGTGATCTCCAACCCGCCCTACATCAAAAGCAGCGACCTGCCCGACCTGCAGCGGGAGGTGCGGGATTTCGAGCCCCACCTGGCGCTGGACGGAGGCGACGACGGACTGGACTTCTACCGCAGGCTGGCAGAAGCGCTGGCTGCACAGCCGGTGAAGCCGCGACTGGTCGGCTTCGAGGTAGGCATGGGCCAAGCCCCTGATGTGGCTGCCTTGCTGCGGGAGCTGGGAGTGTTTGACCGTGTGGGCACGGTTAAGGACCTGGCCGGAATTGAACGGCATGTGCTGGCCGAAAGGGATTAATGGACTGATCGATACTATTTTAGAAAAAAAGCCTTCCTGCCGGAAGCGCCCCGTTGGGGGTTTGCCGGTAAGGAGGCTTTTTTGGCATGTGGGGCAGGTTCCGCCGCTGCACGATTATATGATGATTTTGCTGATCCGCAGATTCCGTTCCCGGCTCAGGTCTACAAATAGGTTGTCCACCTTCACCAGGGGATAGGTTTCCTCATGGGGATTGATATAAACAACCTCCCCGTACCGCCCGTCGGACAGGAGCACCTGCTTGCCGATCATGCTGCCCAGGAGATTTTTGAGAAACAGGGAGACCATGTGGGGGTCCAGCTCCCCGAAGATGCCCAGGCGCATCTGGCTGATGAGCTCATGGAACGGCAGGGGTGTATGATAAGGCCGGTTGGACGACATGGCATGGAAAACGTCGGCCACCGCCACGATCCGGCTGAGCTTGTCAATTTGGGGACCCTTCAGCTTCAAGGGATAACCGCTGCCATCGTCCCGCTCATGGTGCTGCAGGGCCATAAACGCTACCCGGGGGTTCAGCCCTACCACTTCCTTCAGCATTTCGTAGCCATATATCGTATGGCGCTTCATCTCCTCAAACTCACTGGCAGTAAGCTTGCCGGGTTTGTTGAGGATATCGTCGGGGATGCGGATTTTGCCTACATCATGGAGGGTCGCGCCCAAGGACAGGAGGTTCAGCTCCTGCTCATCCAGCTTGCACCACTTGCCCAGCATGGTAGAGAGGACGCTGACGCCCACATTATGCTGGTGGGTATATTCATCCTTCGCCCGCACCGTCTCGAAGAGCCGGAACAGGTCCGGGTCCTCCGCCGCCTGGCGCACCAAGGGAATAAATTCATGCTTGATATCCAGGAGCGGTATCTTCTTCTTCAACCGGATCTGCTGGAACAAATGCTTCGAATAATCCGCCGCTTGTTTGACGGTTTCGGCCGTGGGGAACATAGGCTGCAGCCGCTCCTCGGAGAACCGCAGCTCCTCTGCGGAAATCCGGTGCAGCCGGAGCAGCCGGAGGTGCTCCTGGTTCAATACGGTGCCGGCGGGCACCAGGACCATGCCGGTGCCGGTTATGATGTCATGCTTCAGTCGTTGCCCTGTCAGCTCCTCCAATTGCGCCACCTCAGCCCGAAAAATGTACAACATTCGACAATTTCATTATAACGGGTAACGCAGGAAGGAACATGGGCTGAATGTATCATAATGGAAGAAGGCCTGTTTTTTTCAAGGGCTGCGGAAGGCATTTGCTCTCGGTTTTGGACTAGTGATGAGAGGGATGACAATGATCGGGAATGATAGCGAACCGCAAAAGTATGCTATTTCGAAAGTAGTGGGCCAAAACTCAAAATAGCATGCACAAAAAATATGCTATTTGAAGAAATGAGCCTCTATGGTAACCGGAATGGAGGAATAGCGATCATTTTATGTATGCTATCCGGTGGAAATGGGTCGAAAGGGTACAATTGCATACATGGTTTGGCGCTTACATGTAAGCAGACTCTAGTATTTTTTGAGGCCCGTGTATAAATGATAGTTTCAGAGGACATACTGATGCCATAGAAGCTTATAGCAAAGGAATGAGGCGGCATGGTTAAACGGTATTCCTGGACATCATCCATTTATCTGGCATTGGCACTTATCTTTCTGTTGGTCACGTGGGAGCATAACCGGGCGCAGGCTGCGGTGGTGGATGCGGTCATTCCCCAGGAATCCATCCGGCTGCGTATTCTGGCCAACTCCGATTCTCCGGAGGATCAGGTTTTGAAGCGGCATGTCCGCGATGCGATTGTGGAAGAAATGCACGGCTGGGTGCTGGACCCGGATAATCTGGAGGAGGCCCGCGTTCTCATCCGCGCCAAGCTGCCTGAGCTCTCCCGTGTGGTGGAGCAGGAGCTGGCCCGTTACGGATATACATATTCGCATCAGGTAGAGCTGGGAGTGGTTCCCTTTCCGGCCAAAATGTACGGTAACAAGGTGTATCCCGCCGGCGATTATGAGGCGCTCCGGGTCACGATCGGCCAAGGCGCCGGACAAAATTGGTGGTGTGTGCTGTTTCCTGCCCTGTGCTTTGTGGATGGGGAAAAGGGCGAGGCCGTGCCTGCAAGCAGCCGTTCTCCCGAAGAGAAGGCCAAGGTGGAGGCAGTGAAAAAACAGACCGCCAGTGTGGACAAGGTCAAATCCTCTCTCTCCGGCAAAACCGTCAAGCAGGCCTCTGCGGAAAAGGACACGGTGGACGCGGGGGAAGGCACCGGGAAGAAGAAGGTGCGCTTCTATCTGTGGGACAAGGTGAAGAGCTTGTTCGCCTAAAGTATGGGCGTGAAGATACGGATTGCAGATGGGGGCGGTCGTGACAAGCAGCCTCCGTTGGCGCTATAATGGCATCAATCCATAATGAGAAATGAGCGAATGTGATGACCAAGTATTGGCAAGTCCCGCCGGATTGCTCTCTGGAGTCGGGTGCGGTTCAAGAGGCGGCGGAGCTGCTCCGTCAAGGCAAGCTGGTGGCGTTCCCCACGGAAACGGTATACGGGTTGGGGGCGGACGCCCGCCAATCACAGGCGGTGGAGGGTATCTTCATCGCCAAAGGCCGTCCCTCGGACAACCCCCTGATCGTCCACATTGCCGGGATGGGCATGCTGGAGGAGCTGGCTCTTGCGGTAGATCCGGTGTCCCGGCGGTTGGCTGAGGCCTTCTGGCCGGGACCGTTGACCCTGGTACTGCCTTGCCGTCCGGGTGTGTTGTCTCCGCTGGTGACGGCGGGTCTGGACACGGTGGGCATCCGGATGCCGGACCATCCGGTGGCCCTTTCCCTGATCCGGGCCTCCGGCTGCCCGGTGGCGGCTCCCAGCGCCAACCGCTCTGGCCGGCCCAGTCCCACGCTGGCGGAGCATGTCCGGGAGGATCTGGACGGGCGGATCGACGCGCTGCTGGATGGTGGAGCCACAGGCGTCGGGCTGGAATCCACGGTGGTGCAGGTGGATGCGGAAGGCCGGGTCCATGTGCTCCGGCCGGGAGGCATTACCCTGCGGCAATTGGCGGAGGTGTCCGGTGCCCCTGTTGTCAGGGGCGAAGGCCGCCCGGAGAGGGCGGAGGGTGCCCAATCCGCTGGAGAGGAGACCTTCCGCCCCCGGGCGCCGGGGATGAAGTACACCCACTATGCACCGCGGGCCCGGCTGACCATTGTGCAAGGGAGCGATGTCTCTGCAGTGGCGGAGGCGATCCGCCGGGGGTTGGACAATGCCCGCGGGAACGGGGAAAAAACCGCCGTGCTGGCTCCCGAGGAGCATGCGTCGTTGTACCGCGAGGCGGCAGATCTGGTTATCCCCTGCGGTTCCATCGGGGATCTGGCCGCCGCTGCCGCCGGACTGTTCGCCGCCCTGCGCCGGATGGATGAGGCGGGGATTGGTTGTGCTTTTGCCGAAGGGTACCCCGAGGAGGAGATCGGCCTGGCGATTATGAACCGTCTGCGGAAGGCGGCGGGAGGCCGGGTGCTGGAGGTATAGGACATGATCCCACGGTTGTCCGCATACAGTAAGGAAGGGAGTATGCGGACAGGAGGGATCGGCATTGTATTGGGGTTTTGTTGAAATGGGACAACTGATTACCATTGTGATGATGGCAATAGCTCTGGGGATGGATGCCTTCTCGATGGGAATCGGGATGGGGCTTCGCGGCATCCGGTTGGTGAATATTGCCAAGGTCAGCTTTGTCATCGGACTTTTTCATATTCTGATGCCCTTGATGGGCATGTTCATGGGCAATTACGTGAGCTCCCTGCTGGGCAATGTGGCCACAACCGCCGGAGGTGCTCTGCTGGTTGTGCTCGGGGCCCATATGCTGTACAGCGCCCTGCGGGGCAGCTCCTCGGTGGTGCTGGACCAAAAAAGCTTCTGGGGCATTCTGCTGTTTGCCCTGATGGTGAGCATCGATTCATTCAGTGTAGGCTTGTCCCTGGGGATGTTTTCCTCGGATATCGCCTTGACGGTGCTGATCTTCGGTTTTTTCGGCGGGCTTATGTCGGTGCTGGGGCTTCTGCTGGGCCGGCGGGTAGGCGCCTGGGTAGGCGAATACGGGGAAGCGCTGGGCGGACTCATTCTGCTCTTGTTCGGCATCCGCTTCCTCATGTAAAATAAATGGAAACAGCACGCCAAAATGAAAAGCGCATGCTTACGAAGCCAGTTTTTTTGCTGGCACAAAAAAACTCTAGCATATCCTTACGAAGCCAGTTTTTCCTGGCGTAAAAACTTTTAGGGGGTTTTTCCGGTGGCTATCACACGTATCCTTTTCGTTTGTACGGGCAACACCTGCAGAAGCCCGATGGCCGAGGGGCTGTGCCGGATGATGGCCAAACGGGAGGGCTTGTCTCTGGAGGTCCGTTCCGCCGGCGTTACGGCGCATGACGGAGCGCCCGTATCCCGCCATTCCGAGGAGATTCTGCACAAGAAGGGGGCGGGGGAGGGAATGGGCACCTCCCGTTATCTGCGCAAGGAGGAGATCCGTTGGGCAGATTTGATCCTCACCATGACCATGTTCCACAAGCAGCAGGTGATTGCTTCCCATCCGGAGGCGGTGGAGAAGGTGTATACCCTGAAGGAATATACCATGGACGACCCTTTCCGTCTGGGTGTGCTGGAGGAGCGGGCGGCTCTTCAATCCGAGCTGGAGCTGAAGAAGTCTCTGGGGCAGCCCATCACCACCGAGGAGCGGGAGCGTCTGGTGCGTTTGCATTTGGCGGCCCCAGACTTCGACATTGCCGATCCCTTCGGCGGATCCAAACGGGACTATGAGGAAACGGCCCATGAAATTGAAGAGGCCCTGGCCCGGCTCATCAGCCGGCTGAAGGCCGGAGCCTGAGCAGCGGTCCAAAGGGGGCTTGCCCCGGCAGATGTGCCTTTACAGCAGCGGTCTCATCCGTTATGATAAGAATAACTTTAAACTGCAGTGTGACTGGCGACGAGTGGAACAACCACAATGGAGCACTGCGGATACCGGCCGGTCGCCTGGGCAAGAGCAAGCATGGAGCGTGTACGCGCTTTTTGCTTTGCTCTTTTTTTGTACGGCGGCATGGATTTCTTTTTCGGAAGGGTGAGGTATAATAAGGATATTTGACATGAAAGGAAGGACGATTCGATGAAAATCGCCATGGGAGCGGATCACGCCGGATTCCGGCTGAAGGATGAATTGAAGGAGCTGCTAGGCCAATGGGGGCACCAGGTGGAGGATTTCGGCTGCACCTGCGGCGACTCCGTGGATTACCCCGATTATGCCGAGAAGGTATGTGAGCAGGTGGCTTCCGGCGCTGCGGACCGGGGTATTCTCATCTGCGGCACGGGCATCGGCATGAGCATTGCCGCCAACAAGGTGAAGGGCATCCGCTGCGCGCTTGTGCATGATCTGTTTTCGGCCAAGGCCACCAGAGAGCATAACGACACCAATGTGCTGGCGATGGGCGAACGCGTCATCGGTCCGGGGGTTGCCCAAGAGATTGTGAAGGTCTGGCTGGATACCGATTTTTCCCAAGGGGAGCGCCACATCGGCCGGATTGAAAAGGCGATGCGGCTGGAAGGCAAATAAGCCTGCTTGAAGGGGAGGTGCATCCGGATGACGGAGGAGCTAAAGCCGTTGGAGAACGGCGGCGGACCCGGGACAGAGTCCGATGATTTCTATGCGGGTATGGCCGGCACCGTGGAGACGGTGCTGCTGGAGCTGGCGCAGGCAGGCGGGCTCCGCCGGGGCCAATTGGTGGTCATCGGCACCAGCACCAGCGAGGTGCAGGGTTACCGGATCGGCACTCAGGGTACAGAGCGCGTAGCCCGGGAGATCTTCGAAGGGGTGCGCCGCGCCAGGGAACAGACAGGCTTCTATCCGGTGTTCCAATGCTGCGAGCATCTGAACCGGGCGCTGGTGATGGAGCGGGAGGCACTTGCGCTTTATCCCCTTCTGGAGCCGGTATCGGTAGTGCCGGTGCCCAAAGCGGGAGGCTCCATGGCGGCTTATGCCTACCGGACCTTCAAGGAACCGGTGGTGGTGGAGACCGTACAGGCCCACGCAGGGCTGGACATCGGCGGTACCCTCATTGGCATGCACCTGCGGCCGGTTGCGGTCCCGGTGCGTCCAAGCGTGCGGATGCTGGGGCATGCGCATCTGCAGATGGCTTACACCCGGCCGAAGCTCATCGGCGGGGAACGGGCGGTGTACAGCGCGGCTGCGCGGCAGGAAGACGGAAATTGCGATTAACCGGTGTGTCCGGGATAACCAATAAGGAGAGTGTAACCATGGAAAATTTGCGCAAGGCTGACCCGAAAGTGCTGGAAGCTATGAATTTGGAGTTGAACCGCCAGCGGGATAAGATCGAACTAATCGCTTCTGAAAATTTCGTCAGCACTCCTGTGCTGGAGGCCATGGGCAGCGTGCTGACCAACAAGTACGCCGAGGGCTATCCCGGTGCCCGCTATTACGGCGGCTGCGAGCATGTAGACGTGGTGGAGAATATCGCACGTGACCGGGCCAAGGAGCTGTTCGGCGCCGAGCACGTGAACGTGCAGCCCCACTCCGGCGCGCAAGCCAACTTGGCGGTTTATCTGGCGGCCATCAAGCCGGGCGACACCGTGCTGGGTATGAACTTGGCACACGGCGGCCACTTGACCCACGGCAATCCGGCCAATGCTTCCGGTATCCTGTATAACTTCGTGGCTTACGGTGTAGATGAGAACACCCACCGTATCGATTATGATGAGGTCCGCAAGGCGGCCTTTAAGCACCGCCCCCGCCTGATTGTGGCCGGCGCCAGCGCGTATCCCCGGACCATCGATTTCGAAGCCTTTGCCCAAATTGCTGACGACGTAGGCGCCTTGTTCATGGTGGACATGGCCCACATCGCCGGTCTGGTGGCCGCCGGTCTGCACCCGAACCCGGTGCCTCACGCCCAGTTTGTCACCACCACCACCCACAAGACACTGCGCGGTCCCCGTGGCGGCATGATCCTGACCCGCAAGTCCTGGGCCAAGGAGATTGACAAGGCTGTATTCCCCGGCACCCAAGGCGGCCCGCTGATGCACATTATCGCCGCCAAGGCCGTTTCCTTCGGCGAAGCGCTTCAGCCGGATTTCAAGACCTATGCCCAGCTGGTGATCAAAAACGCCCAGGTGCTGGCGGAGTCCCTGATGGAAGAGGGCTTCAACATCGTCTCCGGCGGTACGGATAACCACCTGATGCTGGTGGATGTACGCAGCGCCAACCTGACGGGCAAGGTTGCCCAGCATCTGCTGGACGAGGTTGGGGTTACTTGTAACAAGAATGCCATTCCGTTTGACCCCACCAGCCCGTTTGTCACCAGCGGCATCCGCCTCGGAACCCCGGCCGTCACCACCCGTGGCATGGACGAGGGCGCGATGAAGGAGATTGCCAAGATTATCGCCCTGACGCTGAAAAATCCGGAGGACGCTGCCGCCCACGACAAGGCCCGTGCCATGGTCCGTGAGCTGAACCAGCGCTTTCCGCTGTACCAGGATCTTGCCTACTAAGAGCCTGACCCCTTAAATTCTGCCGGCCCCCGCCACAACGGGAGGCCGGTTTTTTGCCGCTGCCTTGGTTGCAGCGCCGCCGTCGCCGTGCCCGTTCCTCTGGGCCACGTTAAGCCGTGCCTGTCTCCAACGGTCACAGAATCCGCTGTTGTACGCCAAATTGGAGTTTTCTCAATCCTACGGACTGACAATCCGCTATCTGGTGGAAAACAGCAAGTTGGTATGGTTTTCGGAGCCGATAACGCCTCTCGTGTCCGTTAGTCTGCCGAAGAGGCTGATATTCACGAAATAACGGCCACTCAGTCCGTAAGGTCAACCTAAGGCCCCTGGGAGCCCAAACGGGCGAACCGAAGCCTTCTGGACACCCAACCAGTGAACCAAGTTTGACCCCCGGGATAAAGAGGGGCGGGAGGGGGTATGCAGGACTTTCCGCGCCATCTTTTGCACCCTATGGTATTGGCGAAAACCTGTGGTATAATAGATAAGATTTATGCCGAAAACTGTTAGAAGTTGCAAAAAAGGCAAACCGGGGTTTTCAGGCTCTTGTGGGAGGAACAAAAGAATGGGTAAAGTTTTTATTTGTGATCATCCGCTGATTCAGCATAAGCTGACCTTCATCCGGGATGAGACGACCAACACGAAGGATTTCCGGGAGCTTGTAGATGAAGTGGCTACGCTGATGGCCTATGAAATTACAAGAGATATTCCGCTGGAAAAGACGACTGTGAAGACGCCGGTTTCCGAAGCCGAGTGCCAAATCATCTCCGGCCGGATGCTGGGCTTGATCCCGATTCTGCGGGCAGGCTTGGGCATGGTGGATGGGGTACTGAAGCTGATTCCCGCCGCTAAGGTAGGACATATCGGCCTGTACCGCGATCCGGAAACCCTGCAGCCGGTTGAATATTATGTGAAGCTTCCCACCGATGTGACCGAGCGCGAGCTGATTGTCATCGACCCGATGCTGGCTACCGGCGGCTCCGCCATCGCAGCCATCGACGTGCTGAAGAAGCGCAACTGCACCCAAATCAAAATGATGAACCTGATCGCTTCTCCGGAAGGCATCCGTGCCGTACAAGAGGCGCATCCTGATGTGGACATCTATGTGGCCGCCATCGACAGCTACCTGAACGACCATGGCTATATCGTTCCCGGCCTGGGCGACGCAGGCGACCGCCTGTTTGGAACCAAGTAGACATCTCCACGTATAAGAATAGAAATTTTGCCAGGCGGAGTTCCTCCCATCAGGAGAGGAAGCTCCGTCCTGCTCTATGAAGAGAAAGAAGGGGATTAACCCATGAAGCGGATCAAGGTCATGACCATCTTCGGAACCCGCCCTGAGGCGATCAAGATGGTTCCTTTGGTACTGGAGCTCGCGAAGCATAATGCCGAAATAGATTCTGTGGTCTGTGTGACGGCCCAGCACCGGCAGATGCTGGACATGGTGCTGAACCAATTTGAGATCAAGCCGGATTACGATCTGGATATCATGAAGGAGCGCCAGACCCTCTCCGGCCTGTCGGTCCGGGTGATTCAAGAGCTGGAGCCGATTCTGGCGGAAGCCAAGCCGGATCTGATTCTGGTGCACGGCGACACCTCCACCACCTTCCTGGCCTCCTACGCGGCCTTGCTGCAGCAAATCAAGGTGGGCCATGTGGAAGCCGGGCTCAGAACCTGGAACAAGCTGTCCCCCTTCCCCGAGGAAATGAACCGCCAACTGACCGGGGTTATTGCCGATATGCACTTTGCGCCTACCGGATGGTCCGCAGACAATCTGCGCAAGGAGAACAAACCGGAAGACTCGATTTACATAACCGGAAATACCATCACCGACGTCATGCAGTATCTGGTCCGTCCGGACTATTCCCATCCGCTCTTGGATTGGGCGCAAGGAAAACGCCTGATTCTCATGACCGCCCACCGCCGGGAAGCCATCGGCGAGCCGCACAGGAGGATCTTCAACGCCGTCAAGCGGATTGCCGACGAGTTCGAGGATGTGGCGATTGTGTATCCCGTCCATCTGAATCCCGATGTGCAGAAGCCGGCCCAGGAGATTCTGGGGAACCATCCCCGGATCAAGCTGACCGCGCCTATGGATGTGATGGATCTGTACAACTTTTACCCCCATACCCACCTGATTCTCACCGATTCCGGCGGCATTCAGGAGGAAGCTCCCGCATTCGGCATTCCTGCACTGGTGCTGCGCGATACCACCGAACGTCCGGAAGGGATCGGCGCAGGCGTATTGGAGCTGGTGGGCACGGATGAAGAGGCGGTATACAGCCGCGCAAGAGCGCTTTTGACCGACGAGGAGCTGTACCGCAGGATGAGCCAGGCCTCTAATCCTTACGGAGACGGCAAGGTTTCCGAGCGGATTGTGCAGGCGATCAAGCATTATTTCGGCCTGACGGAAGCCAAACCGGAGCCTTTCCAGCCATAAAAGATAATTTACATGAAATCCCAGATAGCGCTGTCAATGATTAAAATCACACCATACAGTTGCACTGTCTGGTTGTATATCAAAAATCCTTTAGTTATCAGCATTTTTTCGCTCTCGTTCATCAAATTGCCTCAATTTGTGCTGATTGACAAACCTTGCCCGGCGACGCTACAATAAGTAACGATTGATGCCTGCGGCAAATTGGACAAACAAAATCCATTGGAACGCAATGCCATTATGAAGCTGTTGAGGTTTCTATCGCAGCGGGAATGGACGGGATTCCATGAGCAAACCCCCTATCCGTAGTAATCCCTGGAAATATGCGGGTATTGCCAGTGCAATCGGCATGAACCTTGTGGTTTGCATTGTGCTCGGGTATTTCATCGGTACCTCTCTTGCCAAGCACACCGGCTGGACGCCATGGTCAATTATTGGAGTATTGGGCGGGCTGTTCGCGGGCCTGGGAAGTATTGTGCTGATGATCATGCGAATTCTGGAGGAAACGAATGAATGAATTAGACATTCTGATGCGCCGTATTTTCCGTGCTTCCATGTTTTTTATGTCGATTTGTCTGTTTGTCTGGGCTTTCAGCCCACCGTTGAAGACCTACGCCGCCGGCCTGGTATTGGGAGTTTGCATCAGCCTCATTAATGGCCGGATTCTCCAATCCCGCGTGCATGCCGTAACCCGGATTGCCCTGGCCAACACCGGCAAACGGGCGAGCTTGGGTTTTATCTCCAGGGTCGCCATGCTTTCCATTGCGATCATTATCTGCCTCCGCTTTCCCGCTTTTCACATAAGCACTACCATTATTGGTTTTTTCTTTGTCCAGACATGTGCTTTTCTGTTCGGTCTGGGATCTGCAAGACAGCACAGACTCCAAAGTGAAAAGAGGTGAAAACATCATGCATGAGTCACCGATTCTCCGTATCGGCGGATTGAACCTTGATATCTCCGTTATTTTGCCGATGATTGTGGCGATTCTCATCACCATCATTATTGCCCGGCTTGCTGTCCGGAACCTCTCGGTGGAGAATCCCTCCCGCATGCAGAATTTCTTGGAGTGGGTGGTGGATTTTGTCCACAATATTGTGGCCAGCGCCATGCCGCTTTCGCGGGCGAAGCCTTTTGTCGGACTGGGAATGACGTTGATCATGTTCATTTTTATCTGCAATCTGCTGGGCCTTCCCTTCGCGGTGGTTTTTGAGATTGACAAACCGCTGTCCTGGTTCGGATTCCCCATTGTGGATGCCGATATGCTGGCTCACGCCCATGAAACCGGCAAGCATCTCGCTTTGAACTTCTGGAAATCGCCTACGGCGGATATCTCCGTCACCTTGGGGCTGGCTCTGATCGTCTTTTTCCTGATTCACTATCTGGGCTTCACCAAGAACCGCAAGCATTACCTGAAGCATTACCTGGAGCCGTATCCGATTTTCCTGCCGTTGAACCTGATCGAGCAGATCGCCCGGCCGTTGACGCTGGCCATCCGGCTATTCGCCAACATCTTCGCCGGCGAAATTCTGATCGGGGTTATTTTGATGGCTACGTGGGCCAGTTGGCCGATGCTGGCCGTATGGCAGGGCTTCAGTATTTTCGTAGGCGCCATCCAGGCGTTTTTGTTCACAATGCTAACCATGGTTTACATATCGCAGGCTGCGGTTCATGAGGAGCATTAAGCACCATCAGGTTTAGAATGGAGCGGCTGATGAGGGCCGGATCCGACAAAACAAACATTTGGGAGGAATTTAAGTCATGGAATTTTTGGCAGCAGCAATTGCAGTAGGTTTGGGCGCAATCGGCGCAGGTTTCGGTAACGGTATGATCGTAAGCAGAACAGTAGAAAGCATGGCCCGTCAGCCTGAGCTGCGCGGAGCTCTGCAAACCACCATGTTTATCGGTGTTGGTATCGTCGAAGTTGTGCCCCTGATTGCAGCGGTTCTTGCCTTCCTGATGTACTTCGCAGGAGCGTAAGCCCTCTAATATGGAGCTTGAGGCGGGGAGGGTCTCACTGGAGCCACTCCACGCCTTCATTTTGCATACACAGCCTGTTGAAGCAGGCAATCCTTGCAGGAGGGAGTGAACGAAATGGCATTTCACTATGAATCTACTCTTTTTACCATAGCCGGTTTTCTGCTTCTGTATTTCTTCTTGAATAAGTACGCCTTCGGGCCTCTGTTCAGTGTGATGGAAAAACGCCGTGAGCTGGTGCAAAGCCAGCTGAAGGCGGCAGAAGACAACCGGACGCAGGCGGAGCAGTTCCTTCAGGAGCAGAAGCAGGCTATGCAGGATGTCCGCAAAGAGGCGTTCCAGATTGTGGAGCAAGCCCGCGCATCCAGCCTTCGCCAATCCGAGGAGCTGCTGAAGCAGGCCAAGGATGAGTCCGTACGGATCAAGCAGGAAGCGCTGAACGATATCCAGGCCGAGAAGAACAAGGCCGTTGCGGCATTGAAGGGGCAGGTGGGCGCTATGTCCGTCATGATCGCCTCCAAGATCATCGAGAAGCAAGTGGATGAGAAAAGCCAGCAGGATTTGGTTGAGCAATACCTGAAAGAGGTAGGGGACAAAGGATGACCAAAGATCTGACAGCAGCCAAGCGGTATGCCAAGGCGTTATACGAGGTGGCAGCGGAATCGGGGATCACCGAGCAGGCCATCGCTGAATTGAAAGAGGCGGTGGAGGTGCTGGCGCATCCGGAGCTGGAGCTTGTTCTGAGCCATCCCAACATCGACGCTAACGTCAAGACGGATTTGCTCCTCCGCATATTTGAGGGCAAGGTATCGGAGGCCGTATTGAATCTCCTCCGTCTTTTGGTGGAGCGCAAGCGGGCTCTTCTGATCCCTGCTGTCTGCGATGAATTTGTCCGAATTGCAGGGGAGGCCCTTGGACGGACCGAAGCGGTTGTCTATTCTCCCATGCCGCTTTCAGAGCAGGAGACCGCCTCAATCCAGGCGCGTTTTGGGGCTGTGACAGGAAAGACCATTCAGGTTACGAATATTGTGGACCAGAGCCTGCTGGGCGGCATCAAGGTACGGATCGGCGACACGCTGTATGACGGAAGCCTCTCCGGCAAGTTGAAGCGGCTGGAAAAGACATTGCAGGCGTCTCAAGTAATGTAGATAGGGGTGAGGGCAGTTGAGTATCAAGCCAGAAGAAATCAGCAACCTGATTAAAAATCAGATTCAAAACTATAAAGCGGATATGGAAGTGGCGGAAATTGGCACCGTCATCCACATCGGCGACGGTATTGCCCGCGCCCACGGTTTGGGTAATGCCATGGCAGGCGAACTCCTGGAGTTTGCCAACGGCGTCATGGGTTATGCTTTTAACCTGGAAGCCGACAACGTCGGTATCATCATCCTGGGCCCGTACACGGATATCCGTGAAGGCGACCAGGTCAGACGGACCGGCCGGATCATGGAGGTTCCCGTAGGCGAAGGCCTGCTGGGCCGTGTCGTGAATCCGCTGGGCCAGCCGCTGGACGGTCTGGGTCCCATTCCTTCCACACAAACCCGTCCGCTGGAAGCGGCCGCACCGGGTGTTATGCAGCGGAAATCTGTGCATGAGCCCATGCAAACCGGCATCAAGGCCATCGACTCGATGATTCCTATCGGCCGTGGCCAACGGGAGCTGGTTATCGGCGACCGTCAAACCGGTAAAACCGCTATTGCCATCGATACCATCATCAACCAAAAGGGCAACGGCGTGAAATGTATCTATGTGGCCATCGGCCAAAAGCAATCCACCGTAGCCCAGGTTGTGGAAACCCTGCGCCGCCACGATGCCATGGATTACACCATTATCGTGACTGCAAGTGCTTCCGAGCCGTCCCCCCTGTTGTTCCTGGCTCCGTATGCAGGCTGCTCCATGGGCGAGTATTTCATGTACAAGGGCGAGCATGTGCTGATCATCTATGATGACCTGTCCAAACAAGCCGCAGCTTACCGGGAATTGTCCCTGCTGCTCCGCCGCCCTCCGGGACGCGAAGCTTTCCCCGGCGACGTATTCTATCTGCACTCCCGCCTGTTGGAGCGTGCGGCCAAGCTCTCCGATGAGCTGGGTGCCGGCTCCCTGACGGCGCTTCCCTTTATTGAAACCCAAGCGGGCGATATCTCCGCTTATATTCCGACCAACGTAATCTCCATCACCGACGGTCAGATCTTCCTGGAGTCCGACCTGTTCTACTCCGGCCAGCGTCCTGCGGTTAACGTCGGTCTGTCCGTATCCCGGGTAGGCGGCTCCGCACAAATCAAGGCCATGAAGAAGGTTGCCGGTACCCTGCGTCTGGACCTGGCCCAATACCGCGACTTGGCGGCGTTTGCCCAGTTCGGCTCAGACCTGGATCGCGTAACCCAGGCCCGCTTGAACCGCGGCGCCCGTCTGATGGAGCTGTTGAAGCAAGGCGTCAACCAGCCGCTTCCGGTTGAGAAGCAAGTGGTCAGCATTTACACAGCTACCAAGGGTTATCTGGATGAAATTCCGTTAACCGACGTTATCCGTTTCGAACGGGAATTCCTCATGTACCTGGACAGCAGCAAGCCGGAGATTCTGGCATCCATCCGGGATACCAAGGACCTGACCGCTGATAATGAGAAGGCGCTGCAAGCGGCCATTGAACAGTTCCGCAAGGGCTTCGCCACTAACGTATAGGGCGGTGACTTTTAATGGCTAAGAGTATTCGCGAGATTAAGCGGCAGATTGTCAGCGTTAAGAGCACACGTCAGATCACCAAGGCTATGGAAATGGTGGCTGCCTCCCGGTTGAAGAAGGCCCAGCTGTCTGCTGAGGCTTCCCGGCCCTATGCCGAGAAAATTCTGGAGGTGCTGTCCCATGTTACCGCCGTGGCCAGGGATGTGGACCATCCCATGCTGGAAACCCGTCCTGTGAAGCGGACCGGCTATCTGATCATCACCTCGGACCGCGGGCTGGCGGGGGGCTTCAACTCCAACCTGCTCCGGATGCTGATGCAGGTTCTGAAGGAGAAGCACAAGTCTCCCGATGAATATGCCCTGATGGTGGTGGGACGCAAAGGACGGGACTTCTTCCGCAGACGGAATATTCCGATTCTGGACGAGGTCACCGGACTTCCCAACACGCCTGACTTTTCCGATATCCGCCAGCTGGCGGGTAAGGCAGTGGATTTTTACGCCAACCAAACCTTTGATGAGTTCTATCTGGTCTACAACGTATTCAAAAATGCTTTGACGCAAATTCCGACGGTTAAGCGTCTGCTTCCGCTGGAACATATCTCCCAAAGCGCTGAATCTGCGGATTATGAATACGAACCTTCACCGGAGGCCGTGCTTCAGGTGCTGCTTCCCAAATATGCGGAAACACTGATCTACAGCGCTGTGCTGGAGAGCAAGGCCAGTGAGTTCGGCGCGCAGATGACCGCCATGGGCAGTGCCACGAAGAATGCCACGAAGCTGATTTCATCGTATACCCTGCAGTACAACCGTGCCCGTCAGGCGGCCATTACGCAGGAAATCTCGGAGATTGTCGGAGGCGCCAACGCCCAAGCATAGCAGGGAGGGCGCAAGCCGCATAGGAGGAGAAACCAATCATGAACAAAGGCCGTGTGCTTCAGATCACCGGGCCGGTTATCGACGTTGAATTCGGACGCGGAGAGCTGCCTGACGTTCTGAACGCCATTCATATTTCCAAAAAAGCAGAGAAGCCCGGCGAGCAGGACATCAACCTGACCGTTGAGGTTGCCGTGCATCTGGGCGACAATGTGGTCCGCTGCGTGGCCATGTCCTCCACCGACGGACTTGTCCGGGGCATGGAAGCCATCGATACCGGTGCCCCGATTACGGTACCGGTTGGGCCGGCAACCCTGAGCCGCGTATATAACGTTTTGGGCGAGCCCATTGACGGCGGCGGCGCAGCCGACCGTACCTTCACCAGCCCGATCCACAAGCCGGCGCCTACCTTCGAAAACCTGACCACCCAAGCCGAAATGCTGGAAACTGGCATCAAGGTTATCGACCTGCTGGCCCCTTACATGAAGGGCGGCAAGATCGGCCTTTTCGGCGGCGCAGGCGTAGGCAAAACGGTTACCATGCAGGAGCTGATCCACAATATCGCCCAGGAGCATGGCGGTATCTCCGTATTCGCCGGCGTTGGCGAACGGACCCGCGAAGGCAATGACCTCTATCACGAAATGGTAGACTCCGGCGTTATCGCCAAAACGGCGATGGTTTTCGGTCAAATGAACGAACCCCCCGGAGCGCGTCTGCGCGTAGCGCTGACCGGTTTGACCATGGCAGAATATTTCCGCGACGAAGAGGGCCGGGACGTGCTGCTCTTCATCGATAATATTTTCCGCTTCACCCAAGCGGGCTCCGAAGTATCCGCGCTGCTCGGCCGGATGCCTTCCGCGGTAGGTTACCAGCCGACCCTGGCTACCGAAATGGGCCAGCTTCAAGAACGCATCACCTCCACCAAGAAGGGCTCCGTTACCTCTATTCAGGCCATCTACGTGCCTGCGGATGACTATACGGACCCGGCGCCGGCAACGGCGTTTGCCCACTTGGACGCCACTACGAACCTGGACCGGGGCATTGCCTCCATCGGGATTTTCCCGGCGGTAGATCCGCTGGCTTCCACCTCGCGGATTTTGGATCCCCAGGTAGTTGGAGAAGAGCACTACATGGTTGCTCAAAACGTAAAACGCCTCCTGCAGCGCTACAAGGAGCTTCAGGACATTATCGCCATCCTCGGTATGGATGAATTGTCCGATGAAGACAAGCTTGTAGTAAGCCGGGCGCGGAGAGTGCAACGCTTCTTGTCCCAACCGCTGCACGTGGCCGAGCAATTCACCGGCCAGCCGGGTGTATATGTACCGGTTAAAGAAACCGTACGCGGCTTTAAGGAAGTGCTGGAGGGCAAACACGACGACCTTCCCGAAGCGGCTTTCCACAACGTGGGAACCATTGAGCAGGCAATCGAGAAGGCCAACACCCTTTAATTTGGGGTAGAGCCCGTCAGTTTGCCTTGGTCAAATTCGACGCTTCCATAACTTTATCCGGCCTTCGGCCTGGACCAAAGTTATTACAGGACAGGAGGAATGGTCCGTGAGTACATTTTTATTGGAAATTGTCACTCCGGAGCGGAAGGTTTACGGGCAGGACGTGGAGATGATTATTGTCCGCGGCGCGGAGGGTGAGCTGGGTATTCTGCCTCATCATATTCCCCTGGTAACCCCGCTTGAAATCGGTCCGCTGCAAATCAAGAAAAACGGCGCTACTGAAATCATCGCGGTCAGCGGCGGTTTTATGGAAGTGCGCAAGAATAAAGTGGTCATTCTGGCTGAAACTGCAGAGTTCCCCTCCGAGATTGACGTGGAGCGGGCCTTGGCGGCCCAGCAGCGTGCTGAGAAGCGCCTGCAGGCTAAACGGGATGATGTTGACCACCGCCGGGCGGAGATGGCGCTGCAGCGTGCACTCAACCGGATGAAGGTGGCCAAAAAAGAGCATTAATGAACCATCCCCCAAAAGTGACGAGATGCTCTGTAGCGGATTCCGGGTACTTTTGGGGGAGCCCCCTTAACTTCATTAAAAAATAGAGCAGCTCCAGAGGATTCTGGGCTGCTCTATTTTTGTTGGTGTGTGTTATTCTTGGGGTACATGGGTGATCATATCCTCCAAATCCGTTAAGTAAAAGTCCACAGGTGGTCTTTCTTTCAGATAGTAGTTGTTTTGCAGCAGGTTGTAGCTGATTTTCTTCCGGTTATCTCCGGGCAGGACGGGGATGTTTTTTTCTTCGATGATGTATTCGTCCACCGCCCGCTGCACCACATCCAGCCAGATGGCAATGTGCTTGTCCTCCTCCGGGAAAATCTCGAAGGTCTCCCGGGACATGTAGTATCTCTTCTGGGGATTCCCTCCCAGTACAGGAAGAAGCAGCTGGAAGTTAATCTCGTTGTCTTGTCCGATGAGAACCGTCCGGTTAATCCCTTTGGGCAGATGCTGCTCAAATTCACGGATGATCCGTTTAATGTCGTCGAGGGTAGCGGAAACAACAGGGGGAGAAAGCTCTGTACCTGCTTCCGTTTCCGCCGCATTCTTGGCGGCATGGCGTTTCTTTTTGGACCAGAACATACAAGGCACCCTCCTTTTCTCGAGTTGTATGCGCTTTCTCACTTTCTATTATACCATATGAAAACATCGACGGTTTGTTCGCGAACGTTTTGTGAACAGTTACCAGTGGATGTAAAATTCTTGCTTTTATCTGCATTATGGTCATCTCGGATTGCTTTTAATCCATAACCGGGAATAAAATAAAGCAAGAGAGGATATTTTACCCTGTAATACACGGTATGCAACAAAGTGGACAAAAGTTTATTTAAAATGATTTTTATTAGACACAAAATTGTAGATTTGTTATAATTGGAGGGCATTTATAAGGTAAATTTAAGCTCTCCATATGAAAAAACTATAGCTTACGGAGGTGATGGCGGTTATGTACACCAATAACTATGTTCTGGTGGCCATATTCATCGGCTTGGGCATTCTGCTGCCCATCGCTGCGTTAACCATCGGCCGGCTGTTGCGGCCATCCAGACCCCTTCCTGAAAAGGCGACTACCTATGAAAGCGGTAACGAGCCTGTGGGAGTAGGTCAAGTCCGTTTTAACATCCGGTATTATCTGTTTGCGCTGATGTTTGTCATTTTTGATGTGGAAACGGTATTTTTATATCCTTGGGCCGTAGCGTACAATAAGCTGGGGCTTTTTGCGCTGGTGGAAATGATGGTGTTTGTGGTTCTCCTGCTGGTTGGTCTCATCTACGCCTGGAAGAAGAAGGTGCTGCAATGGACTTCACTTTAAAGGATATTTCCCCTGACGAAAGAGCAGAGCTGGAGCGCAACGTGTTTATGACCACCCTGGAGCAGCTGAAGGGGTGGGCCCGAAGCAACTCCCTCTGGCCGCTGACCTTCGGGCTGGCCTGCTGTGCCATCGAGATGATGGGAACCGGTGCCTCCCACTATGACTTGGACCGGTTCGGTGTCATCTTCCGGACCTCCCCCCGGCAATCCGACGTGATGCTGGTGGCAGGCACGGTAACGAAGAAGATGGCTCCTCTCCTGCGGCGGCTGTATGATCAGATGCCTGAGCCCAAATGGGTGATTGCCATGGGGTCCTGTGCCACTGCGGGCGGTCCTTATGTCCGGTCCTATTCCGTTGTTAAAGGGGTGGACCAGGTGGTTCCCGTGGATGTGTACATTCCGGGCTGCCCGCCTAATCCGGCGGCGCTGATCTACGGCATCAACAAGCTTCAGGAAAAAATACGGTATGAAGCCAAAACCGGGA
Organism: Bacillota bacterium; assembly: GCA_023393235.1. Taxonomy (GTDB): domain Bacteria; phylum Bacillota; class Bacilli; order Paenibacillales; family NBRC-103111; genus Paenibacillus_AR. The sequence continues at coordinate 10,709 of JAEWMH010000165.1, read as the reverse complement.
AGCAGGTGACGGCACGTGAGTGACGAGATCAAGGAGCCCTCAGGGGAACCTCCTGCACCTGCTGAGGGCGGAACGGACGAAGCGGCGGCCAAGGAGGCCAAGGCCAAAGCAGCCGCAGAAGCGAGAGCGGCCCGGGCGGCCACGCGGGAAGCGGCGAAGAAAGCCGAGTTGGGAGAAGAAGCGGCGGATGCGCCGCCCAAACCCCCGTCTCCGAAGCAGCCGGTGCTGGACGGATTCGTCGGCATTTTGAAGGAAGCGCTGGGCGAGTTTGCGGTACTGGAGGCTTTTATCAACGAAAGGGACGATCATCTTCCCTGTGTTGTGCTGGACCCCGCCGTAATGGAGGCGGCCGCCACATTGCTCCATGACCACCCCGGCCTACGGATGACGTATCTGCGTAATCTGGCGGGATCGGACTTGGAGACGCATCTGGAAGTGATCTATCATTTCTTGCGGATGGAAGATATGCAGGAATTTGGCGTAAAGGTGAAGCTGGACCGGAATGCCCCTTCCGTTGCTTCTGTTACCGGCATATGGGCGGGGGCAGACTGGCATGAGCGGGAAATCTTCGATTTATTGGGTGTGGATTTTCCGGGGCATCCCAATCTGGTGCGGATTATGCTGCCGGACAATTGGGAAGGCCATCCGCTGCGCAAGGACTACGAACCGCTGGATCCGGAGGTGTGACACAAGTGGCATTGCGTACTGAAGAACTGCTCTTGAATGTAGGTCCCCAGCATCCCTCCACCCACGGGGTTTTCCGGGTGATCGTCAAGCTGGACGGCGAGGTGATTACCGAGGCGATACCTGTCATGGGTTATCTCCACCGGGGCACTGAGAAGCTGGCGGAGAACCTGAATTATACGCAGATTATTCCCTATACGGACCGGCTGGATTATGTATCGGCCATGACCAACAACTATGTGTTTGTAAACACCGTCGAGAAAATGATGGAGCTGGAGATTCCCGAGAAAGCCCAATTCCTGCGGCTGATTGTGATGGAGCTGCAGCGGATTGCCAGCCACCTGGTTTGGTGGGGTACATATTTGTTGGATATCGGAGCCATGAGCCCGTTTTTGTTTGCCTTCCGCGACCGGGAAACCATCATTGATCTGTTCAACGAGCTCAGCGGCGCCCGTCTTACCTACAACTACATGCGGGTGGGCGGTGTGAAGTGGGATGCACCTGAGGGCTGGATTGAGAAGGTACGGCAGTTTGTACGCTCTATGCCTGGGAAGCTGGAGGAATACCATACGCTGGTCAGCGGCAACGAGATTTTCCTGGCGCGGATTAAGGGCGTGGGGCGTTACGATGCGGAAACGGCCATCAATTACGGCTTGAGCGGTGCCAACCTGCGCTGTACCGGTGTGGATTATGATGTGCGCAAGAAGCAGCCTTATTGCATTTATGACCGCTTCCAATTCGATGTGCCGGTGCAGACGGGGGGCGACTGCTACGCCCGCTACCTGGTGCGGATGGAGGAGATTGTCCAGTCCCTGCGGATTCTGGAGCAGGCGCTGGAGCAATTCCCCCATGAAGGCGAGACGATGGGCAAGGCTCCCCGGGTGCTCCGAGTGCCGGAAGGCGAGCTCTTCTCAAGCATCGAGTCCCCGCGCGGGGAAATCGGTTGCTACATTATATCGAAGGGCAAGGATAAGCCGTACCGGCTGAAGTTCAAGCGGCCGTCCTTTGTGAATCTGCAGATTCTTCCCAAGCTGCTGGTAGGGGAAACCATGACCAACCTGATTACCATTCTTGGCGGAATCGATATTGTCGTCGGAGAGGTGGATGGCTGATGACGGATTTATTGACCCGAGAGCTGACGCTGGGCAGCTTCAGCCTGTTTCTCTTGGTGGCGGTTACCATGCTGCTTCTGGTTTTGGGCTTCGTAACCTATGCCATCTTCTTCGAACGCAAGGTCATCGGCTGGATGCAGTTGCGGCACGGGCCAACCCGGACGGGGCCGATGGGGCTTCTCCAGACGGTGGCAGACGTGCTGAAGCTCCTCATTAAAGAGGATACCATCCCGGCCAAGGCGGACCGCCATCTGTTTATTCTAGCGCCGGCGATTGTGTTTGTGCCCTCCTTCGCCGTGTTGGCGGCGATTCCCTACACCAGCTGGGGATATTTCTCCAGTCTCAATGTAGGGGTGCTGTATTATGCGGCACTCTCCAGCATATCCACCATCGGCATTGTGCTGGGAGGCTGGGCCTCTAACAATAAATACGCACTCTTGGGCGGCATGCGTTCCGCGGCTCAGATGATCAGCTACGAAATCCCCTTGGTGATGTCTATGACAGGCATTATTATGATGAGCGGTACAATGAACATCCGGGACATCGTGCTGCATCAGGGCTCCGGCTTCTGGAACTGGAACTTCCTGCCGCAGATTGTGGCCTTCGGCGTGTTCCTTATAGCGGCTGTTTCTGAGCTGAACCGGACCCCCTTCGACCTGCCGGAGGCGGAGTCGGAGCTGGTTGCCGGGTATCACGTGGAATACAGCGGCTTCCGGTTTGCGTTCTTTATGCTGGCGGAGTATGTGTATATGTTCGCCATTGCGGCACTGACCACGGCCATGTTCTTAGGCGGTTGGTACGCGCCCTTCCCGTTCCTGGAATTTATCCCGGGCATCGTCTGGTTCCTGCTGAAATTCGCGTCGGTAGTATTCCTCTTGTTCTGGCTGCGGGCTACCATGCCCCGTGTCCGGGTGGATCAGCTGATGAGCTTCGGCTGGAAGGTGCTGCTGCCTTTGGCGTTGGCCAATATTTTCATTACGGCGCTGGTGATGGAGCTATTCAGATAAAACACCGGTCCCGGCCGGTCATTCGTAAAGCGAAAGGAGGCGTTCGCATGAAGGGAATTGTCAAGGGAATGGGCTTCACCTTCAAACAGATGCTGAAAAAGAAGGTCACATACGCCTACCCGGATGTACCGCTTAAGATGCCGGACCGCTTCCGGGGAATCCAGCACTTCGATCCGGAGAAATGCATTGTCTGTAATCAATGCGCCCGGATCTGCCCCACGGAATGTATCACCCTGACAGGCAAGCCCAATCCAGATCCGGAGAAAAAAGGCAAGGTCATCGATACCTACGACATCAACTTCGAAATCTGCATTCTCTGCGATCTGTGCACGGAGGTTTGTCCTACGGAGGCAATTGTGATGACCAACAACTTCGAGCTGGCGGCGTACAGCCGGGACGATCTGTTCAAGGACCGGGATTGGCTGGACAACAATAACAAGCTGGTCCGTCAGGACAATATTTCGCAGCTGCCTAAGGGCAAGGCCGGGGCGGCGAAGGAGTAAGGGTCCGGTTGATAGGTCTATGGTGCGTTGCTTTGCCGGATAGAGGGGCAGGCAGAGCAATTGTTTCGTTTTTCCAAAGGTTCATACATTCAAAGTGCACATTGGTAAAATATGGGGTATACTGGATGTAATCATGGGCTTGTGCGTTGATGAGCGGTTTGGCTTATGCCGCCGGCTGCGGCAAGATAGTTATGTAGGGCGCTGCTGCGCTGCTGAGTGAAGTGTGAACCCGGAGGGGACATGGGTTGTGTGTGATAGAGCCCCGAGAACTAACGGACGGGAGAGCCGTTATTTGGCGAAAAGAGGCCGTTTTGAATTTCTAACGGACACGAGCGCCGTTATTTAGCCCAATCGAGCCGCAAATTGGTCCGAAATCGGGAAATAACGGATCTGTGGTCCGTTAGAAATTCCAAGGCGGGGTTTAGCGCGAAATAACGGCCTCTGAGTCCGTAAGAATTGGGCCCGCCCCACCGGAAGCCCTTCCCACGGGGCAGCCGCCTCGGAATAAACCCTGTATGACACGCCCGCTCACGAAGTAGGCTTTCCTCACGGAAAGCCCGGCGGATGCTTACGAAGTTAGTTTTTGCTCACGCAAAAACTTAGCCTATGCTCACGAAGTAGGCTTTCCTCACGGAAAGCCCTTAGGAGGTACTCGGCATGCTCGGTTCAATCTGGGACGGCCTGAAGGATTTGTTTTTGACTCCTGCTAATCTGATGTTTTTTGTATTTGCCCTTCTCGCTATCGGCGGGGCGATCTTCGCTATGAGCCTGACCCGCGTGATCCATATGGTGGTTTCCCTGGCCGTGACCTTCCTTAGTTTGGCGGGACTGTATGTGCTGTTGAACGCGGAGTTTGTGGCGTTTGTGCAGGTGCTGATTTATGCCGGCGCCATTTCTATTCTGATGATCTTCGGCATCATGATGACCAAACATGAAAACGAGGAAACGGAGCTCAAGCGACCGCTGCATAACTGGCTCCTGGGCATCGGCATCGTCGCTTTTTTCGGCATCCTGTTTTATGCCATCCAGAATACCAGCTTCCCTGCTCCAACGGCTTTCGATCCAGGCGAAAACAATACGGAGGCCATCGGCATCCAGCTGTTCAGTGCCCATGTGATTCCCTTCGAGCTGATGTCCGTGCTCCTCACAGTAGCATTCATCGGCGCCATTGTGCTGGCCAAACGGGAGGAGGAGTAGCATGAATGACCAAATCAGCTCGTATCTGATGCTGGCCGCCATTCTGTTCTGCATCGGCTTATACGGGGCTTTATCCAAAAAAAGCGCCATAATCGTACTCTTGTCCGTGGAGCTCATGTTAAACGCCGTGAACCTAAATCTGGTGGCGTTCTCCAAGCTGGGGGTTAACCCCTCCATTACCGGACAGGTCTTCTCGCTGTTTACGATAACCGTTGCAGCAGCGGAGGTCGCCATAGGGGTGGCCCTGCTCATTGCTTTGTACCGGAACAGAGGTACAACGGATGTGAATGAGATGGATATGCTCAAAAAATAAGTCTGTCCAATCGTGTAAGGAGATGCATCTAAGGGGGGTTCGTGTTGGAATTCTCACATCTGGCGTGGCTGGTTCCCGTATTTCCGCTGCTGGCCTTTCTCGTTCTGATCGCCTTCGGCAAGCAGATGAAAAGCACCGGTACGATCGTCGGCACCTTCGGGGTGCTGCTGTCTCTTATTCTCTCATTGCTTATCCTCTTCGAACGCTTAGGGGATGTGCGGGATTACCGGTGGGATGAGTTTGAATGGCTGAAAATCGGGGATGCCTCCGTCCGTTTTGGCTTTGAAGTCACCAACCTGAATGCGTTGATGCTTGTGGTGGTGACAGTGGTCAGTGTATTGGTGCACCTGTATTCCACCAGCTACATGGCCAAGGACGAGCGCATTACCATATTCTACAGCTATCTGTCGCTGTTTACCTTCTCCATGCTGAGCCTTGTCATTTCGCCCAATCTCCTGCAGCTGTACGTTTTTTGGGAGCTGGTAGGGGTATGTTCGTTCCTGCTGATCGGCTTTTGGTACCAGAAGCCCGAGGCCAGGGCGGCGGCCAAAAAGGCTTTTATCGTTACACGGATCGGAGATGTGGGGCTGTTTATCGCGGTGCTGATGCTCTTCTGGCATGTGCCCGGCCATAGCCTGGACTTCCCGTCCATTCACAATGCGTTCCAGGGAACACCGGATATCAGTCCCGGCATTATCACCTGTATCGGCATTCTGATCTTTGTCGGTGCCGCAGGCAAGTCCGGTCAATTCCCGCTGCATGTCTGGCTTCCTGACGCCATGGAAGGGCCAACCCCCATCTCCGCCCTGATTCACGCGGCGACCATGGTTGCGGCAGGGGTTTATCTGGTAGCCCGAACCTACGACATCTTCTTGGCTTCCGATACGGCATTGCTGGTGGTGCTGATTGTCGGCGCTTTTACGGCGATTTTTGCCGCTACCATCGGACTTGCACAGAATGACATCAAGCGGATACTGGCGTACTCCACAGTCAGCCAGCTGGGTTATATGATGATGGCCATGGGACTGGGCACCTGGATGGCGTATACCGCCGGGATTTTTCACCTGTTTACCCATGCCTTCTTCAAAGCCCTGCTGTTCCTGGGAGCAGGCAGTGTAATCCATGCTGTACATACCCAAAATATTCACGAAATGGGCGGAGTGGGACGCCGCATGAAGCTGACCGCCTGGACCTTTGCGATTGGCGCGTTGGCCTTGTCCGGTATCGTTCCGTTGTCCGGCTTCTGGTCCAAGGATGCCATTCTGGCGGTAGCCTATCATGAGAACAAGCTGGTGTTTGCCGTAGGGCTGCTGGGTTCCTTCCTCACCGCTTTCTATATGGCAAGACTGTTCATGCTGGTCTTCACGGGGAAAAGCCGGAGTGAAGGGGCTGCCCATGCTCACGAATCCTCCGCTGCCATGACCGTGCCGCTGGCTATTTTGGCGGTGCTGGCGGTGGTAGCCGGGTTTGTGTTTGTGCCGGAGGCCAACTCCTGGCTGGGCGACTGGCTGACTGACGGCAAGGCGGGCACGGAAAGCCTCGAATGGACGGTGATGCTTCTGTCTACGGCAGTTGCTTTGGCCGGTCTCGGATTAGGCTGGTGGATGTACCGTTCCGCAGGGGAGCGGTCCCAGGCGGAGCCAACCGGTTTGGCCCGTGTCCTCAACCGCAAATATTACGTGGATGAGCTGTATCAGCTGATTATCGTCACTCCCTTGCATAAGCTGGCCCAGCTGCTGCAGCTGGTGGATGATTTCATCATTGACGGAGCGATCCGGGCTGTTGCCGCCGGGGTACGGGGCATCGGTTATGTGGGACGCCGGGTGCAGAACGGCCAGGTTCAAACCTACGGTCTGGTGACCCTTTTGTCCATTGTGGTGATAATCCTGGCTTTTGCAGGAAGGAGGTTCTTCCATGTTGGATGATCTGCCGATTCTAAGCATGATAGCCTTCTCGCCGCTATTGGGTGTATTGGCGCTTTTGTTTATCCCGAAGGAAAACGGTAAAGCCTTGAGGCTCACGGCCATCATCGCCACGCTGATTCCGCTTGCGCTGGTCACCTGGCTGTACGTGGATTTCAATACCTCCAGCGCCGGATACCAGTACGCCGAGCAGTATAGCTGGATCCACCTGCCGCTCCCCATCGGGCCTGACCTGACGCAGCAGATGAGCAGTCTGACTCTCCGCTTCGACTATATTGTGGCGGTGGACGGCATGTCTCTGCCGTTGGTATTCCTGACCGCGCTGGTTGCGGCGATGGCGGCATTGGCCTCCAAGTTCATCAAAAAACGCTGGAAGCTCTACTATATCCTGTTTCTCGTGTTGGAAACGGGAATGTTCGGTGTGTTTATGGCCCAGGATCTGTTCTTGTTCTTCCTGTTCTTCGAAAGCACGCTCGTGCCCATGTTCTTCCTCATCGGCATCTGGGGCTTCATCCACCGGGAGAAGGCGGCCAACCGCTTCCTGCTGTATAACGGTGTCGGTTCAGCCATTATGCTCATCGCGTTCCTGATTCTGGTAGCGACGGCAGGTTTTGGCCAGAACGGCAGCGAGTTTTATTTCACCGGTCACCTGGGGGAAATCCAGAAGAATCTCTTCGGCTCCGGTGCCGATTCGTATGTGAATATGATTGCAGAGGGCAATCCCTTCAATCTAAAGGAAGCCTTGGAATGGACCATCCGGTTAAGTGACAGCTGGTCCTGGACGATCAGCGGCAGCCATGTGATGTTTCTGTTGATCCTTATTGCATTCGGCATCAAGCTTCCCATTTTCCCTTTCCACACCTGGATGCTGAAGGTGCATGCCGAGGCTCCGCCTTCCATTGTGATGATCCACTCGGGGATTCTGCTGAAAATGGGGGCGTACGGGCTGATCCGCTTCGGGGTGCTGCTGTTCCCGCAGGAGGCGAAGTCCTGGGCGCTGACGCTGGCTGTGCTGGGCGTGATCAATATTCTGTATGGAGCGGTGCTGGCTCTCCGGCAGGATGATTTCAAGCTTCTGCTGGCTTACTCCAGTATCAGCCACATGGGTGTAGTGATCCTGGGGATCGCCGCCTTTAATCTGACGGGATTGGAGGGGGCTCTGTTCCAAATGGTGTCTCACGGGCTGATCTCAGCGCTCCTATTCCTGTTAGTGGGCAGCCTGTATGAGCGGACGGAAACCACCGATCTGCGGGAGCTGGGAGGACTGGCCAAATCTCTGCCGTTTATCTGCGGCATCCTGATGGTAGCCGGTATGGCCTCCCTGGGGCTTCCGGCCTTTTCCGGCTTCCCCGGCGAGCTGATGGCCTTCCTGGGATTGTTCGATTCCTTGCCGGCTGCCGCAATAGTAGGGGCCTTGGGAATTATTCTGGCAGCGGTATATGTGCTCCGCGGAGTGCTCGGTATCAGCTACGGTCCGGTGCGCCCGGTCTACAGCGGCCTGAAGGATGCCCGGCTGGTGGAGGCCATCCCCATGATTATCCTGGCGGCGTTTATCGTCCTGCTGGGGGTATATCCGGGAATCCTGACCCAGACCATGTACCAAACGGTCGCCGATTTCGATTCCTTCATTCAAACCATCACGGCAAAGATCGGAGGTTAGATCAATGGGTCAATTAAGTGGACTTCGCGTCGGGGATTTAGCATATATGGCCCCGGAGCTGGCCTTGGTCATCTCCGCCATCCTCTTGTCGGTTTTGGATTTGTTCATGCCTGCCAAGCAAAAACGGACCATTCTCGGCTGGCTCACGGTGCTGGCGCTGGCGGTTTCCGCAGCCCTGGTCATCCCGCGGCTGGGTACGGACGCTCCGATCTCCCTGTTGAATCAAAGCTACCGGCTGGATGATTTTGCGAATCTGATCAAGCTGGTGCTGCTGACAGGCACAGGACTTGTGGTATTCATGAGCCTGGGCAGTGTGGACAGGGAGGAAATCCTGCACGAGGGTGAATTCTATTATCTGTTCCTGCCCGCCGTTCTGGGCGGTATGATTATGGCTTCTTCGGCTGACCTCATCACCTTGTACGTCGGTCTGGAAACCTTGAGCATCACCACCTACATCATGGTCGGCATCCGCAAGAAGCATCACCTGGCCAACGAGGGTGCGTTTAAATACCTGATCCAGGGCGGAATTTCCTCAGCGGTGATCCTGTACGGCATGTCCTTCCTCTATGGCATGACCGGCACCACCAATCTGCTGGAGATCCGTACGGCGCTGGATTCGACGGCTGCAGCCGAAAGCTTCGGCCCCATCCTGTACTTGTCCTTCTTCCTGCTTCTGGCCGGCTTCGGCTTCAAGGTGGCGGCAGCACCGTTCCATACCTGGGCGCCGGATGCATACCAGGGGGCGGCTACGCCTGTGACCGCTTTTCTGGCGGTGGTGTCCAAGGCGGCGGCGTTTGCCGTTACGTTCCGGGTTTTGATCTACGTGTACTACGATCTCCTCGCCGGCAGCACGGATACGCCATTGGGCCATGACGCCTTCCTGGCAGTCTCCGGCCTGGCAGCCGCTGCCATGATCATCGGTAATACCGCGGCTTTGCGGCAGGCGGATCTGAAGCGGCTGATGGCCTATTCCGGAATAGCCAACGCAGGTTACCTGCTGGTGCCTATCGCTACAGGCTATTCCATGGTGCATCACAGCACCTTCGAAGAGATGCTGTTTTATCTGATTGCTTATCTGTTCATGAACATCGGCGCCTTCGCCATGATCATGCTGGTGGAACGGTCCAGCGGCAGAACCGCCCTGAAGGGACTGGCCGGACTGTATTACCGGGCGCCGTGGTCAGCGGCGGCGATGGTTCTGATCATTCTCTCTCTGGCCGGGATTCCGGTAACAGGCGGGTTTTTCGGCAAAATCTTCATTATGTTCGGAGCCGTAGCCAATCATCAATATTGGCTGGCAGCCGTGATGATCCTCACCAGTGTCATTTCCTTCTATTATTATTTCGGACTGGTCAGACAGATGTTTATGCGCCGGGACGAGGAGGAGACTATCCTGCGTCCGGCTGCACCGTTGGTGATTACCCTCTGGCTGTGTGCCGCAGCAGGAGTGGTGATGGGCTTCTTCCCCCATCTGCTGATGGAAGGAATCAGTCAGATTTTCTCCTTTACCACCGATTTCTGGTCCGCGTAAAAGGTTTGCTGCTGCAGGCTCATGAAAGCCGGTTTCCCCTACCACAGGGGGACCGGTTTTTGCCGTTTTGGGGGTTTCGGAGGATCTTAATTGTGGCTGTGGAGACCCGGAATGTCCGATCATCTGTGCCTGCAAAATGGATGCGCTTCCACAATAAGAAATTTCCTCCATACGTCCCACAACTACCGGATGTGATGTATAATGTGGCTTTGGAGTGTTTTTTTATGAGAGGGTTCCGCCATGCATCATGCAGCGCGGAAGAAAGCCGGAACCCGGGAGGATCAGGAAATGAAGATGGAGCGATCCATTGGATATAGATACATAATTATGCTCTTGGGGCTGGCGCTGCTCATATGTGCCGGTATTACCGGCGGCTCCGCTGTCCGAAGCGACGGGGAGCCGCCGGGTAAATCCGCGGATATGCCCGCCGAGTGGATCATTCAGTGGCGCCAGGAGCCGCCGGAGGCTTTCCTGGCGGAGAGCCGGATCGTCCGGCAATATCCGGCCTCCCACGTCACTGTAGCCCTGCCGCAGCCCGAGCTGGGGGAAGAGGAATGGCTGTCCCATTGGAAGGGGAGCCCGCTGGTAGAATCCATTTCACCCAATCAGAAGGTAAAGGCGGCCCGTACACCCAATGATCCGCTGCTGCCGAATCAGCATTATCTGAAGCAGATCCGGGCGGAGGAGGCGTGGGACGTGGTCACGGGTTCGGACCTGGTGATTGCGGTGGAGGATACCGGAGGGGACCGGAGCCATCCTGATCTGGAGGACAAGCTGGTG
>JAEWMH010000222.1 GCA_023393235.1 Bacillota bacterium | reverse complement strand
TCCCTCCTCCACGCCTCCTCCGCCTCCGATTCCACCACTTCCTGAGCCAAGGGGATAATGGACCACAAGGAGGCTGAAAACCACATCACGCATCACCCTGTCGCACTTCACCGCGCTAAACCAATCGAAAAAAGAAACAGCCCCACGCCAATATAGCGAAGGGCTGTCCCCATTCTATCCGTTTATGCGGCCTTCACACCGAGAATTAAGCGTTGGCCGGGGGAGTGAATACCCGTGTGGCCAGCTCCTGCTCCAAGGCGTAAAATGCACTGCTGTCCTTGTCGATACGCTTCAGCTTTTGGATCAGCTTTTCGAAGGTATCCTCTTCCTCCACCTGCTCGTCAATAAACCACTTCAGGAAGCCGATGGTGGCGTGCTCCCGCTCCTCCATGGCAATATCCATGAGCTTGTAGAAGCGCCGGGTGTTTTCCTTCTCGTGTTTCAGGCCCTTCTTGTAGCAGTCCAGGACCGATTCATACCCGTTGAAAACATCGCCCATCCCGCTGATGGTGGCTCTCGCCCCCACTGCATTGATGTAGTTGTAGATTTTCATGGCATGGAACCGTTCTTCCTCCGCCTGTACAAGGAAGAAGTTGGCAAAGCCGTCCAAATTCTCCGAGGAGCAATATGCGGCCATGGCCACATACACGTGGGCGGAGTAAAACTCGAAATTCAACTGCTCATTCAATTCCTTCAACAGATTGTCGCTTACCATTTTCCATTTCCCCTCTCAAAAAATGAATTTTAAATTTGGGGTTCTTTTTCTACTTCCAATGATGAACCAACTCGTCTGTTTTTGTCAAATTGAACACCCAACTTTATCCTTCGTCTGGTCAGTTGCCGACTCCGCCATCTGCCATCCGCCTTTTGATCACCGCCCGGCTTGCGCTCTACTTCCGGCTGTGCACCTGGAAAATGGCGAACTTCAGATAATTGCCCTCGTCTACCCCGAGAATCTGGGGATGATCCTTGCCTGCGCCGCGGAACTCCAGCAGCCGCAGCACCTTCCCTGCATCCTTGGCCGCTTCGTGGATGGTCTCCAGGAACAGGTCCGGACGGACATGGTAGCTGCAGCTGGCCGTTACCAAAAACCCGCCTTCATTCACCAGCTTCAGCCCGTGCAGGTTAATATCCTTATACCCGCGGCAGGCGCCTTCAACCGCATTCCGGGTTTTGGCAAAGGCCGGAGGATCAAGAATCACCACATCCCAGGTCCGTCCCCCTTGGGCCAGCTTGGCGGAGGTGTCCACCTTCTTTTCGCCTGCAGCGGCGCGCTCCTTGCGGTCCTCAAGCCCCTTCACCTGGGCCCGCAAATATTCAAATGCGTCGGCCACCACAAATTCCACCCGGTCCTGAAAGCCGTTCAGCTCCACATTCCGCCGTGCAGACTCCACCGCCAGCTCGGAAATATCCAGGCAGGTGACCTTTTTCGCTCCGAATTTACAGGCATTCAGCGTAAAGCTCCCCGTATGGGAAAAACACTCCAGCACAGTTGCCCCGTCCCAATGAGGGAAGGTGACCACCTTGCCGTTGGGGTTCACCGGGACAGTCTCCCGTCCGTTCTCCGTCTCCCGCTCCTCCAGACGGATGCCGCTTCTGGCGCCCCAGCCCTTCACCAATGGAGCCAGCAGGGCCCGGTTGGCCTGCTGGTCGAAGAAATATCCTGTCTTCTGGCCGTGAACAATGTCAACCTCAAGCAGCAGGCCATTTTCCGTAATCTGCACCTTCTCCGGACAATCCCCGTACAGGACACCCGTACGCTGGCTCAACCCCTCCAGCTCCCGGACAGGCACATCGCTGCGCTCATAAATCCCTGCCGGCTGGAACACCTCAACCAACGTGTCCACAATGAGTTCCCTGCGCAAATCCATACCCAGGGTAAGAATTTGCACCACCAGGATATCGCCGAAGCGGTCCACCACAAGACCCGGCAGAAAATCCGCCTCCCCGTACACCGCCCGGTAAGCGGTAGCTTCAGGCAGAAACCGCTCCCGCAGCTCCCGGCAGCGGAGCAGCCGTTCCGCCATTAGCTCGCGGGTCAACTCCTCCATAGGCTCGTATCCCACTACCCGGACCCGGATCTGCGAGGCTTCGTTATAATAGCCGGCAGCCAGGAATTGTCCGGTGTGGCTGCGCACATGGACAATCTCTCCCGGTCCCGGCTCCCCTTCCACCCGCTCAATTTCGTTGGCGAATATCCACGGATGCCCTTCCTCCAGCCGTTTCTTGCGTTTTCTTATCAAAAAAACTGACGCAACCATCCAAACCTCTCCTGTCCCTTGTGCCAATTTATGTACCAAAAGCGGACAAACCAACATGTCCGGCCCCGGCTTGTCATACATATACAATACAACTTCCACACCTGAAGCAATCAGGCAGAAAGGAGCAGGATTCCGTTGTTCTCACTCATTATTCTGCCGATGGCGGCGGGTCTGGCAATATTCCTCTTCGGTATGAAAGCCATGGAATGGGCCTTGCACAGCTGGGCCGGACGCTACCTTCAGGTGATTCTGGAACGTTTCACCCGGACTCCCGCCAGGGGCCTTGTAGCCGCAACGGGAATAACGGCCGTTCTGCAGAGCAGCACCGCCGTCACCGTCATCACCATCGGTCTGGTCAACGCCGGGGTGATGAAATTCCCCCAGACCCTGGGCATTATTCTGGGCAGCAATATCGGCACCTGCATGACCACCGAGCTGGTCGGCCTGGATTTGACCCGGCTGGCGCTGCCGATCCTGCTGGGAGCCGCCGTGCTGTGGTTCACCGCACTGAGCCTGCCGGACCACAGCTACCCTGCCCGCAAGCTCCGCTCCCTGCGGCTGGTTCCCATAGCCGTGATGGGTTTTGCCTGTGTGCTGCTGGGAATGCAGGTGATGCAGAGCATCACCCCTGCCCTGCAATCCATGGGCATGCTGGGCTGGTTCGTCCAGAAAGCCCAGGAGAGCCTGTTCTGGGGCGTGATGGCCGGGGCCGCCGTTACCGCCCTGCTCCACAGCGGAGCCGTCACCATCGCCATGACCATGGGACTTGCCTCCATCCAGGCCATCACCCCGGAGCTGGGCATCGCCATCGTCATCGGCGCCAACATTGGCACCTGCGTCACCGCCCTGATTGCCAGCATCGGCGGCTCCCGCTTCGGCCTCTACGTGGCCTGGTCGCATATCCTGCTGAACGCTGGAGGTGCGCTTTTATTCTTCCCTCTTACCGGCGTCCTGGAGCAAGTGACCGCCGTTATCACCACTGATCCGGGCGCCCAAATCGCCCACGCCCAGACCATATTCAACATCGTCTGCTCCCTGGTGGCGCTGCCGCTTTGTTACCTGCCCGGCTTGCGCCGCATCCAGCTTGACGCTTAATAACCGCTGCCGCCTGCTGCTCCCGATACAATGGCCACACCGGAGCTGGTACCCAGGCGGGTTGCGCCCGCTTCGATCATCAGCAGGGCTGCAGCTCTATCCCGCACGCCGCCCGACGCCTTCACGCCGATATGGGGCGAAACGGAGGCACGCATCAGACGGATATCCTCCACCGTCGCTCCTCCCGGACCGAAGCCGGTGGAGGTTTTTACGTAATGGGCTCCAGCCTGCTCCGAAAGCCGGCAAGCCGTTTCCTTTTGCTTGTCATTGAGGAAGCCCGTTTCGAAGATTACCTTCACAATGGCGCTTCCTTCCACTGCCTTGACTACCTGGCGGATATCGTCCTCCACCTGGTCGAGACGTCCCTCCAGCAGCTGGCCGATCTGCAGCACCATGTCAACTTCATTGGCGCCGTTCTCCACGGCATCCGCCGCCTCCGCTGCTTTGGCCTTGGGCGTGTTCGCCCCAAGAGGGAATCCGCACACCACACTGATTTTAACCTCCGAACCCTTCAGCAGCTCCTTGCAGTACGGGACCCAAACCCCGTTGACGCATACACTGTAAAAATGATGCTCCACCGCCTCCCGGCACAGCTTTTCAATTGCCTGCGACGTGGCGTCCGCCTTTAGCAGCGTGTGGTCGATAAATCCGCCCAAATTAATGGTTTCCATCGTTCCGCTTCATCCCCTTCTCGTCATAACCCAATTCCCACAGCGCTTTGTGCAGGATGGAATCGTTATTGGCATACCCGTTTTTGCGCTGGCGGTAAGCCGCATCCGGCACCTCCAGCCATTCTACTCCCCGGATTTCCTCCACCTGGGGCTTAAGCGTGCCGCCTTCCGCCTCCACCAGGTAATAGTGGACCTCCTTGTGAACAAGCCCCACCCGCGGAAGATGGTATTGGTAACGGATCACATCCAGCGGCTTGACAATGCGCCCCGTAATCCCCGTCTCCTCCCGGATTTCCCGGAGCGCGGTTTCCTTGACGGTTTCACCAGGCTCCATCTTTCCTTTGGGAAGCGTAATTTTTCCGTACCGGTCCTGAATCAGCTGTATTTGCTGCCGTCCTTCGAAGTTCCGGTACACCACTCCTCCGGCGGATATTTCCTTCACGCTTTTATTCATCCCCTTACTGAAGACTTTAAAACCTGCTCTTAACGGGAAGGCCCGGACATTACTGTTTCATTGAGCCTCACACCCCGGCAATAGGGGACTCCCGCCTCTGTCATACGAACCTGAACCATCCGCCCTTGCAGCTCCTTGGGTCCGGAGAAGGCAATATGCAAATAATTGTCCGAATGCCCGATCAGCTCCACATCTCCGTCACCTTCGTAGTCGCCCATCTCCGGGATGACCTCCAGGATCTGTCCGGCGAAGTGCTTGGAATATTCCAGCCGCATCCGGGAGGACAGTTCCATCAGCAGACCGACCCGGCGGTTTTTCTCCTCCTCCGGAATCTGCCCTTCCATTCTGGCGGCAGGTGTGCCTGTCCTTTTCGAATAAGGGAAGATATGCATATCCGCAAACTGCATCCGCTCCATAAAATGCAAGCCGCTCTCAAACATCTCCACCGTTTCGCCGGGAAAGCCGGTAATTACATCCGTGGTCACCGCCACATCCGGCATGGTTCTGTGGATCAGCTCCAGCTTGCGGCCAAATTCCGCCGTGGTATACTTGCGGCGCATGGCAGCCAGCACCGTATCCTCCCCAGCTTGCAAGGGAATGTGCAGATGGCGGCACATTTTGGAGGAGGAGCCCAGCACATCCAGAATCTGCTCGTCAATTTGGCTGGCTTCAATGGAGCTGATGCGGATCCGCTTCAGGCCGTCCACCTTGTCCAGATCCCGGAGCAGCATCGCCAGGCTGTAGCCGTCCAGATCCTCACCGTAACCGCCGGTATGAATACCCGCCAGCACAATCTCCTCATAGCCTGTCTCCACCAGCTGTCTGGCCTGGGCCAGCACACTTTCCGGCTTGCGGCTGCGGATAAGCCCTCTGGACCAGGGGATGATGCAGAAGGTGCAGAAGTTATTGCAGCCCTCCTGGATTTTAAGGAACGCACGGGTATGGCCTGTAAATTCGGGAACGTCCAGCTCCTCGAACTCCCGGGTTTTCATGATGTTGCGGACAGCGTTGATAGGCGCTCTTTCCGCCTGATACTTGTGGACCAGGTCCATCATCTTGTCCCGGTCCTGGGTGCCGATGACTATATCCACGCCGGGGATGGCGGCAATTTCCGCAGGTGCAGTCTGGGCATAACACCCGGTAACGGCAATAATCGCCTCCGGATTGCGACGGATGGCACGGCGGATAGCCTGCCGGCTTTTTTTGTCCCCCGTATTGGTGACCGTGCAGGTATTGATCACATACACATCCGCCGTTTCCTCGAAGTCGGCCTTTTCGTAGCCCTCGTTGCGGAAGAGCTGCCAGATCCCTTCCGTCTCATAAAAATTCACCTTGCAGCCCAAGGTATGAAACGCAACTTTTGCCATCAGCCCTTCCCTCCCATTTCTCCCGATTCATACATAATGCAAGCCAACGCCGCCATTGCGGCCGTTTCCGTACGCAAAATCCGCTTGCCGAGACTGATGCTCCGGCAGCCGGCAACTTCCGCCTCCAGGGCCTCCTGCTCCGTAAAGCCCCCTTCCGGTCCTACCAGAACCAGGATTCTCGGGCGGCGCCCGCCGGCTACAGGGGAGGCCAATTGCTCCGCCAGCCGCTCCCGGAGGGTGAGTCCGCTTTCCAACTCGTAACAGAACAGCGCCAGATCCGTTTCCTTCACCAGCTCCAAAAGCCGCTTCCAGCTAATAGGGGTTTCCACAGCCGGAACCCGGTTGCGGTGCGCCTGCTCAGCCGCTTCCTTGGCGATTTTGGCCCAACGCTCCACACGTTTGGCCTCTTTTTTGTCATCATATTGCACAACCGTCCGTTTGGACAAAAAGGGAATAAACCGGTCTGCCCCAAGCTCCGTACACTTCTGGATGACCGTCTCCAGCTTGTCCCCCTTGGGAAGGCTTTGGGCAATCCACACCTCTACGGCCGCCTCTTTATCCATAAGGAGCTCCTGGACCACCTGCGCCTCCACCAGCCCTTTGCCGATGACAGACACCCGGGCCAGCACCTCCCGGTCCAAGCCGTTGCTTATAATAATTTCCTCGCCGGGTTCAGCGCGCATCACCTTCACCAGATGATGGGCGTCGTCGCCGGTTAACCTCGCCAGATTGCCTTCCAATTGCTCCGGCGGCACAAAATAACGTTGCATGGCCTACGCCAACCTTTCTTGTTGAGAGCTTACGGCCATCTGCAGGCCTGCAATAACGGTGTGCTCCTTCTACCCGCCAAAAACGCCTCGGAGTTAAGCCCGTTTGAACGGCCCAGCTTACGGCGCCATTTCCAACGGACTTAACTCCCGGAGCGACTCTACAGCATCAGAATCCCGATTTTCGACAGCTGCTCGTGATTCCCGAACAGCATAACAAACACTTGGTTGATCCCCCGCAGCAGATCCCACCGCAAATCCAGAACCGGTCCCAGGGTAACACTGTACAGCGGATGGATCAGCACCAGCAAGAGGAAAATCATAAACGCATACTGCTCAAAGGGCCGTATCCGCTCCCGCCACTGCACCGGCAGGAATTCATAAATAATCCGGTAACCGTCCAAGGGCGGCAGCGGCAGAAGATTAAAGATAAACAGAACCAGATTCAAGAGAATATGCATCTGCAAAAAGATGGAAACGGCTCGGAACACCCCAACCGACATCACCTCATAAGCATTGAAGTGGGACAGCAGGAAAGCCGTCAGTACCCCTACCACAGCCAACAGCAGGTTGGACAAAGGCCCCGCCACAGAAACCAGCACACTCATCAGCCGCGGCTTTTTGAAGAAGCTGGAGCGGATCAGGACCGGGCGCGCCCAGCCGAAACCTGCCAGAATAATCAGGAGAATCCCCAGAATATCGATATGGGCCCGGGGATTCAGGGTCACCCGCCCCATGGACCGCGGAGTCGGATCACCGAACCGGTCAGCCACATAGGCATGGGCAAATTCATGCAGTGTAAAAGCCAGCACAATGACAATCAGAAGAAAAGGCAGCAATTCAAACTGAATGCCAAACAGATTATTCATGCATCACCTATGGCTTTCTGGCAACAATCGCCACCCAATCTGTCTCTTCGTAACGCTCCTCTACCCGGAAGCCGGCTTCGGCCAAAGCCTTTTCTACCTCCGCCTGCTTTTGCTTAATGATGCCCGACGCAATATAGGTGCCCCCGCTTTGCAGCGCTTCAAACACATCCGCGACGAACAAGAGAATGATCTCAGCCAGAATATTGGCTACCACCACTTGTACCGGCAGCGTAACCCCCAGACCCTCTTTACCTTCAGCCTGGGTCCTGATGGCCTTTAGCAGGTCGCTCTCTACGACTGTAATTTTTTCCTCCAGGCTGTTCAAACGGGTATTCTCCGTTGCGCTGGAGACGGCTACCGGGTCCAGATCCAGAGCCAGCACATGGCTTGCGCCCAGCTTGGCGGCGGCAATGGACAGAATGCCTGAGCCGGTACCCACGTCGATAACCTCGTCCCCCGCCTTCACAACCTTTTCCAAGGTGCGTAGACAAAGGGCGGTTGTGGCATGGGTGCCGGTGCCGAAGGCCATACCCGGATCCAGTTCAAGAATGATTTCCTCCGGGCCTGCTTCGTATTCTTCCCAGGTCGGTTTGATGGTGAGACGCTCGGATACGCGCAGCGGCTTAAAATACTGCTTCCAGGCTGTGGCCCAATCCTCCTCGTCCACTTCCTTCATGCTGAACTGGGGATTGCCCGTATCGATGTCATAGTCCGACAGCTCCGCCACCGATTCCTTCAACTGGGCCAAAATTTCATCCATTCCGGTGCCCTGGGGAAAATACCCCTGAATCACCGCACGGCCTTCGGGGATATCGTTCAGCGGCTTTTCGTACCATTGTCCGAGAGATGTATCCCGCTCCTTGTTCAGCGTGCCGGATTCCTCGATGGTGACGCCGCCAGCGCCAAGCTCATGGAGAAAGTTGGAGATCATTTCAATTGCTTCTTCCGTGGTGTGAACCGTAATTTCGTACCAACGCATATCCGTAAATCCTCCCGGTCGATTCTCATAGGTAAAAGCGGCAAAGTGGCCGCACGTTCCTCTATTCTACTACAATCGAAACGCTATAGGCAAAATTCGCGTATTGTAGTACTAAAAGATTCGTGAAACGGAGGATGGTCATGTTTGAGGAATGGAACCGGAGGCATGCAGAGTGCAAGGAAAACATCCGCAACAAAGAAAGGTGGGAGCAGCAGCTTTTAGCTGTGAATAAACGCTGCCGGGATTTGGAGAAGCAGACCTTTTTATGGCGGGCAGTGGTATCACAGGAGGAGGAGGATGTGGAACGCCTGTTGTCCATGAGTGTATCCAATCTCTGGTACACCCTTACCGGTCAGAAGGACGAGAAGCTGGGCCGGGAGGAAAAGGAGGTGCTGGAGGCCAGGCTCAAGTATGATCAGGCCGCGTCATTGCTGGTGGCGGCCGAGCTTGAGCAGGCTCAGCTTAAGGAGAAGCTGCTTGCCACCGGCTCTGCGGAAGTGGAGCTGGCGGAGCTGATGCGGGAAAAGGAACAGCTGATCCACCGGTTCAAGCCTGAGCTTGCAGGCGAGCTGGTCCGCCTTTCGGAGGAGATGTCCGATGCCCGGACCAGGCTGAAGGAGCTTAAGGAGGCGGCAGCAGCGGGAAGGGATGCCCTGGCTGCATTGGAGATTGCCGACTCCAGTCTGAACTCCGCCGAAAACTGGAGCACCTTCGATATTCTTGGCGGGGGCTTTATAGCCACCCATATGAAGCACAGCAGGCTTCAAGCTGCTCAAACCTATGCCAAGGAAGCCGGCAAGAAGCTGCTCCGGCTGCGCGATGAGCTGGACGACGTCAAGATGCAGCTGACCGCCTTCGATACAGACATCAGCGATACGTTGCGCCTCGGGGACTATTTTATGGACGGCTGGATTACGGACTTTCTTGTCCAGGAGCGGATTGAGAAGGCGGACCAGAAGCTGCACAGCTATATCCGGCAGGTTACCGGGATCACTCACGCGCTGGAGCAGCAGGCTTTCGAAACCGAAATCCTGTGGCGCAGGCTGAAGGACCAGTGCGATTCACTAGTGGAAAACGCCTAAAACCAAATCAAAAGCAAAAAGCAGGAGCCCTTTAGACGGGAGCTCCTGCTTTTTTTGTTTACACCATGCCGCCAGCCTGCTCCACCAGATGAAGCACCTGATGATGGATGGACTCGTCCACGATGGCGGTCAGAAGAATATCCCTGCCTGTGACGCTGTTGCCGCTCCCGCCGCTTAAACCGCTGGCAGCAGGGTCGGCAGCCATTAGCACACCTGCATCCCGTGAGTCTACATCCGCCTCCTGGGTAAGCTCACCCAGGCTGGAGATGTTGCCGGTAGCCGGATTGATCTGGATCTCACGGCTCTCCTGGGGATACTTGGCCACATGGTCAATCCGGGCATCCTCCACCCGCAGCGCCTTCAGCTTGTTCAGCACTTCATGCGCCTCATCCCGCGTTTTGAAATAAGCCAGTACATTCTTTTCCATCAGAATTCATTCTGCCGCTTCTCCGCGGCCTCTGCGCGTTCCATTGCCTCCAGGTCTTCCTCGTCCGCCTCGTCCATGGAAAACTCCACGTCCTGGGCCTTGACGATGGGCAGCCGCTTCGCGGTTTTGGGTAAGGAGAAATTTTTTTTATCCATTTGATGAGCCTCCTTATTGAGAACACTTAGCTGGTATGAACCATTTTTGGGCGTAACTGCTACAAATCCGGGCCGGCATCCGTCTAATAACAAAGAGGGACGGTGGCACCCATTAGGTTAAGCCGGAGCGCCGCTTCTTATGCAGGGTTTGATTTACTATCCTTGCCCCCAGCGTATATAATGGGGGTTGCACGCGCCGCGGTGCCGTGTCCCGCAATTTTACTCTATCAAAAGGAAGATGCTACAATGACAAGTTTGGATTGGCTGGAGCTTTTGAAAGTGATTTTTCTCGGTATTGTCCAGGGAATAACCGAATGGCTGCCCATCAGCAGCACCGGGCACATGATTCTGGTAGACGAATTTCTGTCCCTGCATGCCAGCGCCGCATTTATGGAGATGTTCCTGGTGGTGATCCAGTTCGGCTCCATTCTTGCCGTCGTGGTGATGTATTGGAACAAGCTGGTCCCATTTTCGCTCAAGGGCGGATTGGCCATCAAAAAGGATGTTCTCTCTATGTGGCCCAAAATTGTAGTTGGCTGTATTCCGGCCGGGATTTACGCTGTCACCCTGGACGACAAGCTGAATCCCATCTTTTACAACTACGGGACCGTTGCCGTGATGCTGGTTCTGGTGGGCATTCTGTTTATCATCATCGAAAACAACAACAAGGGCCGCATTGCCTCCGTCACCGATATTGGCGGGCTGACCTACCGGATTGTGTTCCTCATCGGAATTTTCCAGCTGATCGCCGCTATCTTCCCCGGCACCTCGCGTTCGGGAGCAACCATTGTGGGAGCGTTGGTGCTGGGCGTTTCGCGGACCATTGCGGCAGAGTTCACCTTTTTCCTGGCGGTGCCCACCATGCTTGGGGCAAGCCTGCTGAAGCTGATGAAATTCGGCTTCAACTTCTCATCTGAGGAGCTGGTCTGGCTGATCGTCGGGATGGCCGTAGCCTTTGTGGTATCGTTGGTCATTATCCGGTTCCTGATGAATTACATCCGGAAGCATGATTTCAAGGTGTTCGGCTGGTACCGGATTGTGCTGGGTTTGCTGGTGCTCGTTATCTTTTGGCTTCGGTAAATAAGTACATAGCCTGATTCGCTTGGCTCATTGGCTGCGTCCGCAGCAGCAATTATCATTACTCTCATAACGCAAAAAAAGCCGGCTTCCCGCTGTGGGAAACCGGCTTTTTGCTTGTTGAAAACGGCTGCTGCTATTCGCCTAAAAATGCTTTTTTCATCCGCTCAAACAGGGATTGCTGCTTCTCATGCATAAACTCCCCGTTGAGTCCGGAGAACTGGCGGAGCAGATCCTTCTGCTCGTCGGTCAGGTTGGAGGGGGTCACCACAACCACCTTCACATGCTGGTCGCCTTGGCCGTAGCCCCGGAGCCGCGGCACTCCTTTTCCTTTGAGCCGGAAGAAGGTGCCGGTTTGGGTGCCGGCGGGAATCTTCAGCTTCACCTTTTCGGTCAGCGTCGGGATCTCAATCTCATCCCCCAGAGCCGCCTGGGCAAAGGTGAGAGGCACCTCGCAGTAAATATCGTCGCCTTCGCGTTCGAAGAAGTCATGCGATTTCACGCGGATGACGATGTACAGATCGCCGGAGGGGCCGCCCTTGGTGCCGGCTTCCCCCTCGCCGGATACCCGCAGCTGGGCTCCGTCATCTACACCTGCGGGAATCTTCACATGAATCTTCCGTTGCTTCTTCACCTTGCCGGTGCCGTGGCAATCATTACACTTATCCTTGATCAGCGTGCCTTGGCCGTTACACGCGGAGCAGACTCTGCGGTTGACGATCCGGCCGAAAGCGGTGTTCTGCACCACTTCCTGCTGGCCGCTGCCTTTGCAGACATTACAGGTTTCTGCTTTGGTGCCGGGTTTTGCCCCGTTGCCGTGGCAGGTTTCGCAGGTTTCCGTCCGGGGAATGGTAATGTCCATTTCCTTGCCGAAGACCGCTTCCTTAAACTCAATGGTCATGGAATATTGCAGGTCGTTGCCCCGTTGGGGCGCATTGGGATTGCGGCGCTGGCCGCCTCCCCCGCCGAAAAACATATCGAAAATATCGCCGAAGCCGCCGAAGTCCTGGCCGTTAAAGCCGCCTCCGCCGCCCATACCCTGGTTCGGGTCCACATGGCCATACCGGTCATAGGTGGCGCGCTTCTGGTCGTCGCTCAGCACGTCGTATGCTTCCTTTGCTTCCTTGAACTTCTCTTCCGCGTCGGCGGCTTTGTTCACGTCCGGATGATACTGGCGTGCCGCCTTGCGGAAAGCCTTCTTGATATCCTCCGCATTGGCGCCTTTTTCCACGCCAAGCACCTCGTAATAATCCCGCTTGCTCACTGTTCCACCGCCTTTATCGAAATAACATGGTCCCTGCCGTAGGCCGGATATGTTATGGAGCCTCGAAATTGGCACAGCCAATTTGAGGGCATCTACAATTTCCCCACAAAGTGAAGCCTGCCTTCGGTGCAGATTCCGGATACTTTGCGGGGAACTCAAATTACTATATCATGTCTGGCCGCTGTCTGACAGCGGGTGTATCTGTTATAAAACTTGCTCCGGCATTCTAACGGAAGTGAGAGCCGTTATTTGGCCTATAATCCGCATTTGCAAAATCTAACGGAAGCCAGCGCCGTTATTTCGGCCCAATCAGCCTAATTTCGCCTGCTCTACGTCAAATAGCGTCTCTCACCGCCGTTAGAATCAATCCGGCCTCTCCAGAAGGCAAATAGCGGCTTCTACCGCCGTTAGATTTCCCGGCAGGCAGCTGGCGGGCAAGCAGGGACGCAGGAGGCAACAACCACCATCTCGTTGTCCTCCCACATACACCCGCCTCCACCGTCGCAGAAGCGTTGCCGACAGCTTCGCTAACGCCAAGCCGCAGCATCTGCCACCACCAACACTGCCGCGGACCTTCCCGCCAGCATCAGCCACTGAACCCGCCAACGGGCGAGTCCCCCTCTGCGTCCAGCGCAAAGCCAAAGCCGGTAAAAACCGGCTTTGGCCGCCTGCACACTATTGCCTGCTTTTTTATCAGCAGCTTATTTCTTGTCTTCGTCCACAACAGTGTAGTCGGCATCGACCACATTGTCGGCCTTCGGACCGGCGTTGCCGCCAGCTTCGCCTGCGCCTTCAGCTTGCTGCTGGGCCGCCATTTGCTCATACATCTTCACGGACAGCTGCTGCACAACCTCGGACAGCTCGTCGGTGGCCTTCTTGATGGCATCCACGTCGTCGCCTTCCAGAGCCTTCTTAACGGCTTCCTTGGCAGCGTTAGCCTTTTCCACTTCGCCGGCGTCTACCTTGTCGCCAAGGTCCTTGATGGTCTTTTCGACGGTGTAAACCAGTTGGTCCGCATTGTTCTTGGCTTCCACCAGTTCCTTGCGCTTGCGGTCTTCCTCAGCGTGAGCCTCGGCATCCTTCATCATGCGGTCGATCTCTTCGTCGGACAGGCCGCCGGAGGAGGTAATGGTGATCTTCTGGCTCTTGCCTGTACCCTTATCGGTAGCGGACACGTTGACGATACCGTTGGAGTCGATGTTGAAGGTCACTTCAATTTGCGGTACGCCGCGGGGTGCCGGCGGGATTTCGTTCAGCATAAAGCGGCCCAGGGTTTTGTTGCCGTTAGCCATAGCGCGCTCACCCTGCAGCACATGGATTTCCACGCTGGTCTGCATGTCGGCATAGGTGGAGTACACCTGCGACTTGCTGGTGGGGATCGTAGTGTTGCGGTCGATCATTTTGGTGAATACGCCGCCTGCGGTTTCGATACCCAGGGACAGCGGAGTGACGTCCAGCAGGACAACATCCTTCACGTCGCCGGTCAATACGCCGGCTTGGATAGCGGCGCCCAGGGCAACCACTTCGTCCGGGTTAACGCCCTTGTGGGGCTCTTTGCCCAGCAGCTTCTTGATGGCTTCCTGAACGGCAGGGATACGGGTGGAGCCGCCTACCAGAACCACCTTGTTGATCTCGCCGATGGACAGGCCGGAGTCGCTCAGCGCTTGACGGGTCGGGCCCATGGTGCGCTCTACCAGATCGGCAGTGAGCTCTTCGAACTTGGCACGGGTCAGGTTTAGCTCCAAGTGCTGCGGCACGCCGTCAGCCATGGTGATAAACGGCAGGGAGATGGTGGTGGTCAGTACGCCGGAAAGCTCCTTCTTGGCTTTTTCCGCGGCATCCTTCAGACGTTGTACAGCAGCCTTGTCCTTGGACAGGTCCACACCTTGCTCCTTCTTGAATTCGGCTACCAGCCAGTCGATGATCTTCTGGTCAAAGTCGTCGCCGCCTAGACGGTTGTCGCCGCTTGTGGCCAGCACTTGGAAAGTGCCGTCGCCCAATTCCAGAATGGATACGTCAAAGGTACCGCCGCCCAGGTCATAAACCAGGATGGTTTCGTCGCTGTCTTTTTCCAGACCATATGCCAAAGCGGCAGCCGTCGGCTCGTTGACGATCCGCAGCACTTCCAGGCCTGCGATTTGGCCGGCATCCTTGGTGGCTTGACGCTGGCTGTCGTTAAAATAAGCCGGAACGGTAATAACGGCTTGGGTAACGGGCTGGCCCAGATATGCTTCCGCATCAGCCTTCAGCTTCTGGAGAATCATCGCCGAAATTTCCTGCGGGGTATAGTTGTTGTCGTCAATCTTTTCCTTATGGTTCGTACCCATATGGCGCTTAATGGAGATGATGGTGCGCTCCGGGTTGGTGATGGCTTGGCGCTTGGCGGTTTCGCCGACGATACGCTCGCCGTCCTTCTTGAAGCCTACAACGGAGGGAGTGGTGCGCGCCCCTTCCGGATTGGGGATTACAACCGCTTCGCCGCCTTCCATAACGGCTACGCAGGAATTGGTGGTACCCAGGTCAATACCGATTACTTTACCCATGATTATGGTTCCTCCCATATCGAATATATTCTTACTTGGACACCTTCACCATCGCCGGGCGAAGCACTTTGTCCTTAAACACATAACCCTTCTGCAGCTCTTCAACCACAATGCCTTCTTCATGCTCGTCGGACTCCACCTGCATAACCGCTTGATGGAATTCCGGATTAAAAGCCTCGCCTACAGCTTCCATCGCCTTGAGGCCTTCCTGCTCCAACGTCTGCCCAAGCTGACGCTGGATCATGTCAATCCCCTTCAGAAGGGAGTCAAAATCCCGGGAATCCTTGCTGGCTGCAACGGCCCGCTCGAAATTATCCAATATGGGCAGCAACTGCTCCACCAGCTTGGAGGAGGCGTACTTGGCGAAATCCTCCTTCTCAACCCGGGAACGGCGTCTGAAGTTATCAAAATCCGCCTGGGTACGCAGGTACCTCTCCTGGCTTTCCTCCGCTTGTCTGCGCAATGCGTCAAGCTCTGCGGCAGCCTCCCCTTCCGGAGCCGCGTACTCTTCACCCATGCCTTCGGCTTCTGTATATGTAGCGGTCTCTTCCGCCGTTTGTTCATTCAAGTCCTGCTTTTCTGTCTGTTCACTCACCTGAATATCACCTCCTTGATAGAATAACCCTCCGCTCGGATAACTCTACGTTGTAGAATCACCGCATACCGGGCTTCTTACCCAGACCCAAAAGCGGCGCAATGGCCGCTTTCGGCTCCGCAATGCATATTGTATGGCTTACTTGTACCAGCGCTGCATTATTTGGGCCATGTCTTGTGAAAAATGGTTCAGAATACCGATAACCTTGCCGTATTCCATCCGGGTAGGCCCCAATATGCCGATGGTGCCCAGGGTTTTGCCGTCCACAGCGTAGGTTGCCGTGATCAGGCTGCAATTATTGATGGCGGCTACCGTATTTTCGCTGCCGATCCGGACCTGCAGCCCCTCAGGAGCCGAGCCGATGATCTTGAACAGTGTCGGCG
>JAEWMH010000218.1 GCA_023393235.1 Bacillota bacterium | reverse complement strand
TTGGTCAAGCGGCCTAAGACACCGCCCTTTCACGGCGGTAACACGGGTTCGAATCCCGTATGGGTCACCAAAATCCGGGCGATTAGCTCAGCTGGGAGAGCGCCTGCCTTACAAGCAGGATGTCGGCGGTTCGAGCCCGTCATCGCCCACCATACTTTGGCCCCGTGGTGTAGTGGTTAACATGCCTGCCTGTCACGCAGGAGATCGTCGGTTCAAGTCCGATCGGGGTCGCCATTATCAAATTCCTAATAAGCCTCGGTAGCTCAGTCGGTAGAGCAGAGGACTGAAAATCCTCGTGTCGGCGGTTCGATTCCGTCCCGAGCCACCTTGTAGGGGCATAGTTTAACGGTAGAACGAAGGTCTCCAAAACCGTTAGTGTGGGTTCAACTCCTGCTGCCCCTGCCATTCAAACTTAGTAACATGGCGATCGTGGCGAAGTGGTTAACGCATCGGTTTGTGGATCCGACACTCGAGGGTTCAATTCCCTTCGATCGCCCCACTTATTTTTTTCTGTTTATTGGGGATTAGCCAAGCGGTAAGGCAACGGACTTTGACTCCGTCATTCCTAGGTTCGAATCCTAGATCCCCAGTATGATGCGGACGTGGCTCAGTGGTAGAGCATCGCCTTGCCAAGGCGAGGGTCGAGGGTTCGAATCCCTTCGTCCGCTCCATAATATGGCGCCATAGCCAAGAGGTAAGGCAGAGCTCTGCAAAAGCTTTACCCCCAGTTCGAATCTGGGTGGCGCCTTTTTTTATTTTTGTTCCCTTAGCTCAGCTGGATAGAGCGTTTGACTACGAATCAAAAGGCCAGGAGTTCGAATCTCTTAGGGAACGTTTGAATAAGCCGGCGTGGCGGAATGGCAGACGCGCGCGACTCAAAATCGTGAGGGAAACCGTGGAGGTTCGAGTCCTCTCGCCGGCACTAGCTAAAAAGCTCATTAGAGTATTCTCTAATGGGCTTTTTTTATTTTTGTTGTATTCCAAATGTGAATATTCTCCATACAAGGAACTCTAGCTTGGCAAGAGTCCCTTGAAGGATAAAGCACGAAGACGAATCGAGAAATACTTACAGGTTTATCCACAGGCGGCCACAGTGAAAAATGAAACAACACGTGTCATCTGCTTGATTTTCGCCCTTCCTTGTCCAGAAACAACAGCTCGTAGTATTTTTTAGGCCGCCCTTTACTGTTGTCCCGTTTTTCAAATACTGTTTGTAACTTCTGAGGGCGGTCTCGCCAAGCTTTACAGAATGGACAGTTAAATGCTACGATTAAATAACGTCCCTAGCTATTGGTTGACAGAAGGGATGTTCTTTTGTGGAATAATATTGTTTCCCATGAACAGGAGGGGGGCATTTGAGTCCTGGTGTGAGGTGGTCGGCCTTTTTCTTATCCCTACTGGGTATTGGGCTAAGCTTCTCTTTTCTGTTTGCTTACCCTTACAGTGAGCAGGAGGTATCCAGTAGCACAAAAGTGATTGTGGTCCTCATGCTCCTATTACCTTCAGGCGTTATGGCCATTTCAATCTGGCTTGGCCTTCGCTTGCTTATGGCCATTTCTTTGATCTGGCTGGCACCCTATTCCCTCTATTTCACCGTTGCTTCCATTCCAAGCATTTGGAACTTATTTTTTCCGATCCTATTGGTTCAATTCGTCGCTACCCTTTCATTTTTCAGACGCAAAAAAACCCAAGGGCTGTCCAAATAGTCAGTGAAAGCTGACTCATGGAGAGCTTCTTTTTTTTGTGAATAACCGCATAAGACTTGACTTGAACCTGACAACTGTATCCCTCAGAATAATTATTTATTTTGATATTGATAATCATTATCAATCGTGCTATGATATTTTTGTTCAATATTGAACAAAACAAGCGATACTGAAAGATCCAACTGCACAAGAGGGGCGGTTTTAATTTGGAGTTTCAAAATCATCTTAAAGGTCATCTTTACGAGCAATATATCAGAATGCTGCACTTGAATGAATTGTATACGGAGCATGAAAGTAGCTTGTTTCGGGAGCAAGCCCAAAAGCATCAGATTGACATGCTTTCCAATAATATTACAAGTGTACACGTTATGGATTGCATCGGTGATCATGAACCGATAAACCACACAGGGATTGTAAGGAAAATGAAATTATCCAAAGGCAACGTTACAAATATTACCTCCAAGCTGTTGGAAATGGGTTTCATTAGGAGAAGCCAATTGAATAACAACCGTAAGGAGATTTATTTTAGTTTAACAGATAAGGGAAGACAGGTTTATCATCTGCATCAAAAGATGCACAAAGAAAAAGAGGAAAAGTTCTATCAATTCATTGAATCCTATACGGAAGCTGAACTGCAGACGATTTGAAAATTTATAAATGATTTGGTGGCGCGTGTTGAAACCTATTACGGTAAGGAAGTACGGGAGGACGCCGACACTAAAGATAAGGAATGAGCTTTTTATTATTTACAGACATGGGGTGTGCTCCAATGAAGGAAAAAAATCTGGAAACCTCAGAATTAGATCGGATCATTCGCGAGAAAAAGAGGGTTCAATTCTACCTTCATATGCTGTTAGGATTAAGCGCAAGTTGCGGTGTAATGATACCGACAGATGCCATTTATACACTTTTGGAGGAGCTTTCAGCACAAGAAGCCTCGCTTATACAAAAGGGAGGAAACTAATAGTATGGGAGGAGGCTTTTTTTATACCATTTACGGAAACATCCCTTCCTCCGAGATGAAAAAATTATCGATACTTTTATATTTGAAACATGGGTGGTGGCAGGGCAATAAGTTGGAGAAAAAAGACTGACAAAGGGCTGTCCAGAAGCCAAAATGGCTGCTTGGAACAGCCTTTTCTTGAGTTAGATCAACGTGAATGCTTGGGGGGACGGCCCGTCGCCTCTCAGGGTATTCAAAGTTCCGGAATTTTATTTAGATCCTCACAGGAGCGGGAAATGCTTTTCCGGTCATGACCTGGGAGATATGATAGAACAGAGAAATGCAAGATGCACTCCTTGGGATATATTGGGGAGTGCTTTTTGCTATAATAGAGTTGAATAACCAGAGGCAGAATCAGATGAAAGGAAGGACTGGATATGTATATGAATGAACCTGCCGTTCAACTTATTGCCATGTTGGGCCAGCCTTATCATCCCAAGGTCATTCAGGCCTTGCTGCAGCCTTATGGCGTCAAGCGGATGCCGGTACCTAGC
This sequence comes from Bacillota bacterium, assembly GCA_023393235.1. Lineage (GTDB taxonomy): Bacteria > Bacillota > Bacilli > Paenibacillales > NBRC-103111 > Paenibacillus_AR. Next base: position 60,871 of record JAEWMH010000218.1, on the reverse strand, counting down.
AGTTATTTCAACGATGACATCATCTGGTGCGTGAAGGCGTCCATACGTATGGATATTTACCGTGCTCCCAAGCTGAATGAATTGACCGGACTTCAGTATACAAATTCCGATGAATGGATCATCGGCGCTGTCCACTTTCTTGCCCCGGGTTCGGATGACCGGATCAAAACGCCTTATCCCGGCATCTTGCCAGAGGGAATAACGATGAGCTCTGTGCCGGAGGAGCCGATTGCAGCTTATGGCCCGCCACAGTTGGATGAAGAATGCCAGTGGCCCGGATTCACGGGCCGTATTATCGCATGGCGCAAGCCGGGGATTAACATCGCATTAGAGTATGCGGACCAAGGTGAAGATAGCGTGCTGAGAAGCTACACGGCCTGCTTAATCGGCTGCATCGGCGCCTGGAGGAACGATAACCCGGAGGTTTTTGCTCCTTAAAAAAGGGAAAAATGGATATGCAATGGAGGAATATCATGTTTACGAAATGGATAGAGGCGTGGAACAGAGTGCTGAATAGGGTCCGCGAGCAGGGAGGAGATATTCAGGAGCTGGAGCTGGAGCCGCCTGCTTCACCGGAGGAGCTTCATGATAAGGAGCAGGAGCTGGGAGTACGCATCCCTGCCTCATTAAGAGAGCTGCTGGCGGAGCATACCCGCAAACTGTATTTCAGATGGTCGCTGCCTGACGAGGCCATTTTGCCGGAGGAGTTCAAGGAGATTTTCTCCGGAGAATTGGGCTGGAGCCTGGAGGAACTGGAGTATTGGCAGGAGGACAGCGCCGAAGCAAGCGGATGTGAGGGTCTTGCAGGTATGATGGTTTTCGGACAGGCTGGCAATGGCGATATGTTGGCATTGGATATGAATCAGGAAGCAGCGGGAGAACCGCCTGTGGTTTATTGGGAGCACGAGACGGACGAGGTACGCCTGATTGCATCAAGCTTTCAAGAGTACGTTCAGAAAATGACGGAGCTGTCCTGCATCGGCTCTGAGCTGTGGCAGTACGAGGCGTTCCTGGGACCGGACGGTCTGGATACGGGTTCGGAGCAGGCACAGCGGTGGAAAGACTGGTTTGCCACGTTCCAAAGTCTACAGTTTGAGGAGGCGTCACGTACACTAGATTCGCTGTTCACTTATATAAAGTATCACGGGGCAGTGAGAGCCCGGGAAACGGAGGGGCTTCGCCGGTTTCCGGCCGCAGATGTATTCCAGCTGATCCGGCAGCAGCTGCCGGAGAGCACACCGGACGAGAGGATAGCCCTTAGCCGAATTGTCGGGGAAACGTTGGGAAGCGATGCAGCTCAATGGGTGCGCGGGCTTTGGGAGGAGTCGGAGCCGCTTCTGACAGCAGAGACACGCTCATACTTGACGGCCCGCTGTTTGCCCTTGGCGGAGGGCTGCGGCCGGGTGATGACATTTTTGGAGCAGGAAACGGACGGCAAAATGAGCGGGTATGATGCTTTTAAGCATTTGTCACCCTTCCAGCACCGCAGCATAATTGAGTGGATGGCACAACATAGCCGCTTGCCCGCGGCTGAGGGCTGGTCCCGCCTATATGCTTATTCCCGTCCGGACTGGGCGGATGTGAAACAATGGGCGGATGGCGATACGCGGCAGCGGCTGACCCTGCTGCAGGCGCTGGAGGATATGCTGCGGGAGCAGCATGATACAAATTCCGCTTATGGCTGGTACACGCATAAGCCGATTAAGGTCTGCGGTGTGCCCAGCCGGGAGGCATTCGTTCAGTTTCTGGAGAAGTTGCATGAGGAAGAGCCGCTGCGGACGAAAAAGGCGCTGCTCCGTCAGGTTATCGAGCATGTGGACGAGATTATGGAAGGGGAACTCCCAGAGCCGGAGTAATTTGACCCGTAACCTGGGTTACGAGCCAAATGAAGGGGCAATTTAGAGTTCTTCAAATTGAGGGTTTAACAGAAGGTCGGGAAAAACCTCCTCCGGAACAAAATCAGTGGTGGGTGTGTGTTTGTCGACGTCCAATTTCAGGGTGACGCCCAACAATGCATCTATGCGAAACCATAACCCGCACCAGCCTTCGACTTCCTTGGTTTTGACAAAGCCGGAAAAGCGCACCCGTTTTACAACATAGTTTTTGGCGCTGATTTGCTGCATCAGTGTGCCAAAATCCCCGTTTTGAAATTCATCCGTTAGAGAACGGATCGTAGCCGATCTTGAGCCCATGTGGTAAATCTCCGAATCCAGGGCCGATAGCGCCCTGGAAGTAGCTGGTAGACACTTTTGAAGGCTCGTGTAAAGGCTTCCTGCGATTCAAATTGGTAAACGAGGGCGATATTAAGAATGGATATATCGGTATTTAATAATAAGGAGGCGGCGCTGGCCAACCTCCGTTTTCTGATGTAATCATAGAGGGGAATTCCCACTTGACGTTGAAATAGACGATGGAAATGGAACTTGGAAAAGAGTATAGCATCCGCCAGTCAGAATGTTTTGACGCTTCTTGCCATGTTAATCACGGGCGTTTTTATCCGTTTTACACGAATGCAACCTCAAGTAGCGCAAGTGCAACCTCACTTGTCTAGTTTTGAGACACATGTTTTCCTATAATGGAGGCAACAAACCTGAAGGGAGAATCAGTCCATGTCTTTTGGGGAGAAGCTGTTGCAGCTTAGAAAAGAGAAGGGATATTCCCAGGAAGTCCTTGCCGACAAACTGAGTACCACCAGGCAGGCGGTAAGCAAATGGGAAAACGGACAGGGATACCCCGAAACCGAAAAGCTGTTGATGATCGGCAATTTGTTCGAGGTGTCTATTGATTATTTGCTGAAGGAAAGCGGGGTTCAAAGCAGTTCAGAGGACCGTGGTTATTATGTCAGCCAGGAAATGGCGGAAGGTTATCTAAGCCATCAAAATAAATCCTCCAGGCGTATTGCAACGGGCATCAGTCTCTTTATTTTAGCTTTTCTGCCCTATGTTATGCTTCCGAAGGAACCCGTCGTTTTCATGTTCCTGATTATCCTGCTGGGAGCGGGGGGAGTGATGTCTCTTGTATCTGCCATTTTAAAGGACGATGAGCAGTATCATCTCCTGGCTAAGGAAGCCCTGCTGCTGGACCAGGGATATGTGAAGCAATTGACGGAACGCTTCAACCGGTTAAAAAGCAGGTATAACATTGGTATTTTTATTGGTGTAGGAATGCTAACGTTAGGCGCCAGTGCTTTTTTACTTGAAAAAAAAGGGGTTTCTGAAGGTTTATTGATTCCGTATTACCCGATTTTTATCGTTCTTATCGCAATAGGGGCTTTTATCATGATTCAAATTACCACCTTGTGGTCTTCCTACGGCCTGCTGGTGAACAATGAGCAGTATATTACGCGAAGAAACAACGGGTTTTGGAGACAGCTTAAGAAAAAGCTGAACGATTAAAGCCCTGAACGATACAGACCATGCATCGCTTCCGGAGTAAAAGGCAAGGTTCGTGTCACAGCAATCCGGGTAATGAACTAAGGAACGAAGCATTCCGCTTCCCGCGGCACATGAGGAGGAATGAGTATGCCTTGGACCAAAGACAATTATCCGGATTCCCTGAAGAATTTTATGGCTCCCGTCCGTAATAAAGCCATTGAAATTGCTAATGCGCTGCTGGAGGAAGGGTATGATGAAGGCAGAGCCATTTCCATCGCAACCGCAAAGGCGAAGGAATGGGGGGAAAATCACGATAAGCAAATCCGCAAGAAGTCTGCCGAAGATTAAGCTATACAATAAAATCCGGTTCCTCCAGCAGGGTGCCCGGGTTCTGCAGTAAGCTCTGTACAATCCGCAGTCCCTTCTCCAGCTCGTGGTGGTCCTCCGGGGAGGAGATGGCCAGTCGGATGAAGGATTGGCCTGATGTTTCGCCTACGGCGAAACGGTCGGAGGAAAACAGGTGCACACCTGCAGCTTGGGCCAGCTTCTCGAACAGGAGGCCGTTGAGAGTGCCGGGAAGGGATAGCCACCGGAAAAATCCGGCTCCCCGCTGCTCTTGTTGTATATCGCTATCCCCTATGATTTGATCACAGAGCTGGTTCCGCGTCCGGGCCAGCTCTGTTTTTTGTTGTACGATTAACTGGGCGGTGCCGTTCTGGATCAGCTCGGCTACAACCTCCGTATTGAGCGACGAGGTTTTGAGGTTAATGTTGTAGATGCCGCTGATGAGCGGTGTACGGAAACGCGGGGAACATGCCATAAAGGCGACCCGCAGGCCTGCGCAAATGGACTTAGAGGTGCTGCAGATATAGACGGTATGGTCGGGAGCCAGATGGAAAAACGGGACACAGTCCGGTGGCGCCAAAAAGGCGTACACCTCATCCTCAATCACCGTAAGGCTGCGGGTATTGATGATATGGGCCAGCTCCTCACGCCGCTCAACAGGCATGGTGATATTGGTGGGATTGCTGAAGCAGGGCATCAGATACACACCTGCCAGCTTATTGGACGCGCAAGCGGCCTCCAGGGCATCGGGAAGCATACCTGAGGCATCGCCGGCAATGGGGACAAGCTGGATATTCAGCATATTGGCCAAGCTGATAAAATTGGGATGGGTGAACACGTCGGTGGCGATTTTGTCGCCGGGCTTGAACAGGGAAACCAGGGCGACGGTCAGGGCGTTCTGGGCACCGGAGGCAATGAGAATATTGTCCAAGGCTGCCTCCACTCCGGAGCCGGCCAGCCATTTCTGGGCATTTTGCTTCTGGAAAGGGGTACCCAGCGGGTGGCTGTATTCCAGAAGGGCTTCGGCACCGGTTTTTTTGGTAAGGGCGCTTATGGTTTCCAAAACGATAGAGTTGGTATTGTAAAAGGGCTTGATCACGCCCATTTCGATAACGGGAGCAAGCTGGCTGTGATTTTCCACCACGTTGGGCAGGTTGATGTTGGGGGAGACAAAGGTGCCTTTGCCCACGCTGGCATAGATCAGCCCCTTCAGCTCGCAGACCTTGTACGCCCGGGTGACCGTGCTCAAATTCAGGTCCAGGTAATCTGCCAGCTCCCGTTGAGGGGGCAGCATAGTATTCGGGGGCAGAAGGCCAGAGGTTATGTCCTGCTCCAGCAGACTGGCGATGGACGCGTAAAGCGGAGGGCTTAACCGGGCCCTGTCAGGCTTCCAGGACATGGGATAATGTTCGAAGGAATTAACGGGCATTGGCAGGACTCCTCATCAAAATTGTATTCCATACAATTATACCATTGAATCTGAAACACTACATGATAAAGTATAATTATTGTATGTATTGTATGGTGAACAAAGAGGAGGAAACCCTATGACGACGATTAATACCATGTCCACGGTATCCATTAAAGAGGTGCTCCGGGCGGAGCAGGTGGTTTACCGTTCCATCCGCCCTACTCCCCTTTTGGCATATAAAAGCTTGTCGGAACTGACCGGTGCGGACATCTATGTGAAGCATGAGAATCATCTGCCTGGCGGAAGCTTCAAGATCCGCGGCGGGCTCAATGTCATGCACCACTTGAAGCAGGCGGGGACGGAGGGTGTCATTACCTTCTCCATGGGCAATCACGGGATTTCTGTTGCCACGGCTGCCTCCATGACGGGAATTGAAGCCACGGTGGTGGTGCCCAAGGGAAACAATCCGGAGAAGAACCGCCGAATCCGCGAAGCAGGGGCCAATTTAGTGGAAGCGGGAGATTGCTTCGAGGAAGCGGCCGCAGCTTGCCTCCAGCTTCAGCAGGAAAAGAATCTCTATTGTATCCACGCAGCTAATGAGCCCCATCTTATCAATGGAGTAGGCACCTGCTTTACGGAAATTCTGCGGGAGCTTCCCGATGTGGATGCCGTGATTGTGCCCATCGGGGGCGGCAGCGAGCTGGCAGCAGCGGTGACAGTGTTCAAAGCGATGAATCCGGCGGTGGAAATATATGCGGTTCAAGCCGAGTTGGCCCAGGGGGCGTATCTGTCCTGGAAGGCCGGCACTATCCTTCAGTCGCCCAGCGCGACCTTTGCGGGAGGCATCGCAACCGGCGGGGCATATGAGCTTCCTTTTGGCATCTACAAGGATCATCTGACGGATTTCGTTTTGTTGTCCGAGGATGAAATCAAGCAGGGCATGTATCTGGCCTTGGCCCATACCCATCAGGTGGCGGAAGGGGCGGGAGCCGTTGCCCTTATGGCAGCCGTCAAGCTGGGCAGCCGTCTGGCCGGCAAAAAGGTCGCCGTGCAAATGAGCGGCGGCAACGAAAGCTTGGACTGTGTCCGTGAAGTGCTTAACAAGTTTTAGGGAAATTTGACAGCAGCCGTTCCTTCGAAATATGGGGGGACGGCTGTTTTTTGTGCATTATGAAAGCGGTTAAAAAATTATTGACGGCGGAAAACTAACATGTTAGTATCGGTGTGTAGCATGTTAGACAACCAACATGTTGATCAATTAAAGGGAGGAAATTGTGTGGATGTTACGAATGTTGTAATCGGTTTCATCATGATTTTATCGTTTTTCGGTTTGGTGTGGTATTGCGTAAAGAGTTATAACCTCATGGTAGGTTTTTTTGTAATGTCGGTCCTCTGGACGACAATCGCCTTGATCGGCAACAGTATTCACCCCACTTCCGTTATGGAAGGCAAATCGCTGATCGACGTTTTGACCAACGTATTTCAGACAGGGCCGGAGAATTACGGGAAGGCCATTCTGGTCAATATCTTCTTCGGCGCCTTCTTCGGCAGGGTGCTCATTGACACAGGCATTGCCGCAACACTGATCCGGAAGGTAGTCGAGCTGGGCGGGGATAAACCCCGGGTGACCATGTCTCTCTTATGTATCGTCACCGCCATTATCTTCACGTCCATGACAGGCATCGGGCCGGTTATCTCCATTGCAGTGATTGTATTGCCGATTATGCTTTCATTGGGTATTCCCGCTCCGATAGCTCTCTTCTCCTTTATGGGATCGATTATGGCCGGTATCTTCGGGAATATCGTTAACTTCAAGCAGTACCAGGCGATTTTTGCCACTGCCGAAAAAAGCTATGCCAGCTACGATTACAACGCTTATTTTAACTTCGGGATGATCGGGATGGGGGTTTCCCTGCTGGTTGTGCTGATTGTGGCCAACGTCTTCATGAACCGAAAGAAGCTGACCCGTGCATGGGCGGCAACTGCAGATGAAGGCTCCACCAAGGATGCCCCGGCCATCTCGTGGATTTCCATCGTTCTTCCGGTTATCGGAGTTGTGGTGTTCAAGGTGCCGATTATCTTCGGCTTTATCTTCTCCTCGCTGTTCGCCTTGCTGACCTGCGGAAAGCTGAAGGGCGGCTTCAGCAATGTGTCCCGGATGCTCTCCAAACAATTCTCCGACGGGGCTATCGATGTTGCGCCAATGATCGGCTTCCTGTTGACCCTGTCCATGTTTAATAACGCGGCAACCTATGCCTCTCCGTACTTTAAAACCCTGCTAAACGGTGTAATGCCTACCTCGGCGCTTCTCTTGTGTATCGTGTTCGCTATATTGACACCGTTGGGCTTCTTCCGTGGCCCGATGAACCTGGTGGGCTCCGGCTCGGCGATCCTGGCTGTGGTGGTTTCCACGGCGGCATGGCCGGTACAGTTCCTCTATCCGTTGTTCGCCATTACAACTGTTGCACCTCAGCATTTGGACGTCACTCAATCGTGGGTAGCGTGGGGCTTCGGCTACACGAAGGTGCCTGCAAGAGACTATATGAAAATGTCCATTCCTACAGGCTGGATTATCGGAATTATTCTGTGCGCCATCGTATTTTTTATGTACGGCAGCCTGGTTTAAGCTTAAGCGCATATCTGACCGGCTTTTGCACTTGTGTAAAAGCCGGTCATTCCACCATTACAAAAGAATCGGAGGACGACCATGAGTAAATCGGTTAGAGTGGGGATAGATGTAGGAGGAACACATACAAAAGCAGTGGCTATCGACAATGAAACACAGGAGATTATCGGCAAGTCTTCGGTAAAAACCACGCATGATGATCCTAAGGGTGTGGCTGCGGGGGTCGTCAAATGCTTTCAAAACTGTCTGAAGGAAAATAATATCGAAGCCAAAGATGTAGTATTTGTTGCCCACAGTACCACCCAAGCTACGAACGCTTTAATTGAAGGGGATATTGCCCAGGTTGGGATTATCGGCATGAGCAAGGGCGGCCTGGAAGGCTTTTTCGCCAAAAGACAAACGAAGCTGCAAAATATAGATTTGGGCAACGGCAAGGAAATCAAGATTTTCAACAGTTTCATCAATATCAAGAAGATGACGGACGCCTCCGTGCTGGATGTGATTAATGATCTTGTGAAGCAGGGAGCCCAGGTTATTGTACCGTCCATGGCATTCGGTGTGGACAACGGCAGGCCGGAAGCGGTCGTCTACGAAAAAGCTGAAAAAAAGGGAATCCCGACCACCATGGCCTCGGATATTACGAAGCTGTACGGTCTCACCCGCCGCACCAGAACGGCAGCGATCAATGCCAGTATTCTGCCGAAGATGCTGGATACAGCCAATTCCACGGAGCAATCCGTAAGGGAAGCCGGCGTTCATGTTCCGCTGATGATTATGAGAGGCGACGGCGGCGTAATGGAAATCAGCGAGATGAAGAAACGTCCTGTGCTTACCATGCTGTCCGGACCGGCGGCATCGGTTATGGGTTCCTTGATGTATCTGAGAGCCTCCAACGGCGTTTACTTCGAAGTAGGCGGTACCACAACCAATATCGGGGTTATCAAAAACGGCCGTCCCGCAATTGACTATTCCATCGTCGGCGGTCATCCTACTTATGTTAATTCCCTGGATGTGCGGGTGCTGGGTGTGGCCGGAGGCTCCATGGTCCGTGCCAACAAAAGCGGTATTGTGGATGTGGGACCGCGCTCTGCGCATATCGCCGGTTTGGATTATTCCGTATTTACTGACCCGGGCCGGATAAAAGGTCCTCAGGTGGAGTTCTTCTCCCCTAAGCCAGGTGATCCCGCCGATTATGTGGCCATTCGTATGGAGAACGGGGACCGGGTGACCCTCACCAATTCCTGTGCGGCCAATGTGCTGGGGCTGGTCAAGAAGGAGCATTTCTCCTACGGCAATGTGGAGGCGGCCCGGAAAGCCATGCAGGCTTTGGCCGACTATTGCGGTACCACAGCCGAGGATATTGCAAAGCAAATTATGGAGAAGGCATACGCCAAAATTGAGCCGGTGATTCTGTCCCTGGCCGAGAAGTACAAGCTGGAGAAGGATCAGATTTCCCTGGTTGGCGTTGGCGGGGGCGCAGCTTCCCTGATTATATATTTTGCCGAAAAAATGGGGTTGAAGTATAGTATTCCTGAAAATGCGGAAGTTATTTCATCTATCGGTGTGGCGTTGTCCATGGTGCGGGATGTGGTGGAGCGGATCATTCCTTCCCCGACCAAAGAGATGATCGGTGCGTTGAAGGTGGAGGCCATGAATAAGGCCATTCAAAGCGGGGCGACGCCGGAGAGCATCGAAATCCACATTGATATAGATCCGCAGACCTCCAAGGTGACCGCCATCGCTACCGGCTCTACCGAGGTGAAAACCAATGAGCTGCTGAAGGAATGTACGGATGAGGAGCTCCGGCAGCTGGCGGCCAATGATATGCGGATTTCTGTGGAGCAGACCCGGCTTTTGGAGAAAACCAAATATGTGTCTATCTACGGGGAGCAAAACAGCAAAGCGGGGGATGCGGGAGCCATCCGGATTCTCGATACCAAAGGTTTCATCAAGGTGCAGCGTGGCCGGGGCATGGCCATCAAAACCACAGCAGGCGATTACCTCGATGCCGTGAAGAAGCTGTGGGAAAGTATGGCGGTGTATCAAACCGAGCTGATTGCCCGGCCTGACTTCTATCTGTGTCTGGGCGCGCGGATTATGGACTTCTCGGCTTCCGATTTCGAACAGCTGGAGCTGCTGATGGATATTGAGGTATCCACCTTCGAGCCGGATACGCAGATTATCGTGGTGGCGGCTAATATTAAGCAGAGCTAGAGGGTTGGCTGGTGTAATAGTGGTAAGCAAATATTCGCGTGCGATACTCACTTCCGGGAAAGGGATGTCTTGGATGCTCAAACACGTTTTGGCGGCCTTGATTGGATTAGAATTTTAAGGTTTCAAAGCCGCCAAAAAACTCGCCCTCAAGCCATCCTTTCCCTCCCGTTCCTATCGCAGAATATTAGCTTATCAACGCAGCCGAGCAAATTTCTAATCTCGGGTTTTTTATGAGGAAGGAATGAAAGCTATGCAGGAGCAGGGGCAAATCACGCTGAGAGACATGATTCATCAATTACTGCAGGTGGATGATGAAACCTGGGGACGGTATGCATTTTCCAGAGAACTTCTCAAAAAACGCATTTTACCGGACCAGCAAAACGCGATGATAGCCAAGGCAACCGCATGCGGCAAGGAATATGCCAGGCGGATCATTCACCAGCATGGCACTGCGGATGCGGCTGAAATCGCCGGAAAGCTGGAGCTGAAGGTGGAGTTCCGGGATGTATCCATGGTGGGGAAACGGGTTTTGTTCGCTTCTTTTTCCCCTCCGGATCAAATCATCATCATGCAGGAGCCAGTGGATCAGGCGGTCCGTCTGACGGCTGCGGAAGACCCCGGGATAGTTGAACTTTTTACACAAAGGGGTATAATAAATACTATCTTGGGGCATGAATTGTTTCATTTTGTAGAAGAACAATTCGAGCAGGAAATTTATACCCGAACAGAAAAAATATGTTTATGGAATTTTCTGGGATGGAAAAATGTCTCTACAATACGTACCCTGAGCGAAATTGGAGCAATGGCATTTACACAGGAACTGAACGGACTTGAATATTCCCCTTTTGTGCTGGATGTTCTTCTGTATTATGGCTATGATGCTGCTAGTGCCCACAAAATATTTCGTGACGTTCTGGAAGTGAGCTCAGGAAGGTGTAGGGAAACCGTGGATTATGAATAACACGAATTCATTGAATGATGTCACATACAACCAGATCCGGGAAGATATTATGAATATGACGCTGGAGCCGGGTACGGACGTCAGTGTGCCGAAGCTCTCCGAACGCTACGGGGTCAGCCGGACACCTGTGCGGGAAGCCGTGGTGCGCCTTCAGCAGTCGGGTTTGGTGGAGATCTACCCCAAACGCAAAACCGTGGTCTCCAAGATTGACCTGCAGCGGGTCCGGGAGGAATGGTTTATCCGGACGTCGCTGGAAACGGCCGTTGTGGATGAATTCATCCTCAAGTGCAGCGAGCTGGTGGCGGACACCATGCAGGAGCTGATCAGCAAGCAGAAGAAGTATACCGACAAAAAGAATTTCTTCGAATTTTTCTGCAAGGATAACCGGTTTCACCAGCTTATCTTCGAGACGGCGGGACAGGAATTGTCCTGGTTCACCATTGAAGAGGTGACCTCCCATTATAACCGGGTCCGGCTGCTGTACGGCAAAATGTACGGGGCCGAGCAGTCCCACATGGACTGTCACATGCGGATGGTGGCTGCGATTCGGAAGCGGGACGCAGGCGCAATGCGAAGCATCGTGGCGGAGCACTCCAACACTTTGCTGGAGCAGGTGCAGGGTATGGCGAAGCAATATCCGCAATTTTTTTGAAATTATAGGTGGTGTTTGCAAACTCCGAGGGGAGCAGATTTTGCCGAATTTTCGTTCCAGGCAAGGCACTTTCGTGAAGGCGTACCGGGGGTACGTCAAGCGGAAGTAACGATGCAAGGGACGAAAAGGCGGTGAAAGATGCCCTCAAGCGGGGTTGCAAACACGACCTCGAGAACAGACCGCCATGGCTATCGCCTGGCGGTTTTTTATGGTTTGGCAGGACGATCCGCCCCGCTGCGTGAGCCGGATCACAAACGTTATCTGTAGATTTGCTACAATGGCAGCACAAACAGTGTAATGGAATGGAGGGATAGAAGATGAAAGAGATTCCGTTGAATACCCTGCATAAGGGGGACTGGTCCTTAAATCTGGAGGAGGAGTACGGTCCTGGGGAAGAGGCGGAGATGCTGGAATCCTCCATAGAGGCGGTGACCCAGACCAGGCAGGAGCATTATGTGAACATTATTACACCGGGTGACATGGGAAATCCTGAGGAGTGGTTCATTTCCCGGCTGGAAGGATTGTTAGCGGAGAAGGGGGTGCCGGTGGAGAAGGTGGTGTATGTGGGGGAATGCGGCTGCGGCGGGTATATCACCCGGGTGTACCGGTAATCACGGGGAAAATGGTGCAGGCGGTTTGCCGGCAGGCAATCGGAACAAACAGGATTGCCCGGCGGCAGAACCGGCCAGCGGATAAGTGGATAAGCGAGGTTCGTAAGGGGCGGGATTACAAGGTGAATTTGAAGCCCTTTGTTTTGCCGTCCCCGTAATAATGGATAGGATCAAGCCTGGAAAGCTCCAGTCCGCCCTCCGCCGACAGATAACCCTCATCCGCACAGCGTCCTTTGATTTCGGCCATGAGATTGGTTAACCCGCCGAAATGATCGCTTTCGATCACATCCTTCAGGGAGCATTCGATGGCAATGGGACATTCCCCGACAATGGGGGCATTCACAACAGAGGACTTGACCGGAGTCAGCATGGCCAGATCGAATTTGTTGGCGTCGCGTCCGCTGTGAGAGCCGCAGATGCCGATTTCCTGCTCCATGGTGCGCATGGGCAGGTTAATCACGAAGTCCTTCACTTCTTTAATCTGCTGGGCGGCGAAACCCTTGCTGCTGAGACCCACCATCATCATGTTCTTCAGCGTGTAGGTGGAGGAGACAGTGGTTACATTGGGAACGCCGTTCTGATCATAAAAGCTGACCAACACCACAGGAAATCCGTAATACAGCTTTTCGAGATTCACACTTATCTTTTCCATAGGGGATTCTCCTTCCATTCTGTTATTCATGCTCGATGGTCTGGCTGGCATCCCCGCCTGGGGGAATCATGGGATACACATTCATTTCCTCGGTCACATCAAATTCCAGCACGGCCACTCCCGGCTGGGCCCATGCTTCACGGATCATGGACTCCGCCTCGGAGCGGGTACGGGCATAATAGCCGCGGGCGCCGAAGGTACGGGCCAGCGCCGCGAAGTCGGGGGAAGAGATTTTAACGGAGGAGTAGCGTTTATCATGAAAGAGCTGCTGCCATTGTCTGACCATACCCAGGTAGCCGTTTTTGAGGATCACGATTTTTAGATCCAGATCATAATCGACTGCGGTCATCAGCTCCTGAATATTCATCTGGATGCTGCCGTCGCCGCTGATGCAAACCACGGGCCGCCCGGAGCCGGCTACGGCCGCGCCGATGGCTGCCGGCAAGCCGAAGCCCATGGTGCCGAGGCCGCCGGAGGACAGGAAGGAACGGGGCCGGGTGAACGGATAATGATGGGCTGTCCAGATTTGATGCTGCCCCACGTCAGTTGCCACCACCGCCTCACCGGAGGATTGGGCATGAATCATCCGGATGACCTCTTGGGGCTGCAGCAGCCCTTCTCCCTTGGAGGACAAGGCGGGAATCCGCCGGGAAAAGGATTGCACCTGCCTGTTCCACTCCTCCCAGGAACCGGTTAATCCGCCGGCCAGGAGATGGGACAGCACATCGTGGACAGAGCCGTGAACGGCCATATCCACAGGGACATTTTTGTTCAACTCCGATTCATCCAGGTCCACCTGGATTTTGTACGAGTTGGGGGAAAACGCCTTGGGATTGCCGGACACCCGGTCGCTGAAGCGCACACCCAAGCAGAGCAGCACATCCGCTTGCTGGACCGCATTGTTGGCCGCTACGGTGCCGTGCATCCCTACCATCCCCAAGTGCAGCGGATGCCCGGTGGGGAAGGCCCCCAGCCCCATAAAAGTGGAGGCTACCGGAATGTTGGCTTGTCCGGCAAGGGTGAGGAGCTGCCCGGAGGCCGCTTCGGACATACATCCGCCTCCGGTGAGCAGAACAGGCCGCTTCGCCTGGGCAAGCTTCTCGAAGACCTGCCGGAGGGTTTCTTCGGGAATGACCGTATCGGGCTTGTAGCCCTTCAGCTGGGGAACAGCGGAGAGCTCCACCGGTTCGTTCCGGCTGGGGGCAGGACCCTGCATGATGTTCTTAGGCAAATCGATGAGCACCGGCCCAGGGCGGCCTGTGGTGGCCAGATGGAAGGCGCTTTTGATGATTCTCGGCAGCTCGGCCGCATCCATAACCATGAAATTATGCTTGGTAATGGGCATGGTCATCCCGTAGATGTCCACTTCCTGAAAGCTGTCCAATCCGATTAAATGGGTGGAAACCTGCCCCGTCAGCACGATAAGCGGCACGGAGTCCATATACGCCGTGGCAATTCCGGTTATGGCGTTGGTGGCGCCAGGACCGCTGGTTACCAGGGCGATGCCGGGTTTGCCGGTTACCCGGGCATAACCGTCGGCCGCATGTACCGCAGCCTGTTCATGGCGGACCAATATGTGCCGGAGGGATGGGTTATCGTACAGCGCATCGTAGATGGGGAGCACAGCGCCTCCCGGATAACCGAATACCGTGGTTGCCCCCTGTTCGAGCAATAGTTCAATCAGCAATTCCGCCCCTGTCAAAAAAACGCACCTCCTATTTCCTATAGCCATCATGGTGCTTGAGCAAGCGGCACCATGGAGGATGATTCATCGGAGAAGGCCCTCAAACCGGCTGTGCCGGTTTCGAGGCTTCCATAACATCATCCGGCCTTCGGCGTGGACCATGTTATTCCAGTAAGATTAGCGCAAAAAAATGGCTGAACTTGTGATTGGCATCACAGAAATGCAAGATTGCAAATAAACCAGATGGGAATGGTCGGACCATGCTTCAGATCAAAAGGATTTATGAGCTCCCGTCCGAAGTGGACGGTAAACGGATATTGGTGGACAGGCTGTGGCCCCGGGGCGTGACGCGGGAAGCGGCGGCATTATATGCCTGGATGAAGGAAATCGCCCCCTCCCCGGAACTACGAAAAAGCTTCAACCACCAGCCGGAGAAGTTCGGGGAATTTACCCGGTTGTACCGGGAGGAGCTGGAGAGCGAAGGGATGAAGGATCAGCTGGAGCGGTTGGGCGGGATACTCCGCAGCGGACCGGTGACGCTTGTTTATGCCGCCAAGGATACAACGTGCAACCATGCCTTGGTGCTGAAGGGATTTTTGGAGGAGAAGATGGGCCTTATCTAAATGGCCGGACTTGCAGCTCGGAGCATCCGGTATAATCCGCTTCCGCCCCGCATATACATTGCGGCAGACATAATTCGATAATGAGGTGGCAACGTGGATAAAACGACAAGCCGTTTACCGCCGTCCGACCATATTCCCCAGCCCATCCGGGAGGGCGGCTACGGGAACGTTGACTGTGGGCCAAGGGATGTGATGCGCGACCGCCAGAATCCCGATATGCTTGTGCCTCCGGCCACGGATGCGGGGCTCATTCCCAATTTGCGCTTCTCCTTTTCCGATACCCATATGCAGCTGAATCAGGGGGGATGGTCCAGGGAGATCACTATCCGGGAGCTGCCGGTGGCCACGACTCTGGCCGGTGTGAATATGAGTCTGACCCCCGGAGGAGTCCGGGAGCTCCATTGGCACCAGCAGGCGGAATGGTCCTATATGCTCCTCGGCCATGCCCGAATCACCGCCGTCGACCAGAACGGAAGCAATTTTATTGCCGATGTGGGGCCGGGTGATCTGTGGTATTTCCCGCCGGGCATCCCCCACTCCATTCAGGGTCTGGAGGAAGGCTGCGAATTTTTGCTTGTTTTTGATGACGGGCACTTCTCCGATCTGAACACCCTGTCCATCTCGGACTGGTTCGCCCATACCCCTAAGGATGTGCTATCCGCCAACTTCGGGGTGCCGATGGAGGCGTTTGCCCGTGCGGATTGTGGATTCCAGCGTGTTCCCGGTTTCCCGAACCATCGCCGCGGCGCTGGTGGAAATCAAACCCGGCGCCATGCGCGAGCTGCATTGGCATCCCAACAATGACGAATGGCAGTATTACCTCACCGGCCAGGGACGCATGACGGTATTCGCAGGCAACGGAACGGCCCGAACCTTTGATTTCCGGGCAGGGGATGTGGGGTATGTGCCCTTTGCTCTGGGGCATTACGTGCAGAATACCGGAGATGAAACCCTCTGGTTTCTGGAGATGTTCAAAAGCGACCGGTTCCAGGATGTGTCCCTGAACCAGTGGATGGCCTTAACCCCGAAAGAACTGGTGGCGGGCAACCTGAATGTTGGTCCCGAGGTGCTGGATGCGCTGCGGAAGGAAAAATGGCCGGTGGTCACCTACCCCGGGTTCACCTATTATCCCAAACCTTAACGTTAATGTAAGCGGGAGGACAGATTTGCGGCAGCCGTTATTTGGGTGCGTCCGCAAATCTGTTTTTTGCGCAAAAAACTTACTTTTGTAAAGCGACTATGGTAAAATAAAGTTAACAAAAGGAGTTGATGCTAAATGTCGAACCCCCATACATTATGTCCGAAGTTTGAGGCTGCTTTTGAGCTCCTGGGCAAACGGTGGACGGGCCTGATTATTCAGGTGCTGTTAAGCGGACCCAAGCGCTTTAAGGATTTGTCCGACATTATCCCCGGAATGAGCGACCGGATGCTGTCGGAGCGCTTCAAGGAGCTGGAGGCCGCGGGGATTATTATCCGCCACGTGTACCCCGAGACCCCGGTACGGATCGAATATGAGCTGACGGAAAAAGGCAAGGGCCTGGAGTTTGCCATGAAGGAAGTCCAGGAATGGGCGGAAAAATGGGCGTCGCATGATGAATGCCCGACGCAGGAAGCATAAAACAGATAAAATAGAGCCACGGATAGGCGCAAGAGGATTAATCGTGAGGGAGATACGCACAGCATGACGACAATCGGGCTGGTCAGACACGGTGTGACAGATTGGAATCAGGAAGGCCGCATGCAGGGCAAAAACGAAATCCCGCTGAATGCGGAGGGCAGGCGGCAGGCGGAGCTGCTGGGTAAACGGATGGAAGATGAGGAGTGGGATTACATTTACTCCAGCAACCTGGCCCGGGCAAGGGAAACCGCGGACATTATCGCCCGGCATATGGGCATACAGGTGACGGGTTATGATCCTCTCCTGGCGGAGCGTTCCTTCGGCACCTTGGAGGGAACCACGGAGCAGGAGCGGATCGACCGCTGGGGTGCCGACTGGAAGAATGCGGAGCATGGAGGGGAAACCCGCGAGGCAGTAGTGGAGCGGGGAATGAAGCTTCTGGAGGAGATGGAGCGGCGCCATCCGGGCAAACGGGTGCTGCTGGTGTCCCATGGAGCGCTGATTGGCGCCCTGGTGGAGACGCTGTTCCCCGCATTTGGTTATCTGGGCCTCAAGAATACCTGCGTGAATGTACTGGAAAAAACGCCTGAGGGCTGGAGCTGCAGCTTGCACAACTGCGTCAGACATCTGGAGAACGGGACAAGCTGCGGGTAATGCCTGGTCAAGCGTGGCAGTGAGGATCACTTGATGTGGAGGCGTTGGCAGGATGGCGAAGGAACAAAGCGGCAGGCTCAAGAGCCTGCAAGTCGGAAAACCGGCCGCTTACCAATGGGGCGGCAAGGAGTTTACCACAGGTATGGGCAAACAACCGGCAGAGGGTAGGCTTTTTCTCACCGTCGAGGGATATGCGGAGGACGGCCAGGCGGACCGGGTGAATCACGGCGGACCGGATAAGGCTGTTTGTGTGTATAGCTTTGAGCATTACGCCTTCTGGGAGAAGGAGCTGGGGCAATCCCTGGACTCCGCCGCTTTCGGGGAGAATGTAACCATGGAAGGGCTCACGGAGCGGGAGGTTCGCATCGGAGATATTTTCCGGATGGGAGAGGCGTTGGTGCAGATCAGCCAGCCGCGGCAGCCCTGCTACAAGCTGGGGCATAAGTATAACCGGACGGACATGCCGCTTCTGGTGCAAACCACAGGCTACACCGGCTATTATTTCCGGGTGCTGGAGGAGGGGGGGACTGCGCCGGGGGACGAGGTTGTCCTGGTGGAGCAGTCTCCTTCCGGGATCAGTGTGGCGGAGGCCAACCGGATTATGTACACCGCCAAGGACGACAAAGCGGAAACCGCACGGCTTCTGGCTGTGCCGGAGCTGTCCCAGAGCTGGCGGGATACGCTGGCCAAACGGTTGTAGCTTGGAGGCGTTGGCAGTGGAGGATTCCGGTTCCATTGAGATTCAGCTATGCGGTCTTTCCCTTCATACCCAGCCCTTCCGGCAGACCTACCGGCATGGGCTGGATATTTATATTTTCCGGCTGCAGACCGAAGGGCTCTGCGAGATCTGGATGGACGGCGGCTACCGGCGGATTCTGCCCGGGGAGCTGCTTTTGTTTCAGCCGGGGGAATTGTATGAGATGCGGACTGTCCAAAACGGGCAGCAGGCAGAGTTCAGCGGGGATTATTATGTAATGTGCAAAGGGGAGTGGATCGACCGGTGGTGGCAGTCGGCAGCCCGTCCAAGACTTACCCAGGTGGCGGACAGTGAGCGGCTCACAGCGGTATGGAACCAGCTGGTGCTGGAGGCGCGGCGGATGTCGGAGGCCAATCCCGCGCTGGTGCGGTCGTTGATGCAATCCCTTTGTTATATGATGGACCGCACGGTGCAGGAGGCGGCAGGGATGCTGACGGCCAGCTCCCATTATGCTCTGCGGATGAAATATTATATTGAAGAGCATGCGGTGAAGCCTATTGTCCTGAAGGAAGTAGCGGGCCATGCGGGGCTCAGTGTATCCAGAGCGGTCAGCCTTTTTAAGCAGGAGTTCGGCTTGTCCATTCTCCAATACGCCCATAAGCTCCGCCTGGAGATTGCGCTGCAGCTGATGGAGCTTTCACCGATGACGCTGGAGCAGATCGCAGAGGCGTCGGGCTTCGGCAGCTACACCTTCTTCCACCGTGTGTTCCGGGAGAAATACGGGATATCCCCCGGCAAATACCGCAGAGAGCATCCGGCAGCTATTGCACAGTCAGATCGTTGAGGTTTGCGGTTAGTTTGTCTCTACATCCGACGCTTCCTTTCTTCTATGATGAAGGTACATCCCTATTGAAAAGTGGTGACCATTATGGAAGGCAGGACAGTGCGGCTCATCCAGACGGCAAAGGATACGGCGGACCGGTTGGCCGAGAAGGCAAGCTTAACGTTTCAACCTGATGAAAAGGGTACCGAAAACCATCTGATCAACATTTATGATGATGTGCGGTACCAGACGGTGATCGGCTTCGGCGGCGCTCTGACGGAGGCCTCGTCCGTAACCATCGACCGGATGGGGGAAGGAAGCCGCCAGGAGATTGTGCAGGCTTACTTCGGACAGGAAAACGGCTTGGGTTATACCTTCTGTAGGACCCACATCAACAGCTGTGATTTTTCCTTGGGGAATTACGCCTATGTGGAGGAAAAGGACACGGAGCTGAAAAACTTCGATATTTCCCGGGACAAACAATCGCTGATTCCGCTGATCCGCAGGGCACAGGAGACGGCGGGCTCGGGCTTTAAGCTGTTTGCCTCCCCCTGGAGTCCTCCGGCCTGGATGAAATCCAACGGGGAAATGAACCATGGCGGCCACCTGCTCCGGGAGTATTGGCCGGTGTGGGCCGAGTATTACGTGAAGTATATAGAGGCCTATGCCGCCGAGGGTGTGGATATCTGGGGGTTAACCGTCCAGAATGAAGCCAAGGCCAAACAGCGATGGGATTCCTGCATCTACACTGCTGAAGAAGAGCGGGATTTTGTGAAGGAGCATTTGGGTCCGGCCCTGGAGAAGCATGGGCTGTCCCACGTGAAGGTGATGATCTGGGACCATAACAAGGAGCGGGTTTATGACAGGGCGAAGGTGGCCTTCACGGATGCCGCGGCGTCCAAGTACATCTGGGGCATCGGCTTCCACTGGTACTCCGGGGACCACTTCGAAGCGCTGTCCGCCGTTCATGACCGTTTTCCGGATAAGGGGCTGGTTTTCACGGAAGGCTGCCAGGAATTCTTCGGCGTCCATGCCGGGTCCTGGCAAACCGGGGAGCGCTACGGCCATGATATCATGGGCAACCTGAACCATTGGATGACCGCTTGGACGGATTGGAACATTGTGCTGGACGAACAGGGCGGCCCCAATCATGTGCGCAATTTCTGCGACGCGCCGATTATTGCCGATACCACCACGGATTCGGTTATCTATGGAAGCTCGTATTATTACATTGGCCACTTCAGCAAATATATCCGGCCCGGAGCCGTTCGCATCGGCTGCACCAAATACACGGACAAGCTGGAAACCACCGCTTTCCTCAACGAGGACGGCACCATTGCCGTGGTGGTTTTGAACCGGACAGAGGAGGAGCTGCCTTTTGTCCTCCGGTACAAGGAGCAGCTGGCGGAGGCCGTTATTCCTGCCCACGCCATCCAAACCTTGGTATTTTAAGCACCAGCCCGGTCCCGCGAAACTTTTTTCCTGAATCGGGACAAACGGACATTCTTCGAAAGCTTTCGAGCCTTTTAACCAGCCTGCGGGCTGGTTTTTTGCGTTTTTGGCGGGGCTGCCGCTGTGATATAGTTAACATACGACTAAGGCGGGCACAGGGTATCATGGAAGTAGATAAATAAACGTAGATAACTACCGGGCTTGATGATAAAAAGCTTTTATTGGCATTGGTTTCAACCATGTCAGAAAGTCATTGCAAGGCCCGTCGGGAGGTGTTGGCTAATGTCACGGCTGAAGGGATTTGCGGCAACGGACAGCATCAAGCCAAACACAGGCATGGCGCCTGCCCTTCAATTGCTGAGCCGGGAGCATACCAAGCTCCGCAGAGGGATGGAGCAGCTTTGGGAATTTGCAGCTAAGTCCACGGTGCGCAAGGAGGACTTCGTGCGGGAATGGATCCGCCGGGAGCAGAAGCTGCGGTGTGCCTGGAATCTGCATACCGAGAAGGAGGAGCAAATCCTGCTTGGTGTCCTGTCCAAATATTTGGATACCGATAAGGGTCCGGCCGCTGTGATGAAGTATGAGCATGAGCTGCTGGAGGAAACCTTCGATGAACTGGAAGCGACCATGGGCCACCTGGCGGAGCATCCCGGCGACGAGGCTGCATTCCAGAAGGTTGCCGCCCAATTCCGGCGGGCCTGCCAAGTCGTCGGGGATCATTGTTATAAGGAAGAGAATGCCGCATTTAAACTGGCCCAGAACCTGCTAACCGATTCGGAGAAGGTGCTCGTTCTGCAGTTGATCCGCAAAAAGAAGCAATAACCGATAGATATACGGAAGGGATGGGAAGCTATGCTTACGGGCGCCATATTGGCCGGAGGCCAAAACCGGAGAATGGGCAAGGAAAAAGCCTTGCTTCCTTTTTCCGGTGAATTGCTCATCCAGCGTCAGATCAGAACGCTGAGCGAGGTTTGTGAGGAAATTATCGTGGTGACGAACGAGCCAACGTTGTTTTTGCCGGTTCTCGACCGCTCCATCAGGATCATTACCGATTATTATCCCGGCAAGGGGCCGTTGTCCGGCATGCATGCGGCATTGGCCTTGGCCCGGAATCCGGAGGTATGGATTGTCGGCTGCGACATGCCATTCCTGTCCTCCTCCGCTGCCACAGCCATGCAGGAGCTGAAGGCTACCCTGAAATGCGATGCGGTAGTCCCGGTTATTGAAGGACGGTCCCATCCCCTCCACGGGATTTATTCCAAGGGCTGTGCGGATGCCATATCGGCGCTGCTCTTGTCCGGGGAGTCACGGGTTTCCGAAATGCTGCGGATGATTTATTGGCAGGAAGCGCCGGAGGCCCATTTTGAAGAGAAGCATATCGGCCTGGAATTCGTCACGAATATGAACACACCCGAAGAATACGAGTCGGCATTGAAGCATGCCGGAGAAGCAGCCCTTTCCTAGGTGGAAGGGCTGTTTTTTATTTGGACAAAAGGTGAACAAACTGGGGCGGTTCTGGCGGGGAAACGCTTGGAGGCTTTTGCATAGGCCGGATAAATGTGACAAAACGACAAATGATGTGGAAATCGAGCAGAAATGGGCAGGTTGCAGATATTGCCTAGTGATTTATTTCACAGCGACAGGGGGGTAGAAGGTGTATTTTTATCGTAACAGTGAAAGTGATTATCACTACCGGGTCGTGAATAAGATAAACTATCATCCGTTTTTTCATGATGAAAGGAGCGAGACTTATGCCGTTAACTATGCTTCCTATAGGAAAAGAAGCCGTTGTGAATGAGTGCAGAGCCAAGGAGGATACCAAGAAATTTCTGGCTGGACTGGGCATTGTGCCGGGAGTATTTATTTCCGTCGTATCCGAAATGAAGGGCAACCTCATCGTCAGCGTGAAGGGCTCCAGACTGGCCCTCAATAAAGGCGTCGCTCAACAACTGATGGTCAATCCGTAATTTGAATAACTAGCTGCGGGGCTCCTCCAAGGGAGATGTCCCGCTTTTTGTTAAGAATGATTCTCATTATCAATAAACCCTACATGGAGGACCATATGGAAATTTCATTGAAGGAACTGAAGCCTGCCGAAGCCGCTGTGATCAAGAGCATCGGGGTAAGCGGCCCGGTGAAGAGAAGATTGATGGACATGGGGATTACCCCCGGAGCCAAGATTATTATGCGGAAGGTGGCTCCCTTGGGAGACCCCATCGAGATTAATGTCCGGGGTTATGAGCTGACCCTGCGTAAATCAGAAGCAGAACAAATCACAGTCGAGAAATAGTTCAAATTTCACGCGAGAATGGAGAATGAGTATGGCGGCGTACAGATTTGCCCTGGCTGGCAATCCTAACTGCGGAAAGACTACCCTATTTAACAATCTGACGGGGAGCAATGCCCATGTTGGCAACTGGCCCGGGGTAACTGTGGAGCGTAAAGAGGGAAAGTGCAAAAAGGTAAAGGAAAATGTGACCATTATTGACCTTCCCGGTATTTACTCGCTGTCACCTTATTCCCAAGAAGAAATTATCGCCCGCAACTTCCTCTCCAAGGAAAAGCCGGATGTGATTATTAATATCGTAGACGCCACCAACATCGAGCGGAACTTGTATCTTACCACTCAATTGCTGGAGCTGGGGATTCCTACGATCATTGCCCTGAACATGATGGATGAGGTGAAGCTCCGGGGAGACAGCATTGATGCGGCCAGTCTGGAAAAGCAGCTGGGTGTGCCCGTGGTACCCATCACCGCCACCAAAAACCAGGGGATCAAGGAGCTGCTGGAGCGGGCCTTGTCCTTGGACCACAAGCATGAGCGTGCTATCAAAACCGCCCTGGAGCGCACCAAGCTGGAAGCACCCGTCAAGGCGCTGAGCGAGCTTCTGCAGAAGGACAATTACCCCAACCCGTTATACAACGCTGTGAAGCTACTGGAAAAAGATGAAAAAGCAATCGAAGACCTCAACATGAGCCCGGCTCTGACGGCTTCTGTCAACAAGATCGTGGCCCAAGCGGAAAGCGCCGAGGGTGATCTGGAGTCGCTGATTGCCGACCTGCGCTATAAATATATTAGTGAAGCCATTGAAAAGCATGTGAAGAAGGGAAGAAAGGAAGGGGACCTGACCTTTTCCGATAAGGTGGACAAGATTGTCACCAACCGCTATCTGGGCATTCCGATCTTCATATTCATTATGTATGCCGTATTCCAAATTTCCTTGGGTCCTGTAGCTGCGCTTATCGCCGATCCCTTCGCAGCGTTCACCGGGGAAACCATTCCGGGCTGGGTGGCGACCTTCTTGGAAAATGTCGGAGCATCCGATACGGTTACGGGCCTGGTGATTGACGGTATCTTTGCAGGTATCGGTTCCGTTCTCGGCTTCCTGCCCCTTGTTGTAATCCTGATGCTCTGTCTGTCCATTCTGGAGGATGTCGGGTATATGGCCCGTATCGCCTTCGTGATGGACCGTGTGTTCAGACGCTTCGGCCTGTCCGGTAAAGCCTTCGTTCCGCTTCTGATGGGGTATGGCTGCGGCGTCCCCGCTATTATGGCCACCCGGACCCTGGAGGATGACCGGAGCCGTAAGCTGGCGATCACCCTGATGCCGTTTATGTCCTGCGGAGCCCGGATTCCGGTATATGCCGTGTTCGCCGGTGCCTTCTTCGCCTCCAATCAGGGTCTTGTTACATTCAGCATTTACGGCCTGGGCATTCTCGTGGCCATGCTCTCTTGTATCATTTTGAACAAAACGGTATTTAAGGGTGAAGCACCTCCGTTTGTGATGGAGCTGCCGCCGTACCGGCTGCCTTCCTTGAAGTCTGTTATGATGCATACCTGGGAAAAAGCCCGCGGCTATGTAGTGAAGGTGGGTACCATCCTGCTGTCCATGAGCGTGGTAATCTGGGTGCTGCAAACCTTCGATTTCTCCTTCCATATGGTGGAGGACGCTGCAGACAGCATCTTCGGCTCCATCGGCAAGCTGATCGCTCCGCTCTTTACCTGGAACGGCTTCGGTGTTATTAACGGCACAAGTGAAGTGCACTGGCAGGTGGGCGCTGCACTGCTGACCGGTTTAATCGCCAAGGAGGCGGTGGTCAGCACCTTGGGGATTCTTTATATCAACGAGGGCACGGAAGAGCTGACCACCGCCCTTAGCACCGCCCTGCACGGATATTTCTCGCCGCTTGCGGCCTTCTCCGTCATGGTATTCGTTCTGCTTTATGCCCCTTGTTTTGCGGCTATCGCCACAGCCAAGAAGGAGCTGGGCTCCTGGAAATGGACCCTGTTCACGGTGGCATACCAATGCGGCATTGCCTGGACCATCTCGCTTCTTGTATATCAAGTCGGCCGTCTCCTGGGAATCGGACTCTAGAGTCTAGTCCATCCATCGCCATACTTTAAGGAAGAAGGGATTCACATGGCAGATATTATTATTATCGCAGTGGTTGTCGGCGTCGTCGGTTTTACCGTATTCCGTTATCTGAAGAACCGCAAAAACGGCGGCACCGCCTGCAATTGCGGCAGCGCCAGCTCCACCTGCGGCAAAGCGGACAGCTGCGGCATGATCAACCGCTAAGCCGTCATCGTGATTGTAGTGCCCGGCTCTCTCCTTCTGTTCCTGGTGAACGGCAGGTGGAAGGCCGGGTATTTTTTTTGTGGGAAGGGAAAAAATGAGATGACACAAGTTAGCAATATTCAGCGGCATACTTTGTGATTATAATCACAGATGAACCATATGGCAGAGACTATACTGATGGTATAAGTTATCGCCATATAAATTATATTTATTGAAGATAGAGGTTGCCATAAGCTTCACACCCGATTGTGGCGATGAATACAGAGGAGTGGATGAACATGCTTCAAACGTTATCCCGTGAAGAGCAAGTGGTTAGTACAGTGGACGTGCTGGGAGACGGAATGGATCAGCTGAAGGAAGAGCATGAGCTGCTGAAGCGGGAAATGATGGAGCTTTATGGCATGGCCAAGGTAGTGGGACAGGATGAGGATGTGCTGAATTGGAGCGTATCCCTGAACTATCTCCGCGGCAAAACCATTCAGTTTGTGGAGAAAATGGATGCCCACTCGCTGTGGGAGGATCAAGTCCTGTTCCCCATGGTGCGCGATTATTCCGGCCAGGACCTGGAGCAGCTGATGGCGCTGGAAGAGGAGCATAAGCTGGCTCACGGCCATATTATGCGCTTCCTGCAAATCCTGGAAGGAGCTTCGGCTCCCGTCAACAGTGAGAAAGCAAAGGAGGCTGCGGCTTCCCTGCTGGAGGCTTACAATGTGCTTGCCGGCCACTTCCGCAACGAAGAAGAGAATTTGTTCCCGCTGGCGGAGCAAATGCTGATGGACCTGGAGCAGTTTTTCTCCTGCTGAGGTTCCCTGATAAATGATCATAATGTTACGCCGTCTGCATGCAGGCGGCGTTTTTGTTTGTTATAATCATATGAAAACGTTAAAGGGGTCAGATGATGACAATCCGCAATCTCTACGGGCTGTCCGTGCGGACCATCGAAGCCGGCGTGGACTATGTTCTGCTGGTTACCGGAGGACAAGCCCATATCGGTGCAACCGCGGTTTCGTATCCTGCCGAAGACGGCAGCGTCCATACGGAGGTCATCGGGCTGCCCGGCCACAAGGAGGCGGAGCTTGCCCGGGAGCTGGCGGATATGGCCTGCTTTAGGCTGGGCAAAGCGGTGACGGTGGTGGCCGGTATTCATATTGATAACGCCACCTTGCCTGAAATCCGTGCTATGGTGGCCGAAACAAGAGCATTGTTCCATGCGGAGCTGGAGGTTCTTACAGACAGGAGGTGGAGACGTGAAGGAGCAGCTGACGGACAAGCATGGACGTAAGCATGATTATATCCGAATCTCGGTAACGGACCGCTGCAACCTGCGGTGTGTCTATTGTATGCCGGAGGAGGGTGTGGAGTTTGAACCCGAGGAAAACATCCTGCGGGCGGAGGAGATCCGGGAGGTGGTCCGGGTTTTGGCTGGCATGGGCATCCGCAAGCTGCGGCTGACCGGGGGTGAGCCTCTGCTGCGCAAGGATTTGCCGGAGCTGGTTGCCATGCTGGCGGCGGTTCCCGGCATTGAGGATATCGGACTGACGACCAACGGCATTTTTTTGGAGAAAAAAGCGGAGGCCTTAAAGCTGGCCGGGCTTACCCGGATTAACATCAGCCTGGACAGCCTGCGGGAGGACCGGTTCCGTCTTATCACAAGAGGCGGCGATATCCGGAAGGTGCTGGCCAGTGTGGATGCGGCACTCCGGGCGGGGCTTGATCCCGTGAAGCTGAATGTGGTTTTGGTCAAAGGGGTCAATGACGACGAAATCGCCGATTTCCTGAAGCTGACCATGGACCGCAAGCTGAATGTCCGTTTTATTGAATATATGCCTATCGGCCACAGCGGGAAGGATTGGAAGTCCGGTTATCTGCCTCTGGAGGAGGTGCTGCGGCAAGCGGAGGCCATGGGCCTGGCTGTGGAGCCTGCCGGGGGCATAACCGGCAACGGGCCTGCCGAGAATTACCGTCTCCAGGGAGCGGAGGGCACCTTTGGCCTGATTCACCCGGTCAGCGACCATTTCTGCCAGGCTTGCAACCGGCTGCGGTTGACTGCAGACGGATATATCAAACCCTGTTTGTATTGGTCCGATGAATTCCATGTAAGAAGCAGCATCGGGGATGACGAAGCACTCCGTACGCTGATCCGCAAGTCGCTGGCGACTAAACCTGAAAACCATGAGATGGCCTTGGCCATGTCCGATACCAGCGCCTCCCATACACCGACGGTTCGGAGGATGTCCCAGATCGGGGGATAAAATAGGGCGTGTTTGCAAACACGCCCTAGCAAAAAGCCTTCCGGACGTGGCCGAAAGGCTTTTTGAAAAGCTTGAAGGGGATTCTAGATTAGATTACCCATGCTCTGCTAATGATCACCAGCAAGATGAAGAGCACCAGAATGACGCCAGTGGTGGTGAAGCCGCCGCCACCTACGGGACCGCAACCTGCAGCATAACCCATTGTTGTTCACCTCCCCTCAAGAGTTTCCAGCGGGGGTAATGCGGAAACGAATAATACACTATATGCCGAGGCCGCTGGGTGGATTGGACGGATGCCCGGATTGCGCCAATGTTTTGGCAAACCGATTGGAGGACAAGGAATGAGACAGATTCGCCAGATGCAGGAGGATGAAAGGGAGGAATACTCACGTCTTTCCTCCTTTGCATTTCAGTACACGTTGACACCTGAGGAGCGGGCCAAACGGGCCGCAACTTTGATGCCCTCTGAGAACTGGGGTTGTTATGGGGAGGATGGGCTGGAAGCGAAGCTGATGCTTTTGCCTATGGAGATTTACGTGGGCGGCAAGCCGCTGGCTATGGGAGGAATCGCCGCTGTTGCCACCTGGCCGGAGAAACGCCGCGGCGGCAGAGTGGCGGACCTGCTCACCCATTCGCTGCGGGTAATGAAAGAACAAGGCCAAACCATCTCTATGCTCCATCCCTTCAAGTTCGAGTTTTACCAGAGATTCGGCTGGGAAGCCAATACCGAATACAAGAAATACGAGCTGACCCCCCACCAGCTGCCCCGGTTTCCGGCGGCTTCCGGACGGATCAAACGCACCGTTGACCTGGAGGTATTGGCGCCGGTTTATGAGGCTTACGCCGCACGCCATAACGGCATGATGGTCCGCACCCGCAAATGGTGGCTGGAAGGGGTATTGGCTCGGAAAAACCAAGGGGGCTTAGGAGCTGTTTATTGTGACAGAGACGGACGCGCAACAGGATATATGCTCTACAAGGTGGCAGACAGCATCTTAACAATCCAGGAATGGGTAGCCCTGGACGGGGAAGCCTATAGGGGCTTATGGAATTTCGTAGCCGATCATGATTCCATGCTGGGCAGCCAAGGCAAGGTTGTGCTGAAGATGATCCATCCGGCAGACAGGCTGGCTTCGCTGCTTAAGGATCCGCGCATCAGCCACGAAACGGTGCCGTATTCTATGGCAAGGCTGGTGGATGCCGAGGCTTTTCTGAATGGCTATGCTTTCCGGCCGGGAACTGCAGGGGAACTGAGGCTCCATATCCGCGATGAGCATGCTCCATGGAATGAAGGCAGTTATACGGTACGTACGGAGGAGCAAGGTCCTGGACCCAAGGTTCGGCGGGGACCCATTGGCGGGGAAAGTGTGGAGGGTGAAGGACTGTCCTGCGGGATCGGCATTCTCACCTCCATGCTGCTGGGTTATGAGCGGCCCTCCTTTTGGTATGAGCATGGTTTATTGACAGGCGACCCCAGCCAACTGGAGCTGTTGGAAGCCGCTTTGCCGGATGGACAGCCCTTTTTGCTGGACTTTTTCTGACGGCATCCGATTAATGCTGGAATGGAGGGGAAATGGTGGCCAAGGAAAACGAACAGGTCCCTTTTGGTTATGAGCCGCCGCAGGAGGTTAAAACCGGGACACTCATCGTATATGGGGATTTCACGGATATAGCTGTCACCGGGCTGGCGGAGGTTTACCGGTTTGCCGGGCTGCGGGGCTTCGACCGGATTGTGCTGTATCCCATCCACGAAGAGACAGGACGCCGGATGGGGCTCACGGAGCTTCCTCCTTATTACCGGCGGGTTCAGGAGCTGGAGGCGGCGATGGAGGAGGCGGAGCCGAATCTGCCTGCGGGAGCCCGGGCCCTTTTGGACCAGTGGGAGGGGAAGCGGAAGAAGTATACGCCTGTGGATACGGCGTTGGCTTTTCTTACGGAAAAGCACCGCGGTCCCTTTTTTGTGTGGATACCGGAGAGGCTGGCGCTGAAGTGGGCCGGGTATGATTCCTTCAAGGAGTGGATCCGGAAGCTGCGCCTGATTGTCGCTCCACCGGCTGGAGGAGCCCGGCACCCGGTGCTGGAGGAGTATGCGAGCCGTTGGGAGTACGTGCGGCCGTTGGAGTAGGAAGCGGGGAGCGGGGCAGAACGTTTTAATGGAACGAAACGGACTGGTCGCCTCCGGGTTCCGGCTGTCACGGAACTTAGCGACGCTTAGAAGCCCAAAACAGATGGTTTGTGATTTTAACGGAACTCAGAAGCGCTTAGCAGACTAATAGCTGTTTAATGACGGCAATTTGTCACTCTAAGAGTCGCTGGGTTCCGTTATTTTTCTATAGGTCCCGATTTTACATTGTAAGAGCGGATAGTTCCGTTAGCGGTTTGGAAAAGTGTTGGAGGCATGCGGTAACGCAGCAACTATGGAGAGTAACGTCAGCATACTGAGGATAAAACGGCGGTTTCCCACTCAACCCTCTACGTCGGAGTATGGTGAACAAGAGCAATTGCGGAAGCGCTTTCGGTTTAACTGCCCTAAACCGCCTCCGGCTAAGCCGGGAGAGGCGGGCGGGGCCGGGCAGGCCGGCATTCTCCGAAGAGCTTTATTTCTTCCGACTCCGGTTCTTGTCCGCATCCTTGAAGGCATTCTTGTCGGCGCCGACCTGAAGCGTATCGTTCACAAACTCCATATCCTGATTCTCCGCTTCCATCCGGCCTGTTCCTTTGTAATTGCCTTGGTGGACCTTGTTTTCCGGCATATGGACACTCCCTCCTTCCGCTTGCAGGATAGGGTTAATGTTCGCCTGCACCAGGCTGAATATGCATCCCGCACCTCCGGGTCCGGCCAGGGCCTGTCCCTGGCTTATCCTTGAGGCGGTGCCGGTCCCCGACTTAGGTCCAGTCCGAAAAACAGTCGCGGGTCCGTTTTGGAGAAAGCCGGGATAGCCTAAAATAAAGACATGAACAACACAAGGACATAAACGAAAGGGGTGAACGACAAATGAAACGAAACGGAGGTAGCGGGTTCGCCATTCTCCTCATCGCCTGCGGCGCCTTGATTCTGGTAGGCAGGCTGGGCTTAGGCAACATCGCCGGCTTCATCATCGCAGCCGCCATGGTGGCTCTGGGCTTCTACAGTGTTAAAAACGGCAGCAAGTTTATGGGGTGGGTGATTCTGATCATCGGCGGTCTGGTGCTGATGAGCAAGCTCTCCTGGATTATCGGCCTGGTGCTGGCGATTGCATTAATCGGCTACGGAATATCTCTTCTGAAGCGCAACCGTCCCATGTTTTAAGGTTTGAGACTATAGAGGCAAGGAGGCAACGAACAGATGAGCATTATGAAGCGGGTCCGGGATATTAGCGTAGCCACGCTGAATGAAATGCTGGAGCAGGCGGAAGATCCGGTAAAGCTGATCGACCGGTACCTGTACAGCCAGAAAGAACAGATTGACGAATCCGAGCGTTTATACATGCAATGTTTGAACCACGCTCAGGGGCTGCGGCAGCAGCTGACCGCGGCCGAGCAAATGCGGGATAAGCGGGAGCAGCAGGCGCTGATTGCATTGAAGGCCGGAGAAGAGGCGGTAGCCAAGCTGGCCCTCCAGGAAAAGATGCTTCACGAGGAAAAAGCGGAGCAGTACCGCGGCTTGTACGAGGACAGCAAAAACGCCATCCTGGAGCTGCAGGACCAGCTGAACCAGTTGAAAGCCGATTATCAGGAAGTAGCGGCCAAACGCAGCTATTACCAGGCTCGTCTTGAAACCCTGCGGCTGCAGCAGCAGCTGAACGCCAGAATGGCCGGCAGACAAACGGGAGATACGCCCCGGATGTTCGCCCGGCTGGAGGATAAGGTCTCCGATATGGAGATGGAGGCCAAAACCCTGCGGGAAATCCGCCAGGCCGGCCGCGAGTTCCTGTATACCGCAGGCGCAGCTGTCCAATCCGCGCTGGACGTGGAGATGGAAAAGCTGAAGAGCAAGCTGGAAAAGGAAGGTTGGGACAAATCATGACAAAACTGTACCGGTCCAGAAGGGACAGCAAGCTCACAGGCTTGTGCGGCGGCCTTGCCGAGCAGCTGAATGTCGATTCCACCATTCTGCGTCTGGTGGTGGTGATAACGACCTTTTTCTCCGGCGGCACCGTGATTCCCATCTATATTATCGCAAGTCTGGTCATTCCGAAGGAGCCAGGGTTTAATCCCCCTCCTCCGATGTACCCGCCCGGCGGAGGCCAAGGCTACTACGGCAATCCTTACGGCGGACCGTACCAAGGCGGAGCTTACCAATCCGGTCCTGCCCGTCCCCAAGACCCTTATCACACCGGTCCGGCTCATGCAGCCCGGCCGTCCGCTCCCCAGCAGGCACAGCCTGCAGCCCCTTCCATCGATGAGATGATGAAGGATGTAGAGAAGAAAGCCATGTGGAAAGAAATCGAAGAACTCCGGGCCAAAGTGGCCAAATACGAGAAGGGAGAATAAAACAATGGGTGTATTTACAAGACTGAAGGATATGACTAAGGCGTCGGTGAATGAGTTGCTGGATAAGGTAGAGGATCCGATTGTGATGCTGAACCAATACATCCGCGACATGGAAGAGGAAATTGCCACAGCGGAAGTAACGGTTGCCAAGCAAATTGCCAATGAGCGCAAGCTCCAGCAACGGGTAGCGGAGCATTCCCGCCTGGCTGCTGAGCGTGAGAACCAAGCCGCCGCTGCCTTGAAGAACGGGCAGGAAGCGGGAGCCCGTCAAGCACTGGAAGAAAAGCTCTACCATGATCAAAAGCTCAACGAATACGTGGAAATGCATGCCCAATCCAAGGCGCAAGCCGAAGAACTGACCCGTCAGCTGCATGAAATGAAGGATGAATTCTACAAGCTGCGCAACAAGCGCAACGAGCTGATCTCCCGGGTGCAGCTGGCCAAGGCCAAGAAGCAAATGGCCCAAGTGACCAACCACAACACCATTGAAGGCGGCAACGCCTCCAGAGGGTTCCACCGTATGGAAGAGAAGATTATGCAGCTGGAAGCCGAGGCTGAAATCGCCGGCAAGCCGTACCTGTCCAGCACTGGTATTGCATCCTATACCACTGTGGATCTGGCTAAACAAGAGAAGGTTGACCAGCAGCTGGAAGCCCTGAAGCAAAAGCTGGCAGGTCCCGCTAAGGATGAAGCAGCAGGAGAATAAGGCAAGTTTCAAGCTTTCTTAAAAAATCAGCTATTCTTGCCCCCCGGAAATATGATATTCTAATTCAAGGAAAAGCCATAGGGCCAACTGCCAAGCCCATGGCTTTTTTCTTCGGGGGACCATTGACTACAGGGCGGGCCGCAGGGAGGTGCGACACTTATGGACAGCAGGCAGCCAAACTATAACAAGGGCCGGAATACCTATCTGTTATTAATCGGAGCGGGTATTTTTGTGCTCCTCAGCAAAGTTGTCGCCACACCTGCAACGGTGATCTCCCTGTTTATGGTGTTACTGGGTGTCTACTGCATCCGTAACGGTATCCGCCGGAAGGGGTATGTGCTGCTTTGTATCGGCGGCTTTATTCTGGTGGGCAGCCATTTTGTCGTGATTATGGCCCTGATTCTCATCTCCCTGGGGTATTTTTATATCAAAAGCAAGGAAATGCACGGGGAGACAGGGGCGATCCAGCGGACCCGGCTGATTGAAAGCCAGAAGCGGAATAAGGAAGCCTGGATTCTCCGGAGCCTCAGTTTATGGTGTGTGATCGGTGAGCTGAGCCTGGACTTCACCCTGGCTATTCCGGAGGAGCCGGAAACCACTCTGGTCCTGCAGGGGATGATCGGCGATATCGATCTGTATTTCCCCGAGGATATGGCGGTTTCCATCGAAAGCTCG
Organism: Bacillota bacterium; assembly: GCA_023393235.1. Classification (GTDB taxonomy): domain Bacteria; phylum Bacillota; class Bacilli; order Paenibacillales; family NBRC-103111; genus Paenibacillus_AR. The sequence goes on along the minus strand of JAEWMH010000218.1, from coordinate 27,788 downwards.
GTGCTGTTCGGGCAGATGAGGGTAGGCAGCCAACGGGAGTCGGGCACAATGAACAAGATCTATTGGCAGTCGCCGCATTATGATACAGCGGATACGAAGGTGAAACTAATTGTTTCTTATCTCGTAGGAGATATTGACATTAAGGTGTTGTAATTGACTATACATTCGGTAAATTTCAGGAGGGGACGCCCGTGGGTAAACGACTGACCAATATGATTTGGCGCAGCATGGGCGAATCCATTGTATTCAGTCTGGCGCTGCTGGGGCTTGCGCTGTACTTTCTTTATATTTACGGATTCCTGAAGGAGTTCTCCTCATGGGGGGAGGCGGTGAAGCTGTTTTTGGGTATGGCGGGCGCTTCCGTGCTTGTGGGCGGGGCGTACGGCTTTTGGTCCAGCCACCGGAATTCCGCCCGGCTGGAGCAGCTTGAGGACGTGATGATGCTTCTGGAGAAGGGGAATCTGTCCCGTGCGGTACCGTATCTGGGCGAGGATGAGATCGGCCGTTTGGGCCAACAGCTGAACCGGATGTCCCGGAAGTGGGAGGAGCAGGTGTCTTCCCTTCAGCGGTTGTCCACCAACAATGCGGAGCTGGCGGAAAAAGCCCGGTATTCTGCAGTGGTGGAGGAACGGCAGCGTCTGGCCCGGGATCTTCATGACGCGGTCAGCCAGCAGCTGTTTGCCATCTCTATGACAGCTACGGCGGTGGGGAGAACGCTGGAGAAGGATTTTGAAAAAGCGAAACGGCAGATTCACCTGATTGAGGAAATGTCATCTGTGGCCCAATCGGAGATGAGGGCTTTGCTGCTTCATCTGCGCCCCGTGCATCTGGAGGGCAAGCGGCTTGCCCAAGGACTGCGGGAGCTGCTGGCGGAGCTTCAGGCCAAGGTGCCCATCGATATTACATATGAAATGGATGAGGAGCTCCAGCTGCCCAAAGGGATAGAGGACCAGCTGTTCCGGATCGTGCAGGAGGCGTTGTCCAATACCCTGCGCCATTCCAAGGCAACGCAGATGGAGATTAAGCTGCAGTGTCCCGCAGACCTGGTCCGGTTGTCTGTACGGGACAACGGTGTCGGGTTTTCCCCGGATGAGGAGAAACATGCCTCCTACGGGCTAATGTCCATGCGGGAGAGGGTCACCGAAATAGGCGGATCGCTGAACATTGTGTCCGCCCCGGGCAAAGGAACCCGGATCGAAATCCGCGCGCCGGTGATGAGCGAAGAGGAAGGAGAACTGGTTAATGGAAGAACAAGCGGAAGAGTCCATTAAGGTACTGTTGGTGGACGACCACGAGATGGTGCGTATCGGGCTGGCCGCCGTGCTGGGCACGGAGGACGGGATCGAGGTTGTGGGCGAAGCCAGCAACGGCACGGACGGCATCCGTCTGGCCCAGGAATACAAGCCGGATGTGGTCTTGATGGATCTGGTGATGGATGGGATGGACGGCATTGAAACCACGCGGCGGCTATTGCAGCTGGTGCCCGATTGCCGGGTGATCGTCCTGACCAGCTATCTGGATGATGAGAAGATGTATCCGGTGATTGAAGCCGGCGCCTTCAGCTATCTGCTCAAAACCTCCAGAGCGACGGAGATTGCAGCGGCCATCCGTGCTGCGGCGCGGGGGCAGTCCATTCTGGAATCCCAGGTGGCCTCCAAGATCATGAACCGGTTCCGCCAGCCCAAACCTGCCCATGCTCCCCATGAGGACCTGACTGACCGGGAGATGGAGGTGCTCCAGCTCATCGCCGGAGGCAAGTCCAATCAGGAAGTGGCGGATGAGCTGTTTATCGGCATCAAAACGGTTAAGTTCCATGTCACCAACATTCTTGCCAAATTGGGTGTGGAGGACCGCACCCAGGCAGCGATATATGCCCATAAACACGGCTTGGCCCAGTAATAAGGGCCGGCAAGAAGAAGCCTCCGGATTCCCAACGGGAAAACGGAGGCTTTTTTGTTTTGGGCTGTATGGGGACTTCACAGGAACCGGTTTAATAACAAACCCTGATGGGGCAGCTGGGAATACCATTCACGGGAGGCCAAATAATTGGCGTAGCGCTTGTAGCGGCTGTTGTCCCGGTTCAGCAGATCCTCCGCAGGCACCGATTCCATCTCCCGGATCCAGGCCAGCAGGCCGGGAATCAGCCCGTGTCCGCTGGTAATAAGAGCTGCAATTTCAGCCAATTGTTCTGAATCCCGCAATTCCTCCTCGGGAGGGAAGGGTTCCCGGAGGCGGAGCAATTCCCGGTGGAAGCGGGGGTTCAGGTAGTCTGCGGACTGGGCCAGCCGCTGCTCCAGCACATCCATGGCTGCGTTCAGCTGCAGCAGCTTTTCCCGGATGTGTTCCCAGTCGGGAGCCACGGTGAAAACAGCATCACCTGCTGTTGCGGAGAGCAGCTGAAGCTGCAGTCCGAGGACGGGCAGTATAATGCGGTTATCACTCCCAAACTGCCAATCTCCCCCATTGATGCGGAATTGGGCATCAGCTGCAGTCTGGTCCTTAATGAGCAGCCCTGTGGCTGACGCCATGTTGCCCTCAAGGTCCTGCAGGAAAAACGCGCCGTCGGCGCCGCTTGCTGCAGCTTCCAGCACCAGTCTGATCCGGCCGGTTTCCGAATCCTTCTCCAAGGAGGCGCGGATCTTGCTGGAGGCGGCGTTAATGCTGTTTTTGAGCCAGGTTAAGGCGGTTTTATGGGACATGTTCTCTCCCGACAGCCATTGCAGTTCCTTGTTTTCCTGGCGTGTAGCCAGCACCAGCCGGTTCAGACCATGCCGGATGGTAGTGGGTGCGTCTGGTGTGAAGTAGGCAGTGCGGCTGATTTGGGGTGCGGCCAGACGCCGGATCTCCAAGGTGTAATCCCCTACAGGGGCCCCTGACTCCGCCTTCACGTGAACTGCCTCCGGATTGCCGTTTTCCACAGCGCGCCGGTTTAGCGCCTGGCTTGCCGCCGGGTCTGCCAGCTGTTCGGCCAGCCCCTTCAGCGTGGCTGCTGCCGCCAATACCATGGCCAAGGCAACGGCAAACCGCTCCGCCGCTTCGATGTCGGCTTCCTTGGCATAAGGAAAGGAGGCTGCTTTCCGCCGCATATGCGCATAAGGAGATTGGGCCCTGCGGGTGACGGCTGCGGTGCTGTACCGGTAAAAGTCGAGATGCTCTTCGTAGGATTTCAGCCTGCGTACAGGTCGGATGGGCAGCATAGGCAACCTCCTTTCGGTAAGGCCGGATTTACCCCTATTATAGCATCCTGCATCAGGCCTGGCATGATTATGAGGCCTTATCCTGCCAGGCCCATTCCGGGATGGAAATTGCCTGTTCGCCTATGACCGAATACGGGCGTAAGCCGTAAGATGTAGCAACTAGGGCTTCAAGGGAGCGATACGGCATGATTAAGATACGGACCCGGATTCCGGAGCAGGATGATAAGGAGCTGTTTCAGCTGATTGTGACCCGGCTGATTCCTTTTGCCCGGCAGGCAAGACCATCCGTCAAATTCAGACGCAGCGAAATCATCAGCAGATGGCGCAAATGCAGGGTATATGTGGCGGAGGGCAGCGGCGGCAAACCGGCCGGTTTCATCAGCTGCAAAACGGAGGGGACCACGTTATCCATCGACATGCTGGCGGTTTCCAAGTCGGCGGAGGGCCGCGGCATCGGCAGTGCGCTGATCGAAGCGGCGGAGCGCTACGGCCGGCGGCACGGGGCGCTTCATATGCGGTTAGGCGTCGATGAGCCCAATTATCACGCCAGACAGTTTTATGAAATGAAGGGTTTTCAGGTGGAAAGCTATCTGCCTGAGCACCGGATGCTGATTTTATCCCGAATGGTGAGATAGAAGGATACCGGGCGGCACAGGGGCGCAGCAGCAGCCCCTGTTTTTTGGTGTGGAAACACTGGACATCTTTTCGAATATCGATTAATTTGTGTGAAAGCGGTTGTTAGGTTTGGGAATGGCGCGAAGGTATGCTACACTTTATTTAGGGTGTGTCTGAAAACTCGCTTGAGGGCATCTTTCACCGCCTTTCCGCCCCTTGCTTCGTTACTTTCGCTTGACGTACCCCCGGTACGCCTGCGCAAAAGTGCCTTGCCTGGAACGAAAATTCGGTTAAATCTGCTCCTCCAGGAGTTTTCAGTCACACCCTACTATTTTTTACTACACGAGGGAAGAAGGCCAAGTCCATGAGCGATTCGCGCTTAGACGCGTTTAAAGACAACGGTGCGGTATTTTTTATCTTTGGAGCAACGGGAGACTTGGCGAAGCGGAAGCTGTTCCCCGCTTTTTTCAGCCTCTACAAAGAGGGCAAGCTCCCCGAACGGTTTGCGGTCATCGGGCTGGCGCGGAGAGCCCGGACCAAGGAGCAATTCAAGGCGGATCTTCTTCAGTCCATCACCGAGTTCGCCCGCTACAAACTCAATGCCGAGGATGAAATCTGGCAGCGTTTTGTGGAGCACTTCGAATATTTGTCCCTGGACATTCACAATGTGGAGGGTTACAAGGCGCTGAAGGACGCATCCGAACGGCTGGAGGACAAGTTCGACATCAAGGGGAACCGGCTGTTTTATCTGGCCCTGGCGCCGGAGCTGTTCGCCGGAGTAGCCAATAATCTGAAGCTGGGCGGACTCTTGGAAGGCAGCGGCTGGAACCGTCTGGTCATTGAAAAGCCCTTCGGCTATGACCTGGAATCGGCGGAAAAGCTGAACCGGCAGATCGGCGAGGTGTTCCGCGAAGAAGAAATCTTCCGGATTGATCACTACCTGGGCAAGGAGATGGTCCAGAACATTGAGATTATCCGGTTTGCCAATGCTTTTTTTGAGCCGTTGTGGAATAACAAATATATTGCCAATATCCAGATTACCCTAAGCGAAACCGTCGGGGTGGAGGAGCGCGGAGGGTATTACGACCATTCCGGCGCCATCCGGGATATGGGCCAAAACCATATGCTGCAGATGGTGACCATGATGGCTATGGAGCCGCCCTCCCGACTGAATCCTGAGGATATCCGGGATGAGAAGGTGAAGGTGCTCCGTTCCCTGCGCATCCACGAAACAGGCGAGGATGTGCGGGCCAATGTGGTGCGCGGCCAATATACCGACGGAGTGCTCCGGGGCAAAGCCCTGCCCGGCTACCGCTCCGAGGATGCCGTGTCGCCGGATTCGGTGACGGAGACCTATTTTGGCGCACGCCTGTACGTGGATAATTTCCGTTGGGCGGGAGTTCCCTTTTATATCCGGACAGGCAAACGGCTTCCGGTGAAAACCACTGAGGTGGTGGTGGAGTTCAAGAACATGCCGGATAATGTCTATCTGGCCAAACGGACCAAGCTTCAGCCCAATCTGCTGGTGTTCCGGGTGAATCCGCTGGAGGGCATTTATATCAAAATCAATGCCAAACAGCCGGGCTCCGACTCCATGATTATTCCCGTAGCCATGGACTTCTGCCAAAGCTGCCAGGTTGGCTTGAATACACCGGAAGCTTACGAACGGCTCTTATATGATGCAGCCCGTGGAGACTCCACGTATTTTACCCGTTGGGATGAGGTGTCTTTGCAGTGGCGCTTCGTGGACCGGATCGTCCAGGCCTGGAGCCAGGATTCCCGCGACCTGAATCTGTACCCGGCCGGGTCCTGGGGGCCGGAGGCAATGGATAAGCTGCTGGCGGAGGACGGCTTCCACTGGTGGCCGATTAACGGTCAAGAGGAAAGCGATGTGCTGTGGGTGAAGGGGCAGGAGTAAAAAGGAAAACCGCCGGTTTGTTGCCCGGCGGTTTTTTATTGCGAAATTATGTAATATTATACCAATAAAAATAAAACTTACTAGCAAACCCCGAACACAAACTGGTCCATACTGGACTGCAGCATATAACCGCCATCTACCTTCAGGATGGTGCCGGTGATAAAGCCGGCTTCCGGAGAGCAGTAGAAGGCTGCTGCAACAGCCACGTCCTGGGGCTGACCCAATCTTCTGACAGGGGTGTCCTTGATGAAGGTTTCGCCCATAGCCGCTACGAAGTCCGTAGCCATCGGCGTTTCGATAATACCCGGCTGAATCGCGTTGACGGTAATCCCGTGTACACCCAGCTCCTTGGCCAGGGATTTGGTCATCGCTTCGATTCCGCCCTTGGCCGCCGCATAGTTAACGCTGCCGTTAAAGCCGTGGATAGCGGCAACAGAGGAAATATTCAGGATTCTGCCGTAGTTGGCTTCCTTCATTTTTTGGGAGACCGCCTTCAGGCAATAGAAGGAGCCATACAGATGGGTTTTGAGGACGGCATCCCAATCCTCATCCTTCATGTTGTAGACAAAAGCGGGTTCGCTTAGGTTCCCGGCATTGTTGACGAAGATATCGATCCGTCCGTGCTCGGCGTAAATGTGGTCAATAACCTCATTGATATTATCTTTGTTGGCTACATCCAGCACTACGCTTTGGGCCCAACCGCCGTTTTGCTCAATCATTGCCTTGGTTTCGTCCAGCATGGACAATCTTCTGCCGGTAATAATGACCTTCGCGCCTCTGTTGGCCAAATCGATGCAGATGCCTCTGCCAATGCCTGTTCCCCCGCCTGTTACGATTGCAACCTGATTCTCCAGCTGTTTACTCATGGATACCGACCCTTTCTGTAAATGGGGATATATGGTTGAGAAGGTTAGAACCCTTGGGCTGCCAGCCAGTCGCTGGCTTCCTCCTCATTAACCTCTGCTTGTAGGGTGAAGCCTTGAGAGCCGGCGGAGGCTTTGTTGATCTGGAGCTGGAATATGGCACTCTCCACGATGATAACCCCCAGCTTCGCTCCATTGGCATGTTTGCCCAGGGAATCGGTGATTTCCATGTATTCATCCACTCCTTATTAACAATGAATCAAGCCTCAGCCTGCACCCCTGATGGTTTCGGCAAGCTTGTCCACATTTTTGGTATTGTCGGAGGCGTTACGGAAAACCAGATGGCAGCTTTCCATCACCTCATTAATGGATGCGGTAATTTCCTCTGTTCCGGCGGCACCTTCGATGTTATTCTGCGTCAGCTGGCTGACGGCAATGGAGATGCCGGCTCCGGTGCTGCACAGCTGGTCCACCATCTCATTGATCTTGCCGATGGAATTGTTAAATTTGGCAGAGTCCTCATAATATTGCTGGCTTTGCTCGATCAGATTGTCATAGTCATTAAGAATATTGCTGTCGATAAAATCCACCATGGTTTTGGAGCTGGTGGAGAGGTCCTGAACGGATAGTCTGACCTCATCGATATATTTCTTGATGCTGGAGGCGGTGTCGGAGGATAAGGCGGCCAGCTTATTGATCTCTGTAGCCACCACGGCAAAGCCTCTTCCATGCTCACCTGAGCGTGCAGCTTCAATGTTGGCATTTAAGGAAAGCAGCTTGGTTTGGCTGGCAATCTCCATGATTTTTTCGGCGAAAATATAAATTTCCGCTACGGCCTTGGACCGCTCCAGAGCGTTTACCAGTGCGTCCTTAACGTCCGAATACATTCTCTCCGTCTCCGATTTGGAGCTTATGGAGCTTTCCCGGAGCTCATTGGCCCGTTCCCGGATCTCATCTGCTGTGGCTCCGGCGACGCTGGTTTCCGTTGAGATGACGGTCATCATATTTTCCATTTCGGTAACGGAGGCGGCAATCTCCTCTGAGGCGGCTGCCGTTTCCTGAATGGCGGCGGAAAGCTCCTCGGTGATGGCTGATACGATTTCCATATCACACCGGATCTTGTCCGCATGGCTTACTAGAGTATTGCTGGAGGTGCTCAATTCAATAATGGATTCGGTGGCTTGATTGAGGAGTTCCTTCACACTGTTGTCGGGAAGTAATGCTGCGGATGTGTCCGCCGCATTCCCATCCACAGGCTGCATAGAAGCGGTCTGGACTGCGGTGTGTTTCGTGTACACAATGTAGGCTAACAATCCTAAGCAAATTGCCCAAGGTAAAACATAGTAGATCATTCCTCTAGCCTCCCGGTGGATATACAATTTAGCTCATTCCGCTCATTTTGATAGCAACTTTCGGAATAATTTGTCGATTTATGCAACATTCTACCATCTTTATTCGAGATTTTCAATGATTATTATACAAGTTATACCAATTGAGGCTTTGGAACGAACATTTTACTAAATATAACGTTTAACCTTCAAATGTTTGACTTGTTTCGCTATAAATCTACATTCATACCAGTGGTAAAATGGGAATTTGGGCCGATTTTTTGTCGATTTATACAAAAGTTATGTGAAGCCTATTATTCCGGGCAGACTGGTAAAGCTTAAGATGTACAGGGACCGGATGGAAATCGTATAATAACATGCAGGAGCACTATATAAAAATGATCGTTAAGGGGTCGGTTACATGAACCGAAGAGGTTTTCTTCAATGGCTGGCTGCCCTTGCCTTGGGCGGTGCTGCCGTAGCTGCAGGGATTGTCCGGTGGAGGCCGGGAACGGGAGAAGGCATTCCCGGGGCAACGGGAAGTCCTACGCCCGCACCTTCGGCCGGTGCTCCGTCGGCGGCGCCTACAGCAGGTCCGGAAGGACCGCTGCTTTCCTTTTTTATTCTAAGCGACTTGCATGTGAATTCAGGCGTGGCTTATCCTTCGGAGCATTTGAAGAAAACGCTGGACGAAATTACGAAGAAGCACCAGTCCGCAACGGATTGTATTATTTTTACCGGGGATGTGACGGAATCAGGAACGGATAAGGACTATAAGGAGCTGCGCTCCGTATTGTCCAAGTACAAGCTTCCGCCATATTATGCCAACATGGGCAATCATGACTATTACCGGGTGTGGATCGATAAGGATGGGAACTGGAACCAAAAGGGCTTTCCAAACGGGCAAACGGATGAGCAGTCGAAAAAAGCGTTTTTGGAGTTTTTTAAGCTGGAGAAGCCTTATTATGAGGTGGAGGTGAACGGCCATCTGATCTTGATGATGTCCCAAGAAGTGTACCAGCAGACCCGAACGGATGTGGGGGAAGGTGCCTGGTATTCCGATGAGCAGCTGAACTGGCTGAAGAGCAAGCTGGCGGCCAATCAGCCCAGCAGGCCGGTATTTGTGATGATTCACCAGCCTCTGCCCGCGGCGGGACAGGATGGAGGCTCCCACCGGGTGATACCCGCGAAGAAATTCCGGGAGATTCTGAAGCCGTACCCCAATGTGTTTGTATTCTCCGGCCATGGGCATCAGGACTTCACCAACGGAACCGCCCATTATTTGAAGGAAAGCTTCCATTGGTTCGTTAATTCCTCCGTTGGACGGGTATTAAACGCCAAGTATGAGCATGTCCGGCAGGATGCCGCACAAGGACTGTATGTGCAGGTTTTTGCCGACCGGGTGGAGCTGAAGGGAAGAGAGTTCAGCACCGGAGAATGGATTCCGGAGGCGGACTGGAAGGTCAAGCTGCAATCTGGTAAAGTATAAACATTGACGACAAATGCCTGACTCCGTGTGTTCTTGCGGACAGGTGTAAGAGAGGAATTAAAAAAAGCATGAGCACATCCTTACCACAGGAATTGTTGAAAGAAATTGATAAGCGGCGCACGTTCGCCATTATTTCCCACCCTGACGCAGGTAAAACCACGCTGACGGAAAAGCTGCTTCTGTTCGGAGGCGCTATCCGGCTTGCCGGTACGGTCAAGGGGCGCAAGGCCAACCGCCATGCCACCTCAGACTGGATGGAAATCGAAAAGCAGCGGGGGATCTCCGTTACCTCCTCCGTTATGCAGTTCGATTACGAGGGTCACCGCATCAATATCCTGGATACCCCGGGTCACCAGGACTTCAGTGAAGACACCTACCGGACCCTGACGGCTGCGGACAGCGCCGTGATGCTCATCGACTCCGCCAAGGGTGTCGAGGCTCAGACGAAGAAGCTGTTCCAGGTATGCCGCAAGCGGGGCATCCCGATTTTCACCTTCATCAACAAGCTGGACCGGGAGGGCAGAGATCCCTTCGAGCTCCTGGAGGAGATAGAGAATCTGCTGGGGATCCGCTCCTATCCCATGAACTGGCCTATCGGCTCCGGCAAGCAGTTCCGCGGCGTTTATGACCGGGAGAAAACCCGCCTGGAGCTGTTCCAGGGTGACGATCACGAGCATCACAATATCAGCGTGCGGGATGTCAGCGGCTATGACGATCCGCTGGTGAAGGAAGTAGCCGGAGCGGATTATCTGTATGATCAGCTGCAGGAGCAGCTGGCGCTGCTGGAAATCGCCGGGGATGCCTTCGATTATGAGAAGGTGCGGACGGGTGAGCTGACGCCGGTATTCTTCGGCTCGGCCATCAATAACTTCGGTGTCCAGACCTTCCTGGACAACTTCCTCTCCCTTGCACCGAAGCCGCAGCCCCGCTCCAGCAGCGATGGCGAGGTGCCGCCGTCGGAGGAGAAATTCAGCGGCTACGTGTTCAAGATCCAAGCCAATATGAATCCTGCCCACCGGGATCGGGTGGCGTTCCTGCGGATTGTCTCCGGCAAGTTCGAGCGGGGGATGACCGTGAAGCATGTTCGTGCCGGCAAGGACATTAAGCTGGCGCAGCCGCAGCAATTCTTGGCCCAGGACCGGGATATTGTGGATACGGCGTACCCGGGAGATATCATTGGTTTGTTCGATCCGGGCATCTTCCGCATCGGGGATTCCCTGTGCCAGGGCAGTCAGAGGACATTTGACGAGATGCCGGTTTTTTCCCCGGAAATCTTCGCCAAGGTATCCATCAAGAATGCCCTGAAGCAGAAGCAATTCCTCAAAGGGATTGACCAGCTGACAGAGGAGGGCACCATTCAAGTGTTCAAATCCTTCGGCTTCGAGGACATGATTCTCGGCGTAGTCGGCCAGCTGCAATTCGAGGTATTCGAATACCGGATGAAGAATGAATACGGCGTCGATGTGCTGTTGCAGCGGCTGCCGTTCCAGTTTGCCCGTTGGATTGTGGATGAGAAGGTGGACCCGGGCAAGTTCCGCGTCAACTCCCAGCTGGTAAAGGATAAAAGCGAGAATTACGTGGCGTTGTTCGAAAATGAGTATGCCCTGCGTACCTCTATGGAAAAGAACCCCACGGCCAAGTTCCTGGAAACAGCGCCTTAAAGAACGTCGTGTTTCATAATCAAAAGCCCCTTATCCGGTTTAACTGCCGGCTAAGGGGCTTTTTTGGGTGAGGCCGTCTTCAGACGGGAGGCTGATCCTGCCGGTCCTGCTGAAGCTGTGCGATCTGCTCCATGCTCAGATCAGCCACCTCGGCAATCTCCGGAAGGGTGAGCTTGCCTGTTTCCAGGAGCTTTTTCGCCACTTCCAGCTTGCCCTTCTGCCGGGCCTTCCAACGCCAACTGCTCCCCCAAGGGGAGCAATCAGCGCATGCTTTGCGTCTTCGTATATGCTTGTGGCAAGCATACCTACGGCTGGCCGACTGTTGAAAAGCGGCTGCCGCACAATTTTGTACGGGGCTGCACTTCGCCTGCTCCAACCAGCAGATCTGCACATAGGATATGGATGATGGGCATCACGCATTTTGACGGGAAAAGAGGGGACGGACACGTGCAGAGGTTTGTTCACAGCAAGTGGAAGAAGACGGAGGCTATCAAGGTGAATCCTGTGGTGCGGGAGCATATACCCGACACCCGGCAGTTAGGAAGGGCTACCCTGCAGGCGATGCTCTCCGAATATGGCATGGTGTATGTCAAACCCGACAAAGGCACCTTCGGTAAGGGCGTTATCCGGGTGGAGCAAGACGGTGCCGGCTTTAAGTTTCAATCGGGTACGACGGTCCGGAACTTTGCTTCTTATGACGGTCTGTATGATGGACTCAAGCAGCTAACGGGAAAACGGCTGTATCTGGTTCAAAAGGGGATCCATCTGCTGAAGCACGGCGGCAGGCGATTTGACCTCCGGGTTATGGTGCAGAAGAGCCCGGCAGGGCGTTGGGAATCCACCGCTATGGTCGGCCGTGTGGCCTACCCGGGGAAAATCGTCACCAATTACCACAGCGGCGGTACGCTCAAGTCGGTGCCCGCCTTGCTGCAAGCCCATATGGGACCGGTAGAGCTGACAGCCTTTACAGGTGGGCTGAAACGGCTGGGGGTGTCCGTTGCCAAGCAGTTGGAGACGTCATATCCCGGCATCAAGGAGATCGGGATTGACATTGCGGTGGACCGTAGCCACAAAAGCTGGATATTGGAGGTAAACACCTGCCCGGATCCGTATATTTTCCGTATCTTAAAGGATAAGGAGATTTTCCGCCGGGTCATCCGCTATGCCAGGGCCTACGGACGGATTAAATCCAGGTAATCTTCATATTGTAGCATTTTCGTAAAAACTTCCTCCTGCTCTCCTTTCATTTTGGTGTATAGTAGAGAAAGCAAGCATGTTAAGGGACTCATGCACCAAGAGCCGCGTTTGAAAGGAGCAGCAAGCCATGCAAGTGATGTACCGCTTTAACCGTTTTATTGAAAAATGGATGCCTTTTGTAACGCCATGCAGCCTGCTGCTTGGCGTCTTGTTTTCCACCTGGCTCACCTCGTATTCCTTTCTTGTCCCCTGGATCTTCGCCTTTATGACCTTTGCCGGAGGGCTGGGATCAGGCTTCAAGGACATGAAAAAGGTGATGCAGCACCCGGCCCCGCTTTTGGCCTGTATGCTGATCCTGCATATCTGGATGCCGCTGATCGCCTGGGGCGCAGGCCATCTGTTCTTTTCCAGTGACCCGTATACGATTACCGGAATTGTACTCGCCTTTGCCATTCCCACAGGGATTGTCAGCTTTATGTGGGTCAGTCTTTACCAGGGCAATATTGCTCTTACACTGTCTATTATTCTGGTAGATACCTTCCTGGCCCCGTTTGTGGTGCCTTTTACCCTTCGGCTTCTGGTTGGTGCCAACGTGTCTATCGACATCTGGGGAATGATGCAGGGGCTCATCTGGATGGTGGTGCTGCCGTCGCTGGCGGGAATGACCTTGAACCATTGGACCAAGGGCGGCGTCAAAACCACTTTGGCTCCCAAGCTTGCACCTTTCAGCAAAATCGGACTGATTTTGGTTGTGGCCATCAACGCCTCCGTGGTTGCCCCCAATTTCAAGCATATTGACGGTAAATTCTTGGCGGTGGCCGCCACCATTCTGGTTATTGCGGCTTCGGGTTATGTATGGGGTTGGCTGACCGGCAAACGCCTGAAGGGGGATAAGGGGGTTATTGTGGCGATGACCTTCAACAGCGGCATGCGCAACATCAGCGCAGGAGCTGTTATTGCTGCTACTTATTTCCCTGCTCCGGTGGTATTCCCGGTTATGGTGGGTACGCTGTTCCAGCAGATTCTGGCCTCCACCTATGCCCATTTCTTAAGCAAAACCTATGGTCACCGCGATGAAGCGGTCTCCACCCCGACCAAAGTTAAACCTCCGGCCAAACGCCGGGATTTGGCAGCCAAAGGCTAAAATGAAAAACAATAACCGGCGGACCGTCCTTCAGGACGGTTGCGCCGGTTTTTTAGGGTGTGTCTGAAAACTCCGAGGGGTTTTCAGATAGGCCCTAGGTTAATGCTGCAAATTTTGCTTAAGCGTATTTACAAGTTCCTGCTGAATCTGTTCATCCGTATGGGTCCAGATGATTTCGAATAACACACCCAAGCCGGGCAGCGCACGGTCATCTCCACCGATGGAGCCTTCAATGACCTCGCGCAGCTCTTCATTGCTTTTATCCTCCACCCGGCGGACAATCGCCTGACGCAAATCCAGATTCATTTGCCAAATCCCCCGTTTCAAGAAACTGATATTCCTTTACTAATATGCGCAACCCTGCCCGGGTTCATGCCTCCCTGCGGGTTTACAGGTGGTTCCAGCGGCGGGGGCCGGGTTATGCTACAATAAAGGATAAGTATAACTGCGGCGAAGGGAGCCAGGAGGATAGGATGAAAAAGCAATTTGCGGTGATCGGAATGGGGCGTTTCGGCTCCAGTGTGGCGGAATATCTGAACAAACTGGGGTACGAAGTGCTGGCGGTGGATGATAACGAAGCCCGAATTCAGGAGATCAGTGACCGGGTGACCCACGCCGTCCAGGCGGATTCTACCGATGAGGATGCTCTGCGCAGCTTGGGGCTCCGCAATTTTGATGTGGTAGTGGTGGCCATCGGGCAGGATGTCCAGGCCAGTATCATGACCACTCTGATTCTGAAGGAAATGAATATCCCCAACATTATCGTCAAGGCAACAAGTGAGCTCCAGGGTAAGGTACTGGCCAAAATCGGCGCGGATAAAGTCATCTTTCCCGAGCGGGATATGGGCAAACGGGTGGCGCATCATCTGATTTCGCCGCATATTCTCGATTACATCGAGCTGTCGGAGGAGCACAGTATTGTAGAGATCCGCGCCGGACAGGCAATGGCGGGACAATCCCTGCGGGAGCTGGATATCCGGGCCAGATACAATTGTAATGTAATGGGCATCCGCAGAGGGGACAAGCTTAATATTGCCCCCAACGCTGATGAAAAGCTGCAGGAGCAGGACATTCTGGTGATTATCGGGGAGAATGCTAACCTGAACCGGTTTGAAAAAACAATGACATAAAGGTGGAACTAAGCATGATGATTACTTCGGCGGCCAATCCCCGTGTAAAGGGCTGGAGCGCTCTTCTGACCAAACGGGGCCGGGATGAGCAGGGCGCTTTCCTTCTGGAGGGGGTGCATCTGATCGAGGAGGCACTCCGTTCCCAAGCGAAGGTAAGGACCATCCTGTACAATATGGACCGGGAGCTGCCTGTTGAACTGGACGACTACCGTTCTGGCCATTCCAGGGCGGAGCAGGGTAAGAATATCGAATGGGTAGGCGTAAGTGAAGCGGTACTGGCTAAATGTACGGAAACCAAAACCCCCCAGGGTGTTGTTGCGGTTTGCGCCAAACCGGAGTATGACGCCGCGGCTTTCCTGGAGCACAAACTAGCCCTTGTGGTAGCGGTGGACGGTGTCCAAGACCCCGGCAATCTGGGGACTATCATCCGCACGGCCGATGCCGCGGGAGCAACCGGCGTGCTGCTGGGCCGGGGCACGGTGGATTTGTACAACCCCAAAACAGTCCGCTCCACCATGGGCTCCCTATTTCATCTGCCCATTGCAGAATGCGACCTGAAGGAGCTGCTGCCTTCTGCAGGCCAAAAAGGAATCCGGCTGGTGGGTACCCGGCTTGATGCGCGGCAGCATTGTTACAACTTGGACCTAACGCAGCCCGTTTGGTTTCTCGTAGGCAATGAAGGCAGCGGGTTATCACCCGAGCTTGCCCCATATGTGAACGAGGACATCATTATTCCTATGCCTGGCCAGGCGGAATCTTTGAACGTGGCCATGGCCACAGGTATTTTGCTGTACGAGGCTGTGCGGCAGCGGCATTATAGGGACTGAATTCTTTTGAAACCCTTCCCAAATTATCTTCGTATGTAAAAAGAAGGATAAATTGGTGGGAGGGATTCTTTTGATATCACCCGAACGGACAGTCATTGATTTATTTACCTTTTTGTTTACCAAACACCGGCACCGCCTGGTCACCGTTACCTCAGAGCAGCAATACCAAGATCTTCTTCGGGAGTTGAAGGCAAGCGGCACCACATTTCGGACACGCGTGAATCATGAACCCAAAGTGACATACAAGACCGGCGCATCACCCGACTATCCCGGATCGGTTTCGGCCATGGGCTTTAATACCGAATTTGATGTTTTTGTGAAAAAGGCAAACCGGACTCACGTGGAACAGGTCTGGAACAAGGTGCGGAAAAGCAGTTAGACTCCATCCGTCAAAGGTTGCCCAATAAGCCTGCAGGAATTTCCTGCAGGCTTTTATGCTGCCGGCGGAGAATAATACGCCAATCATTTCATCAGGTACGGTTTTTGCGCGGAAAAAAGTTATATCAGGTATATTGCGTGAAATTTCCCGGCGGGAGATGATGCTTATATAAGCCTGATGAAAGATTTACGGCCGCAAACGGCCTGTTCAGGTTGTCTGAAGTGAATTCGAATAACAAGCAAAACCTCCATATGGCTTCATCGGCCACGACTATGTGATTACAGATTCAGGAGGAATCCGATTGAGCAAATATTCGCTGCGTTTACTTTCGTACAGTCTGGTTTTAGGCATGCTCCCCGCGGTGCTGATTGGCTTCGTTTCCCATTCCATGGCCTCCGGGGATATTGAGAAAAAGGTAAAGGAGGTGAATATGGAGTGGCTGGCCCAAACCCAGATGCGGGTGGAGCAGATGCTCAAGTCCATCGAAAAATCCGCCACCCAATTCGCCAACTCCTCGTTGGTCAAAGCCTCCATGAATACTGCGTACAGCAATTCAGATTTTGAATCGGTCCGGGAGCTCTCCAAGGAGCTGTACAATCTGCAATCCGGCGACGCGGTCATTACCCAGGCGTATCTGGTGAATTTTAACCGCAACTGGGTACTGAATTTGAATGTTTTAAAGCCCCTGGAGCACTTTGAGGATAACCAGGAATTTGTCCGGTATGCTAAGGAGCCGAAAAGCATTCTGTGGTATACGGGATTGGCTCCCTCCAATGGGGATGAGTTTGCCGATTCGGTGGAATCCATTACCCTGGTGCACAAAATTCCCATTCTGCCCCAGACCGACAAACCCCAGGGGCTGCTCGTGATCCGGATCGTTGCATCGGAAATCAATGAGGCGTTGGCCTCGTCCAATATATCCAACCGCAACTATATCCTCGACCGGAATGGGGCGGATGTCCTGGCCTCCGGAACGGAGGAGAACCGTTATGCCGCCGTGAGCCTTGCCGTGGAGCAGCGTCTCAAGACCGCCCAGGACGAGCGCCAGGGTCAGGGACTCTTCAATACGAAGCTGGACGGTGAGGAAATAGCTGTGCTGTACCGCACCTCCAATTACAACAGCTGGACGTATGTATCGGTAGTATCCATTGGTGAGCTGAAGAAGGAAACGGCCAAAATTGCCCAGCTGACCTTCCTGGTCTGCGCCTTGCTACTCCTTATCGTCGTTGCCGCGGCGCTGTATGGCAGCAGGCGGATGTACAAGCCCATCGGCAATCTTCTGGAAGTAGCCAGCAGGCTGGGTTCATCCGGTCAGGAGCATCAGGATCCGCCCAGGAAGGATGAGCTGGAATATATCAAAAACAGCATGCAGTCCCTGGCTGTTTCTCGGGACCGGGTGGAGCAGCAGATGATGGGGCAAGCCAGCCATTTGAAGGAATTTTTTGTGCTCAAGCTGTTTACCGGCCAAATGACGGAGAACGATTACCTGTTCCGCTCCTCCCGGGAGGGTTTCCCCACAGGCTGGAGGTGGCTGGGGGTGCTGGCACTCCAGATCGACAACCTCCAGGAAACCCGTTACAGCGAGGAGGACCGGGAGCTGCTGCTGTATGCCATAAGCAATATTGCCCAGGAGGTGCTTCCGGCCTCCATACGTTTTCCTCCAATCACCATCAACCAATCCCAAGTGACGCTGCTGGCCGCCGATCAGGAGGACAGGGAAGAGGTCCGGCGTCTGTTCTATGAAGCGGCAGAAAACATCAAAGGGTATGCCGACCAGGTGCTTCAGCTGAAGGTGAGCATCGGCATCAGTAATCCATACGTGCAGCTTACGGATACGGTGAAAGCATTCGGCGAAAGCCTGACTGCCTTGAAGGCACGGATCAATCTGGGACCGGAGATTATTGTGCATTACGGGGATATCGAGAACACACCCGGGACAGACCATTACGAAAATTCTCATCTGAAGGTGCTGGAGGAGCGGCTGGTATATGCCATTAAGGAGCTCCAGCCCAAAAGTGCGTCTACGGTTTTCCAGCAATATTTGAATGCGCTTTTGTACAAAGAGGGGCATCTGGAGAAACATCAAATTCTGCTTGTCCAGCTGGCTTCCCGGTTGATCCAGCTGGTGCAGGAGCAGGGGATTTCCCTGCAGAAGGTGTGGGGAGACGAAGGGGTGATGGAGAGGCTGTTCCACCTGCAGACCCGGGAGGAAATTATCCATTGGTTCGATTCCAAGCTGTTCGGTCCGATGATCAAGGCCTTATCCGAAAAATCGGAGAGCCAATATATCAAGATCGCCGACAAGCTGGTGCAGATGATCCAAGAGCATTATGACCGGGATATTACCCTGGAATCCTGCTCGCAGATTCTCAACTACCATCCCGTTTATCTGAGCCGGATCTTCAAGCAGGAGATTGGCATTCCCTTCAGTGAATATCTCACCGATTACCGGATGAAAATGGCCAAAACCATGCTGGAAACCACGGACCTGAAGATTTCCGAGATCAGCGAACGGCTGCATTATAATAACGTCAGCTCCTTTATCCGGAGCTATAAGAAAATGTACCATCTCACACCCGGACAGTACCGGGACAAAATCCTCAAGGAGAAGCTGGAATAAAAGGGGCGGACAGCGGAGGCGGCTAACCCCGGAGGCTGGAGGGGGTATACCCTTTGACGGCTTTGAACACCCGGTTGAAGGTGCGGATATTGTTGAAGCCGCATTCCATCGCCACGGTGGTGATGGATTGTCCTCCCGAGAGAATCAGCTCCTCGGCGGCATCTGCCCGGATGGCGTTCAGGTAATCCTTGAAGTTGGTGCCTACCAGGCTTTGGAACAGCCGGCAAAAATGAAACTCGCTCATGTTAAAATGGGCGGCGGTTTCCGGAAGGGTCAGCGGTTCCCTGTAATGCTCCTCCAAATACTGGATTATGCCCTGCATAGTTTTAAGCCACGTAATCCGTTTGTTTTCCTGCCGGGGGTCCAGGGGAGAGCCGGGCAGAGTGCGTTGAAAGAGGGCGCACAGCTCCAGCATTTTGCCGGTAATAAACATGGCATAATACGGCTGGCGCTCCGCCATTTCCCGGTGGACGTCCTGGAAAATATCCCGGATCCCGTCCAGCACCGAGAGGGGAAGCCCATGCTCACGGAGCATGGAGCCTGTAATGAAGGAGTGGTCGAAGCGGAGATGCTGCGGCCAGTTCCCGTGGCAGCCGATGAGGCTGGGCTGGAAAATCAGAATATCGATAGCGGAGTTTTTGTCCACACTGTCATAAAAATGGATATCGCCGCTGCAGCAAACGGCTACCTCGCCCTTCTGCAGGGTTTGGATTTCCCGGTTGATGCCGAAGCGCAGGGTGCCCTCCCGGACCAGCACAAGCTCCACATCCGGATGCCAATGGGCATGGAAGGAGAAGGAGTTGCGCTCATGCCTGTAAATCCGCAAGGGCAATTCGGGGGGATAGGAGCGTTTTTCGTAATAGGCCTTCATCGGGCAGTCCTCCTTTGTGCGGGCTCGCCGGCAGTCAGCGGCAGAGGGGAAACGGAGCAATTTTTGTCCAGTGCCGGGCAATTAATTACTGTCTGGCATCGCAGGCGAAGGCTATAATGGGAATCACTTCTGTATGCGCGCTGCAGATCAATCTGATTATACAAGGATGTGGAAGGATGTTCAAAACCAAAGCAGCCTCTGCTGCGGCTGTTGACGGCACAACCGGAACACCGCTGGGGGGATTTGGGACGGGAGCGGTGAAATTCTGTGCCCATACCGGCACCTTCGCTGCGGTGACGCAATCGCCTGCGGATCAAAATGACTATATGCCCATGGGAGAGACCCGGCTCCAGTTCTATACCAGCCGGAACGGCCGGATAGCGGGTGTACCAGCTCTGAAGTCGGAGGTGGCCAACGGCCGATCTGCTGATGATGCCATATGGCCGCTGCACCGCGTTGATTTCGGGACCGTCCAGGATATCCGGATCCGTATGCTGGCCTTTGCCCCTTTTGACCCGGCTAATGTAGAGGTGATGTCTCTGCCCTGCGCTTGTTATGAGCTGGAGCTTCACAATGAAGCGGACAGTGCTGCTGAGGCGGCCTGCGCTTTCCAATTGGATATGAAGGCGGACTCGGCCTATTCTGCCGTCGGCAGAGGGTTTGCCTCCCGGAGCTGGGCGGTTTTGGCCGGCAGCAGCGATCCCGGTGAAGTTCTGACGGTTGGCGGCGGTGAAGGGTTTTTGGAGGAGGGGGTAGGCGGCCAGCCTCTGGGCGATACGCTGAAACGGGTGGCGGTGAAGGTGAAGCTGGCTGCCCGGGAGACGAAAACCATCCGTTTTGTGCTGGCCTGGTATGACGATACCGATCCGGAGCGGCATTATTATCTGGGCCGTTATGACAGCTCCGCCGCCATTGCCGGGCTTGGCCTGGACCATTTTGACACATTGAAGGAAAAAGCTGTTGAGCTGGTGGACCGGATGAGGAGCTCCAACCTGCCGGAGTGGCTGGTGACCCACACCCTGAACACACTGGTCAATCTGACCAATAATTCCCTCTACAAAAAAGACGGCAGAGTCGCCTTCGCCGAAGGGGAGTGGACCTGCTTCGGCACCATGGACCAAATGTGGCATGCCCGGCAGATTATTAACCAGCTGATTCCGTCCTTCGCCTGGCTGGAGCTGCAGTATTGGGCCAGAACCCAGAAGGGGAACGGGCAGATCCATCATGACTTCAACAGCAGCGGACCGGATAAATCCGTGCTGGTGGACTGGGATGACCGGGAGCATGCCGATTACCGGAATATCGACAAGTGGGTGGATCTGAACTGCGGCCTTATCATTTCTGTCTATGAAACTTATCTGGCTACGGGAGACCGGGAACAGCTCCACTTCTTCTGGCCGTATCTGAAAAAAGCGGGGCAGCGGATTTTGGAGCAGGTGGAGCTGTACGGCAGCGCCGAATATCCGTATACCTTCGAGGATTCGGAGAATTCCTATGATGCCGGAGGCGATCCCAATCCCTTCAACGCCAGTCTGTCGGCGGTAGCGTACCGGATTATGCTGCTTCTGGGCGGTGAAACCGGAGAGAACGAAGACTTCATTGAAACCTATGAAACCGCCTATGCCACGGTGGTGTCCTCCTACAGGCAGCGTTATTTGGAGAAGGGCTTCCCTGTGGGAAGAGGTTGTGAATCCTATTTTGCCGGGCAGTGGCTTTCCCTGCATCTGCGTCTGGGGGAAATATGGAGCGCCGAAGAAACGGACCGGGTGCTGGAGCAGCTGGACAGCTATTATCACCCGTATTATTGGGGAATGGGCAATCTTGGCGGGACTTACAACGAGTGGACGCCTTATCTGCTGACTCATTACGGCGGGCTGCTGCTGCTTACCCGGAGGGCCAATCAATGGCTGGCCATGCAAAAGGATGCCTACATCCGGCAGTACAGCAACAGGGACTATGTGTTCAACCATCCCCTGGATATACTCCCGGCCGTGGGAGAGCCCCATTATTTGGCCACCGAAATCTCGGGGGATAAGCAATATATCAGCATGCCGGGGCTGTGGCGGAATTATTATGATATCATTGGCTTCCAACGGAATAAAAACCGGAAGGAAATCTGGCTCCAACCCATTATCCTGGAGGAAATGAACCATAAGCTGACGGAGGCCCTGGTGGTGATGCCGGAGGGATACGGCACCCTAAGCTGCTTCCTAAGCGGGGATGCCGGCCAGAACCGGGACATACTCTTCCGGACGGACTTTCCTCTGGAGGTCAGAACCCTTCATCTGACGGATTGTTATGGAGCAGAGGTTACTGTTACGGTAAACGGCCAAACCCTCCCCTGCCAGCGTACTGGAACGGGTTACGCCCGGGAATTGGAGGTGGCTTGGGAAGGGATTGTTGACAGCAGCGCCATCCGAATCGTAGTCTGTGGCGATCCCGGTCCAGCCTCCCCGCCGCTGCCGGCCAAACCGGCTACCGGAGCGGACGGGGCGAAGCCCTCTGCCCTGAGGGATGCTTACGGTTATATGGAAGCGGAGAGCGCCGATGAAACGGCGGGTGTGACCCTGGTGACCCCGGTAGGAGGCACATGGTATGTAACGGACTGCCATAATTTCGACTATATCAAGCTGGACAATGTGGAGTTCGGGGAGGTCGGCTCCGCAGCCTTTATTGCTAAGGTGGCCAGTACGGCGGAAGGGTCCAGAATGGAGATTGTACTGGACAGTGTAGGCGGCCGGGTGGTGGGAGAATGTCCTGTGCCCTATACGGGCGGCCAAGAGCAATGGAAAACCGTCACCTGTCCCATTGCCCGTACCACAGGCAGGCACCACGTGGTTCTGAAATTCTACGGCAATTCTGAGGATAATCTGCTGAACCTGGATAAATTCAAATTTTTGCAGGATGACGGAAGATTGGACCGGACGGGCTGGACCGCCAGAACCTCCCGGAACGGCCTGAATGCGTACACCCTGTTGGACGGGGACACCTCCACGGCCTGGGGCATTACCTTCCGCTCGGAGGGCGCTTTTATTCTTCTCGACATGCTGGATCAGCAGCGATTTGACGGGATTACGCTCCAGTATCAGGCGGAAGACGGTGCCGTTCATTATGAGGTGTATGTATCGGAGAATGGGACGGACTTCGGAGCGGCTGTGGGATCCGGCTGCGGAGAGGCGGACAGCGCCGGAACCAAGGCGGTATTCCCGGAGCAGACGGCGCGTTATGTGAAGGTGGTATTTACAGGCAGTGAGGAACCCCGGAAATTGACTGTGTCCGAGATGAATGTATGGCATTATAACAAAGCAGACCAATCCTAATGGGAAAAGGTGGGGCCGGATGAAAAGAGGGATAGCTGCGGTTTGTGTGGTTCTGATTGTGGCGGCTGTGCTGGCGGGCTGCGGCCCTTGGGCGGATAACGGCGGACGCCCCGAAAAGAAGGACATGTTCTACTTATCCATCGGCGCCCCGCTGGTCGGGGAACTGCCTCCGAAGAACAACGAAGTGGAGCAAGCCATTGAGGTTTATACCCATACCGATCTGCAAATCCAGTGGATTCCCTTGTCCGCTTATGATGACAAGCTCCGGCTGATGATCGCTTCCGGTGAAATGCCCAAGCTGATCAAAATCAGCTATTCCCCCACGTACATTCCTACCATGAAGGCGGGGCAATTTTGGGAGCTGGGTCCGCTGCTGAAGGATTACCCATCCCTGTCCGCGCTGGACAGGCAATATTATGACAACATTTCCGTAGACGGCAAAATCTACGGCATCCCCATTGTCCGCGAGCTGGGCCGCGCAGTGATTCAATACCGCAAGGACTGGTTTGACAAACTGGGTTTGCAGCTGCCTGTTACCCTGGAGGATTGGTATCAGGTTGTGCGGGCCTTGACTCTGGAGGATCCAGACGGCAACGGCAGACAGGATACCTATGGCATGGCTCTGGAAAAAAAGTATAACCAGGAAGCCAGCTCGCTTTTGACCCGGATCTCCGTTTCCCAGGGCGGGCCCAATAAATGGATGGTGAAGGACGGGCGGTTTACACCTGAGTTTATGACCGGGCCTTTTCTGGAGACGATGAAGCTGTTCCGGCGGCTCTATCAGGATAAGCTGATCAACTCCGATTTTGCCGTGGTGGATACCAACGAAACAGCGAGAATTTACGATTCCGGCCGGGCCGGTATCCAGATTAACGGCGGCAATGCCCAGACCTGGATGGATAAGCTGGGCAAGGCCGTTCCCGATGCAGAGGTGGACGTGGTTCCTCTCAAGGGGCCAGGCGGCATCCGCTTGCCCGGGGAATCGGGGAATGCCGGTTTTTTTGCCCTTCCGAAGGACTCCGTCAAAACTATGGCAGAGGTGAAACGGATTCTGGATTTCCTGGATAAGCTGCTGGAGCCACCCATGCAGACGGTCATTAGCAAAGGGGTGGAGAACCGCCATTGGAAGGATGCAGGTGAGGTTACGGAGGTTCTGGACCGGACGTTGGACTTGAAGGAAGTCAAACCTTACCGGGATATGCTGCTGCGCTTAGTGGAGGATTCCGATTCCGTCAAACCCAGCTCCCAGCCTGAGCTCTACCGGAAAAGCCAGCAGATCAACAGGGAAAACAGATCATTTATCGTGGAAAATCCGGCCTTGACCTTGGAATCCGATACCTTCGCGGAGCTGGGCAAGGACCTGGAAACTCTGATCACGGATGCGGAAACCAAATTTATTATGGGTCTGATCGATGAAGCGGGCTGGCAGGCTGAACTGGCCAAATGGAGACATGCCGGCGGTGACCGGGTGATCCGGGAATACGAGGAGGCCTACAGTAAGCAGAACAGGAAATAAGGTGTTATCTATAAAGCTTGTCGGCTTTGCGGCTCCGCCCTGCATGATGCAGCGGCGGGGCCGTTTTGCCGCTTTCGGCCCTTTTTTGCGCTAAGGACCGGCTCTCCTATGGTTTTATCATGTGTATGCCTGAGGTTATGACCTGCATATTGCCGTGCAATCCTCCCACCATCTGCAACATGGTTTTGTCAGCCCTATAGCCTGTCATGGCGTCTTCCTTCAAGATGGGGATCAGAACATGAGAGATACCATAGGAGGTTGCGAAGATGAAACAGGAAATGGCTGCTCCGGCTGCGGCTCCAGGCCTGCAGGCCAAGAAGGGCAAGCTGGGCATCCTGCTGCGGGACATCGTCAGGGACAAATGGCTGTACCTGATGCTGCTCCCCGGCATTATCTACTTTATTGTATTTAAGTACGTGCCCATGTACGGGGTCACCATGGCCTTCCAGGATTACAAGCCTTATACCGGCTTTTTTGGCAGTCCGTGGGTCGGTTTGAAACATTTTGAGCGTTTTTTCTCGGAGCCGCAGTTCGGCATGCTGTTCCGCAATACCGTCATTCTGGCGGTGTACAACCTGATTTTCTTTTTTCCCATGCCCATTGTCCTGTCCCTGATGCTGAATGAGGTGCGGCGGGCCAAGTTCAAAAATTTCATCCAAACCCTGGTGTACATTCCCCACTTTGTATCCTGGGTGGTGGTAGTCGGGATTTTCTATATCCTGCTGACGACGGAGAATGGCGTATTAAATGAGCTGCTCTATCATATCACCGACAAAAAAATCGCCTTCCTGCTGGAGGCGGAATGGTTCCGGACCATGATTATCACCCAATCCATCTGGAAAGAGGTGGGCTGGGGCACCGTCATCTTCCTGGCTGCACTGGCCGGTGTGGACCTCCAGCTGTATGAGGCGGCCCGGATTGACGGCGCAGGCCGCTGGCGTCAGCTGTGGCATATCACCCTGCCCGCCATCCGCAGCACTATTGTCATCCTGTTTATTCTGCGGCTGGGGAACTTCCTGGATTCCGGCTTCGAGCATATCTTCCTCATGCTGACCCCCACCAACCGGGAGGTCGGGGAGGTCTTTGATACCTATGTATACACCAAGGGCATGACCCAGGCCCAATACAGCTACAGCGCAGCGGTAGGGCTGTTCAAATCCGCCGTAGGCCTGGTACTGGTGCTCGGGTCAAACTGGCTGGCCAAGAAGTTCGGCGAGGAGGGCATTTACTGATGCAACATGATAACACACTAGGCAACCGGATTTTCGACATTGTGAACGCGCTGCTGCTGATTTTGACCGCGGTCATCTGCGTTTTGCCGTTTGTATATGTTCTGGCCGTTTCGTTTACCAGTCCGGCGGAGGTGGCCAAGGGCGGTTTGATTCTCTGGCCCAAGGAATGGTCCTTGGCGTCTTACCGCTACATCTTCTCCACGGATACCCTGTTCCGGAGCATGCTGGTCTCCATCTATATCACAGTCCTTGGCACGATCATCAACCTGTTCTTTACCTCCCTGATGGCGTATCCGTTGGCCAAAAGCCGCTTGCGGGGCCGTCAGGTGATTCTTCTGGGGGTGCTATTCACCATGCTGTTCGGCGGCGGCATGATCCCCACCTATTTCGTGGTGAAGGGGCTGCATCTGACCAATTCCCTGTGGTCCTTGATGATTCCGGGGGCCATCAGCGCCTTTAACCTGATTGTGCTGAAGAACTTCTTCCAGCAGATTCCTGACGGGCTGGAGGATTCCGGGCGGATCGACGGCTGTACGGATGTGGGTGTGCTGTTCCGCATTGTGCTGCCGCTGTCCCTGCCGGCGATGGCAACCTTCGGGCTGTTTTATGCCGTGGGCCACTGGAACCAATTCTTTAATGCCATTCTGTACATTAACGACAGCCATCTGTATCCCATTCAGGTGCTGCTCCGCCAGATCGTCATCCTGTCCCAAAGCAGCATCGGCGATACCTCCATCGACACCACGGAGATTCAGCCGCTCACCATCCGCATGGCCGTTATCGTGTTTGCGACGGTACCGATTCTGCTGGTGTATCCGTTCCTGCAGAAGCATTTTGCCAAAGGGGTCATGCTGGGTTCGGTCAAAGGCTGAGTACGTCCGGCAGTTGATGCGCACTATGAACATCCGGCCGGTCTGCTTCCAGCGGAGGAACCGGCCCGGATTTCCCATAGAATTAAAAACACCGGAGGGGTAGAAAAAATGATGAAAAAAACGGCATGTCTTGTGGGCGGCGTTATGCTGGCCACCACTGTATTAACAGCCTGCGGGTCTGACAACGGACAAAACGCAGGCACTGCAAGCCCGGCGGGCAGCGCCGGTCCGGCAGCCAGCCAGGCGGCCAAGGAAAATTTGAAGCCGCTAGATCTTACCATTGCCGTCCACCAGCCGGGTGAAGTTCCTGCCAAAGGAAACCCCATGGAACTGGCTCTTGCCAAATACACCAACACCAACCTGAGCTTTCAATGGATCCCCACCTCCGGTTATGACGAGAAAATCAATGTTATGATTGCCTCCGGAGAGCTGCCCAAACTGGTGAAGGTCAGCTACGTGCCTACCATTGTCAGCGCCATGCAATCCGGCGTGTTCTGGGAAGTGGGGCCGTACCTGAAGGATTACAAAAACCTGGCCGCCCAGTCGGAAATCTACTACGACAACATTAGAGTGGACGGCAAGCTGTACGGGATTCCGGTTTACCGTGGCATTGGCCGCGCGGTGCTCCATTACCGCAAGGACTGGTTTGACGCCATGGGCTTGAAGGTGCCGAAAACCCTGGACGAGTGGTATAATGTCTTGAAAACGGTAGCAGACACCGACCCGGACAAAAACGGCAAGAAGGATACCTACGGCCTGATGCTGGATAAGAACTACAACCAAGGGGTTGCCTCCACCCTGACCCGTCTGAGTGTGGCCCAAGGCGGCCCGAACAAGTGGAAGGTAGATGCCCAGGGCAATTTCACCCCGGAATTTATGACGGAGGAATTTACCAACACCCTGAAGCTGTTCAAACGTCTGTATGATGAAAAGCTGATCAATCAGGATTTTGCCGTTACCGATGCGCTGACCATCGACAAAACCTATGAATCCGGCCGTGTGGCGCTGCGGATTTCCGGCGGCAACGCCCAATCCATGCTGACCAACCTGGTCAAGGTGGTCCCGACAGCAGCTATGGATGCGGTTCCGATGGAAGGGGCAGGCGGCATCCGGGTGCCTGGCGAAAGCGGCAACGCCGGTATTCTGGCCATCCCGAAATCCTCCGTTAAAACCGAAGCCGAGATGAAGCGGATCCTGACCTTCCTGGACCAGCTGCTGGACAAGGAAATGGTGAATCTGCTGAACAAGGGCATTGAAGGCAAGCACTACAAGGTGGAAGGCGAATTTACCGTCCAATTGGATAAGGATGCCGATGCCAAGGAAGTGAAGCCTTACCGGGATACCCTGCTCCAGCGCGGAGAGGCATACAACATGGATAAGCCGATGAAGCAAACGGACCTGTTCCTGAAGAATAATAAGATTGTCTCCGACAATGACAAGTATGCCGTACCGAACCCGGCTTTGACCCTTGCCTCCGCCACCTATACGGAGCGGGGCAGCGAGCTGGAGCTGCAGATCACCGACGCCGAAACCAAGTTCATCATGGGCAAAATTGATGAAGCCGGCTGGAAGGCGGAAGTGGAGAAGTGGAAGAAAAACGGCGGGGAAA
>JAEWMH010000177.1 GCA_023393235.1 Bacillota bacterium | reverse complement strand
TCGGCTATGAAAATGAGCGGTATGCCGTTCCCAATCCCGCGCTGACCCTTGACTCCCCTACGTATGCGGAGCGGGGGAAGGAGCTGGAGCAGCAGAATGCCGACGCCCAGACCCTCTATATTATGGGGAAAATCGACGACGAGGGCTGGAGAGTGGAGCTGGAGCGCTGGCGGAAGGCCGGCGGGAACCAAATGGCGCAGGAATATAAAGAAGCGTACAGCCGTGTGATACGCTGACAAAAGGAAAACACCGCCCCCGGATTGAGCCGGAGAGCGGTGTTTTTTTGTACAGGTTACAAACGGGACAAATCATTCTCCTGCTTTACGGAATGAGCCAGCACCCACATAAAATAAAGGGCTTTGGCGGCTTTCTCGCGGGTGACGGTTTGCTTAGGCTCCAGCAGGTCTCCGTTCTCCATGCGGCCGCGGACAAGGCTGCTTTCGGAGCGGACCAGCCCCAGCTCATAAGATTCCTTCAGTTCCGGAACCAGCGCCGGATCTGTCTCGTCCGTATCCTTCAGCTGCTCCCACGCAACCAGCGGATCATAACGGACACCTTGGGCGCCGGAGCTCAGATTGGGATCATAACCGGGCATACCGGGCAGAAGAGTGGCCCCGTTATAGTCCGTCATATAGGCGGGTTTTGCGGTGAAGGTGCTGTGATAGCCCCGGGCCAGTAAAACACCCATACTTTGCCGGGTCAGGTCTCCTGGGGTTAGAGCGGCGAGTGAGAGAGAGGCGGTACCCAGTACCTTAGCCAGTGCACGGGCGAACTCCTCCATATTCATGGGTTCAAACGGACGGAAGCAGTTGTCTGCATCCTTCTCCAGCACACCCAGCTGAAGCAGCTTCTCAATCTGGTTCCGGTAATAAGCGCCCCGTCCGGTAGTGGTGTCTGCCGCCATCTGAGGGAAAAGCGGAGCCCAGTTATGCGCCGTTATGGCGGCTTTCACCTCTGGCTTCAGGAATGCGGCAATAGCGGCAGCTGTCCGGTCTCCCCGGCCTCCAGTCTCCGCCAGCTCCTCGGCTACCATACGAGCCAACTGACGGGCCAACGCTTCCTTGTAATGGGTGGCATCGATTTTGTTGGCCGGATGGCCATTGGCGAAGCTGCCGTCATTGGTTTTGCCCGGAGTTTCTCCGGCCTCCAGGGACATAAACAGAGCGATGGTGGCCTCCACTCCGATTTCATTATAATACTCTACGCTGCGGGCGTTTAAGTCCAGCAGGGTGATATTCTCCTCATGGGCCACCTGCCTCATGATAATGGGAAACCGCCGGGTCTGGAAGGAATCCGCGAACACATCGCCCGGCTGCGCTTTCCCGTTCACCCGGGATACCGGGGTGACCAGCACGGGAATAACGCCGCGGGAGCGGATAGCGGGCAGATATACCTCCCGCAAAAACTCTTCGTAGGTGGCCTCCGTATTGCCCCGGCCGAAGCGGTGCAGCTCATCCTGCCGTTCATCATTGTGACCGGACTGGAGCAGGAGGTAGTCACCGGGATAGGAGGAAAGCAGGAGATCATTAAACCGGCCTTCCCAGTAGCTGTTTTTGAAGGAGCGGCCGCCCATGGAGTAGTTGATGACCCGGACCAGGTCCAGGTCGAACAGATCGTCGAACACCTGTCCCCAGCCGCAAAGAGGGGCTTCCTCGAAGGTATAGGATTTGACGGTGGAGTCCCCAAGGGTGTAGACAGCAGGTAGCACATCGGCCGGCCGTTCCGGAAGAGGAAGTGCGGTAATCCGGATTTCTCTGATCCCTACGGCGGAACCGGGTACTTTGGGTTCGATTTCAATATCCAGGAAACTCCGGCCATTCACATAATGGCAGCGCCACAACTGCTCGGAGGGGGAGATGGTGGCGGGATGAAGGATAGGAATGAGATTCGCAGCATCCCAGTACCCCTCATCCAGGATGCGGCCGGGATGCATGCCGGAAACGGACACATCCGTAACCTCCAGGGGAGAGGCGGTGATGACTTCAATCTCGTAAGCTCCGGGGGGAATTCGCATCCGGAAGGCCATGCCGAAGCGGTTATAATGCTCCTGTTCCAATCCGGCGGGAGCATCAAACTCCTTGGCGGCAGCATAGAAGCCTGTTGCTTCTGCTGTGATCTCATCCCACTGAACCAGTCGTGGCGGCACTGCGCAGGTTTCACGGACAAAGCCCCAGCCGCGGGTTTCATCGTATGCCGGCGGTTCACCCTGGTATGGTACCCGGATATAACCGGGTTTGCTGCCGGATTCAAAAGTAAATTTCAGATTTAGTTCTGTAGGGGAGGGGGCATGTATTTGGGAAGACATTATTCAGGTTCCTTTCTGTATATGTAAAGTGGGAAGCGGCCCACCGCAGCAAGCCGTCTGTTTATTGTACGCTATTTGCGGGCTGGACGGCGAGAACTATTAATACTTGCCTGTTCCGAATGCTGCAGCAAACTGTCAGGTGGTTTTTGCGACAAAAAGCTTGTCTTTTCTCACACATAATGCTATACTGAATTTCCTGAGTAAAAATCAGATGCGGACGTGGCTCAGTGGTAGAGCATCGCCTTGCCAAGGCGAGGGTCGAGGGTTCGAATCCCTTCGTCCGCTCCATATGCACCCTTAGCTCAGCTGGATAGAGCGTTTGACTACGAATCAAAAGGC
>JAEWMH010000089.1 GCA_023393235.1 Bacillota bacterium | reverse complement strand
AACCAATACAGAAGCAAAACCAATCTAAAACCCAAACATGTGAAAATTATCACTTTCTCAAAAGTGAAATCGCGGTAATATGAACATAGGTTAAAAATACCTAGGTATAAATAACATAAATATGGAGGAATGGATGATGGAGTTCAAACATGCATTTACCCCGGGCGCAATCGGGCAGCTGACCTTGAAAAACCGTTTTGTGCTTGCCCCTATGGGCTCCGGTATGGCGGACAATGAGATGATTACAGAGGAATTCATCCGGTACCATGTAGCCCGGGCCAAGGGCGGCGTTGGCATGAATACCATCGAATATACGGCTGTGCATCCGACTACACGGAATCCGTCTATCCCTTCCATCTACGAGGACCGTTTCATTCCCGGCATGAAACGGTTGACCGACGCTGTTCACGCCGCAGGAGGCAAAATCAGCACTCAGCTGTGGCATGCAGGTCGGCAGACCTCCAGCCAGATTACTGGTCTGCCATTGATCGCCCCCTCTGCTATTCCCAATGTGGCTTACCGTGAAATGCCCGTAGAAATGGATCATGCGGTCATTCAGGAGATTGTTGAAGCCTTCGGAGCCGCGGCGCTACGGGCCAAACAGGCCGGCTTTGATATGGTGGAGCTGCACGGCGCAAGCGGGTATCTATTGAATCAGTTCATGAGTCCTTACAGCAACAAACGTGAGGATGAATACGGTGGAGACCTGGTAAAGAGAACACGCTTCTGCACGGAGGTCATCCAGAGCATCAAACGGCATGCAGGCGCGGATTTCCCGGTTTCCTACCGGCTGACTATCGAGGAATTTGTACCCGGCGGATTGGTTCCTGAAGATTTTATGGAGATTGCCCCGATTCTGGAGGCGGCTGGAGCCGATGTTCTGCACGTGACCAGCGGTCTGTTTGAGACTGTTCACAAAACCATTGCCCCCTTAGAGGTGGCTCCCGGATTTAATGCAGGTTACACGGCCCGGCTTAAAAAGCTGCTCCGTATCCCGGTTATGGTGGTGGGGCGGATCAACGACCCCGCAGTGGCAGAGCGGATCATCGCTGAAGGCCAGGCGGATTTTGTGGCCCTGGGACGTACTCTAATCGCAGATCCCGAGTTCTGCATCAAGGCGGAAGAGGGACGTGTGGACGAAATCATCAAGTGCATCGGCTGCAATCAGTCCTGTGTCGGCGGACAGCGTCCCGACCGGGAGCTTGCCGGGCATAACGGGCCGGTATGCTTGCGCAATCCGGTTACAGGACGGGAGGACCGCTTCGATGACAAGCCGACGCAAAACCCCAAGAAGGTTCTGGTGGCAGGAGGCGGCGCAGCAGGAATGACCGCAGCCCTCCATCTGCAAAACCGGGGGCATCAGGTTGTCTTGTGTGAAAGCTCCGCCTCTTTGGGCGGCCAACTGTTTCTGGCAGGGCAATCCCCCTCCAAGGGTGAAATGGCGGAATCCGCCCTCCAAATGGGCCGGACTGTGGTTCGGAGCGGGGTGGAGGTGCGCCTCCATACGCCTGTTACTTCAAGCCTCATCGAGGCTCTTCGTCCGGATGAAATTATCATCGCAACCGGCTCGGAGCCCTTCGTGCCCAACATTCCCGGAGTGGAAAGCGGGCATGTGGTAACCGCCCATGCTGTTCTGCGCAAGGAGGTTGAACCAGGCTGCCGCACGGCCATTATCGGGGGGGGCCTGGTCGGCATTGAGGTGGCGGAGCTGTTGGTGTCCCAGGGCAAGGAGGTGGTCATCGTGGAGATGCAGGATGAGGTGGCCAAGGAGCTGGTGCATACTCGCAAAATTTTTGCGCTTGATTTTATTGCCCGTCATGAAATCCCTGTTTATGTGAACACCCGCTGTGTGTCCATCGGGGAAGGGGAAATCACGCTGGAGAAGGAAGGTTCGCAGTTTAAGCTTGAGCATATGGATACCGTTGTATTGGCTACCGGGTCCAGGTCCCGGAATGAACTGGCGGCGGTCGTACAGGCTTCGGGCATTCCATACCATGTGATTGGTGATGCCCTGAAGCCCCGCAAGGCGCTGGAGGCGATTTATGAAGGAGCGGAAGTGGCTCAGCTGATTTAACGGATCGGGCTGCAGGCTGCCTGGTAGGGAGGTTGCTCCTGCCGGGCAGCCTCTTTTGCTTCGATGGCGGATTTTGTATACTGGGAAGTAAAAACCCGGAGGCGAACCGGACACAGGAAGCGGGAAACCAATGTATATCGACATTCTCATTTTGTCCCAATTGATGCACAGCCCCAAGCATGGCTATGAGATCAAGAAAAATGTGGCCTTTTTATTGGGCAAATCCAACACCATCAATAATAATTATTTGTATCCCACCCTCAAGCGGTTCGAGGAAATGGGAGCCATCACCAAACAATTGGAGCTGCAGGAGAACCGGCCCAACAGGCATATATACTCCATTACAGACATGGGGAAGGAAATTTTCCACAGCCTGCTCAATGAATTTCCCCCGGAATACGCCCGTAACCAGGATGAAATCTTTAACCGGCTGGCATTTTTTGACCTGCTGGAGCCGGAAACCCGGGAGCACGTGATTATAGGCCGTCTCCGGTTTATCGAGGAAAACTTGGCCCATCTGGACGGGCTGGTCCACAGTTTGGAGGATAACCGGTTTTTGCCCATGTCCCCTATCATGCACGAATATTCCAGGCTGCAGATGCAGGCGGAGCAGGAGTTTTTCCTGAAGCTGAAGGAGCGTTTTTTGCATAAAAAATGATGTAAATTTAATGAAAATTAAAATAGAATGATGCTGAAATCTGTCATATAATTATTGTAGTATGACGGTGGAGGTATAACCATCGTGTGAAAGGAGCTGTTCGGGTTCGATGATGTGGAAAGAAAAATACAAGATCGGTGTGGAACTGATCGATGAACAGCACCTCGAATTGTTTAAGCGTGTTGAGAGCTTTTTGCTGGTGCTCCGATCCAAGGACGATTGGGATGCCAAGGTGGAGAAGGTTAAGGAAACCCTGGAGTTTATGAAGCTGTACGTGGTGCAGCATTTCCGTGATGAGGAGCAGTACCAGCGGGAGGTTTGTTACCCGGATTGCGCCGGCCACTGCAAGATGCATGCCCAATTTACAGCTGAGGTGGCGGAATTCGTCAGACTGTTTGAGGAGCAGGGCTATCAGGAGCCGTTGGTTCAGAAGTTCGCCGGTAAGCTGCTGGCGTGGCTGATTAATCATGTGGCCGCCTCCGACCAGAAGATTGCCGACTATCTGGAACGCCTGAAAGGGGATCCCGCATATGAATCCTGAGCTTGCGAATCCCTTCTATGTGGCAACCCGGGAAGTGTTCCGGCTGATGCTGGATCTGGAGGTCCAGCGCGGAGCGGACCAACTGAAGCTGGACGGTCTGGCCAATAAAAAAGCGTGTGTCAGTATCGGCATTGTTGGCGATCTGGAGGGCACTATCCAATATAATTTTCCCGAAAGCATGACACTGGAGATGGTACGCATCATGTCCGGCATGGAAATGGAGGTGGTGGATGATTTTGTCGCCTCCGCTCTCAGCGAAATCGTCAATATCATCAGCGGCAACGCCATGACCAGCTTGTTCGAAAGCAATTATACCTGCGACATTCTTCCGCCTACTCTCCAACTGATCGAGGAAGTGGAGGAGCGTCCTTCCGATAAAGTGATTTCCCTGCCGCTGGAGACGATCATCGGTCCTCTCCGGGTTGAAGTGGATTTGCGCAAAAAAGGGGCATGATGCCCGATTTCTCCGCTGGTTTCCTTGGGAAGCTGGCTTTTTTGTTTTAAGAGCGGGTGTCCGGATGCAGCCAAAAGGCGGGAAAGGCCGGTTCATATGATTAGCTGCTGGGCCAAGTGGTATAATAGACTGGAAACGCGGTCCAGTGCCGCGGCTCTAGCACAAGCACTTAGGAGAGGAGTGGATCGTATCATGGACCAACAGGACGGAAAGAATGTGCACAAGGAACTGGCTACCTTTGCCGGAGGCTGCTTCTGGTGTATGGTGAAGCCCTTTGATGAGCTCCCGGGAATCCTCCGGGTGGTTTCCGGTTATACAGGCGGACATAAGCCCAATCCAACCTATGAGGAAGTATGCACCCACACCACCGGACATACAGAGGCGGTTCAGATCGAGTTTGATCCGGCCCGGTTCCCTTACGCCAAGCTGGTGGAGCTGTTCTGGCAGCAAATTGATCCCACCGACCCGGGCGGTCAGTTTCACGACCGGGGTGACTCCTACCGTACCGCCATTTTTTACCACACCGATGAGCAAAGGGAAATTGCCGAGGAGTCCAAGCGCAAGCTTATGGAAAGCGGGCGATTCGATAAGCCGATTGTGGTCCCCATTGAGCCTGCCCAGCCGTTTTATCCGGCGGAGGAGTACCACCAGGACTACCACAAGAAAAATCCGATGCATTATAAACGTTACCGGATCGGGTCCGGCCGGGATGCGTTT
Organism: Bacillota bacterium; assembly: GCA_023393235.1. GTDB lineage: Bacteria > Bacillota > Bacilli > Paenibacillales > NBRC-103111 > Paenibacillus_AR. The sequence goes on along the minus strand of JAEWMH010000089.1, from coordinate 4,752 downwards.
ATTGAACGGCATTGGTCCCGCACAACCCATGATACCAGCCATCTGACACCGATACAGTACGAGGTAACCCAGAATAACGCAACGGAGCCGCCCTTCCGCAATGAATTTTTTGACCATAAGGAAGATGGCATCTATGTGGATATTGTTTCGGGAGAGCCCTTGTTCAGCTCGTTGGACAAATTTGATTCCGGCTGCGGCTGGCCCAGCTTTACGAAGCCGTTGGCCGAACATGCGGTGAAGGAGAAGTCGGACTTCACCCATTTCATGATCCGCACTGAGGTGCGCAGCAGCGAAGCCGATTCCCATCTGGGCCATGTGTTCGACGACGGTCCGGAGGACAAAGGGGGCCTGCGCTATTGCATCAATTCCGCCTCTCTCCGGTTTATCCCCAAGAAGGATCTGGAGCAGGAGGGGTATGGCGAGTTCCTTAAGCTGTTTGGTTGAATAAAGAATTATCCTTTCGAACCCCCGGTCATAAAGGCTGGGGGTTATTTGGGATGGTGGCAGGTGTAACATATGTCACACTTCGAATAGAGCGGACAGTTTATAATTTACGGGTCCGCTGTCCGCACCAGCCTGAGCTTGTGGAGGGGTGTGATGGCCGGGCAAGATCGGTAAGGAGGAACCAAGATTCATGGCTTACAAGTCGCTTGAACGGGTAAAACCTGAACTTTATACGCTGGAAGGGTTGGAGGTGGGGTTGACCTCATCCTGCAACTTCAAATGCGATTACTGCTGCGCGTATCAGCGCAATGACGGAGAAAGCCTGGATGGCCAAGAGGTGATCCGGATTTTAGAGGAGCTGCCGGGATTGAAGCGGGTGCGTTTATCCGGCGGTGAGGTCACTATGAAATACAAGGATTGTGTGGAGGTTGTGTCCTATTGTGCTTCACGGGGGATTCAAACTCAGTTGAATTCCAATGCCAGTCTGTTGAATGAAGCCAAGGTGGAGGAATTGGTGCAGGCGGGACTGACCACCATTCATATCAGCTTTAACTTTACGTCGGCGGAGGGATTTTCTAAGTATTATAAGCTGCCTCCGGCTGTCTACAACCGGATTCTGGAGAACATCCGCCTGTTTGCACAGACGAAAGTGGATACAGTGTTGGAGACGTTGCTATTTGAGGAGACCCAGCATTGTCTGACAGATATCAGCGCCATGGTCTATGACCTGGGGGTCCGTACCCATGAAATCCAGAACAGCATTGTCATGAATCATACGGGCTGGAAAGCCATTGCGGCGCGTGAGCAGCTGAAGCGGGCGGTGGATGAGCTTATCGCGGCCAAACGGGAGGATTCGGTGCTGTATTTGACCTGTATGGACCGCTTTGCCGAAGAGCTGGGCATCCGTGAACAGCCGGGGGTTTTTATAACCCAATGTATCGAAGGCAAAACCCAGCTTCACCTGCACGGAAACGGGGATATCCTGATCTCGGAGCTTTGTTATCCGGTGGTGATCGGCAACATCTATAAGGGGACCAAACTGGCTGAAATTTACGGCAGTATGCCTCCTGCCTTACAGGATTATCTGCAGCGTGAGCCTTGCCCGGCCCGGGAAGCCATGTTTCTGGAGGAAAGCAAGGCCTAAGGCGGGGGTGCCAACACGCCCTAGGCCTATCTTCTCCGTCCCTGGACGGAGGCATAAATCCGCCTGTAGTGTGTTGTTCCCGGATGCCGGTTTGCTTACAATGGGAACATACAGGATAAAATCCTAAACAAGTTCAGGATTCGAACGGGAGGATATTATGGACAGGAAAGCGCTGGGCGGTATTTTATTGATTTTGGCCGGGGTATTGTTATTTGCCGGGAAGGGAAACCCCATAGACCCTGGATTTGTTTTCGGGAACTTTTGGGCCAGCTTGTTTATTATCCCATTGGGATTGTTTTTCCATTGGCTGTATTTCTTCGCCACACGCCGCAAGGGGACCGGGCTTCTTATTCCGGGTGGCACCCTGCTGGTGGCGGGGGTGGTTTGCCAGGTTTCCATGCTGTTTGATATTTGGGAGTACACCTGGCCTGGCTTCCCGCTGGCCGTAGCGTTTGGCCTTCTGGAGTTTTATTGGTTTGCAGGCCGGAACCGCTGGCTTCTCATTCCGATCTTCATCCTTACCAGCGTATCCGTGCTGTTCTTCGCCATCTTCGCATTAGGCGGCTTGACCAGCTTCCATGTGATGGGCCAGTCCGCAGCAGCTATCGTGCTCATCGCCGCAGGTCTGTTCCTGATGCTGGGCAAAAAGCGCGAGCGGTTCTAATCCGCCGCGCCGTTACACAGAATGCTTCCGTCCGTCTCTTGGGGAATCGGTTCCAGTCAGGCTTGCCTGGCCAGGAAGCTCCGATGCCCGGGAGACGGACTTTTTGCGTGAGGGCGCCAGGGTCCCCGGATCAGGCTGCATCTCCGGCAGCTGGCTCCAATAGCGCTTAGGCATGTGGTTCATCCGCAGGCGGGGATTGATCCGCTCCCGGATGGCGATGGTGTTGTAGAACCGTTTCCAGAGGCGGCGGAATTCCACCTCCTTGTGATCCAACTCGGGCATGTCCAGTTCATCCACAGCGACAATGGCGTCCCGCCCAGGCTCATGAATAAGGGCTTGACGGTGGGTCTTGTCATAGATCATGAAGGTTTCGCTGGCGAATCTGTCGCAGAAGTGGCTGCGTATCTCCGGCAGCACCTGATTGCGCGGCTCAATGATGGATACCAGTGCCCCTTGGTGGACGGAGAAACGGACGAAGCCGGTAAATTTATGGGCTTCCCGCCTCAGCTGCAGCACAGCCTCATCCAGCGTCCGGACAGTGTCGTCCGCCAGCATATCCGTAACGGCGGGTCCGCAGGAAAAGCCTAAGCGCAGGAAACGGAGCAGCAGCAGTTCCTTGTGGGGGTGGTGGATCAGCCAGCCCAGGCGCACCAATTCGCGGGCCTCCCGGGAAATCTTCGCGGCAATAGTGGCATATACCCGCTTGGCAGTGTTCAGATCAGTGGCAATGGGCCGGGCAGGCAGGAGAAACCCCTGCTCCTCCTCCTGGGAGACGATCTCATAAGGAAGCTCCTGTTGGCTGTAACTTTCATATACGCAGCATAAAAACCCGTTAAAGCTGCCGTCATAGCTGTAGGCTACATCTGTCCGGTAAGACATTGCATCACACTCTCCTTTGTCACCGCGGATTCGTCAAAAAAGGATAGCTGCTCATATTCCGGCTGCAGAACATTCTTCAAGCCGCTTTCGGATATCAGTCCCCGCAGGATGCTGCTTTCATTAACACGCAAACCCTCCAGCGCCTTACCCTTGCAGGTGATGAAATATTGCGCCCGCTTCAGCACCACACCCAGCTTCTTCAATGAGGCAAAATCAAGGCTGGCCGTTCTTCGTGCCGCGATAATCCGTTTGGCGCTTTGGACGCCGATGCCCGGAACCCGCAGCAGCTCCTCATAGGAGGCTCTGTTCACCTCCATAGGGAACAGCTCCATATGGTGGATGGCCCAGTTGCACTTGGGGTCGATCAGCGGGTTAAAATTGGGATTCCGCTCGTCCAGCAGTTCTCTGGCTTGAAAGCCGTAAAACCGCAGCAGCCAATCCGCCTGGTACAGTCTGTGCTCCCGCAGGAGGGGAGGTTTGGTCTCGGTAGAGGGGAGCAGGGAATGCTGGGTCACAGGCATGTAGGCCGAGTAAAACACCCGCTTGAGCTTGTATTTCTTGTACAGCCCCTCCGTCAGGGTGAGTATCTTGTGGTCCGTCTCCGGTGTGGCCCCGACAATCATCTGGGTGCTCTGGCCGGCCGGGACGAACTTGGGGGAGTGGCGGTACTTGACCACATCATATGCGTTCTCGTTGATCTTCTCCCGGATGAGGCCCATGGGCTTCAGGATGGACTCCTTGCTCTTGTCCGGGGCCAGCACCAGCAGGCTTTCCTGGGAGGGGAGCTCAATGTTGACGCTCATCCTGTCTGCCAGCATGCCCAGCCGGGAGATCAGCGCGCTGTCTGCACCCGGAATAGCCTTCACATGGATGTAGCCGTTAAAGCCGTACTCGCCCCGCAGAAGCTCCAGTGCTGCAATCATCTGCTCTGTGGTATAGTCCGGGCTGCGCATAATGCCGGAGCTCAAGAACAGGCCTTCGATATAATTACGGCGGTAAAACTGTATGGTGAGATCCGCCAGTTCCTTGGGCGTAAACGCCGCGCGGCGCGTATCGTTGGAGCGTCTGTTGACGCAGTAGGCGCAGTCGTACATGCAGCTGTTAGTCATCAGCACCTTCAAAAGGGAGATGCAGCGCCCGTCTGCGGAGAAGCTGTGGCAGATGCCCATGCTCACGGTGTTCCCCGTCATGCCTGCTTTCGAGCCTCTGTTGGAGCCGCTTGAGGTGCAGGCAACGTCGTACTTGGCCGAGTCGGAGAGGATGGTCAGCTTGTCGATCAGATCCATGCGTGTTACCTCCTTGCTTGCAATTATCATAACACAGAACATGTGTTCCTGTCATCTTTCTTGCATGGGAGTTCTTGTCGAATATGAAAAAACTTTTGTAAAAAAAGGTTTGACATTGTTTTTTGACCGTGGTATATTACTTCTTGCGCCCAACAAGAAAGCCTGACAAACAAGCGCAAAACATGCAGATCCGTAGCTCAATGGCAGAGCAACCGACTCTTAATCGGTAGGTTGTGGGTTCGACCCCCACCGGGTCTATAGCACCACCTTTTTACCAGCGGCAGTGCCCATATTGCAGATCCGTAGCTCAATGGCAGAGCAACCGACTCTTAATC
>JAEWMH010000211.1 GCA_023393235.1 Bacillota bacterium | reverse complement strand
GGTGGCGGAGGTATACCGCAATGAGGCGGAGCGGGCGCTGAAGGTGCTGGCCAAGAAGGAAGGCGAAAACCGCTTCGAGCTGGTATTTCTTGATCCTCCGTACCGGATGAAAACAGCCGACAAGCTGATGGAAGAGATGCATAACCTCGGGCTTCTGGCCCCGGAGGCGGTGGTGCTGGTAGAGCATGCTTCGGATTTCCGTTATCCGGAGGCGTTCGGCCCGTTTGAATGCCGCAGGCTGGCCCTTTACGGGGAGACGGCCGTGGCCATTTATGATTATCAGCAAGGGGATTTGCCGCAAGGAATGGAATCCTGAGTTCGAATAACACGGTCCCTGCCGCAGGCCGGATGATGTTAGGAAACACCGTAACCGGTGATTACATAGAAACGCGGCTGAAAAAAAGGAGTGTATTGCGATGAAACGTTTGGGGCATGAGCCAACCATTGCTGTTTGTCCGGGAAGCTTTGATCCGGTGACGTACGGTCACCTGGACATTATCCACCGGGCCGCGGAGGTATTCGATAAGGTAATTGTGGCGGTGCTGAACAATGCCAGCAAGTCTCCGCTATTCACGGTGCAGCAGCGGATGGAGCTTCTGGTAGAGGTAACCAAAGATATCCCCAATGTGGAAGTGGACGGCTTCGACGACCTGCTGGTGAATTACATCCACAAAAAAAACGCCCATGTCATCATTAAAGGACTTAGGGCGGTGTCTGATTTTGAATATGAGCTGCAGATGGCTTCGGTGAACCGGAAGCTGTCCAGCGAGATTGAAACCTTCTTTATGATGTCCAGCACCCAGTATTCTTACCTGAGCTCCAGTGTAGTCAAACAGGTGGCCATGTTCGGCGGTCCTGTAGAGGACCTGGTTCCGGATGTGGTGGAGAAAGCTCTTCGGACCAAGTTTGAGGAGCTGCGCAAACGGTAGATCGGAGGGACTGACGGGAGCCGGAGCAACGCTAGCGGTAGGGTGGAAGAGCTAACGGAAGCTAAGGTTGCGCAAGTGTTACAGCGGAAGGGCTAACGGAAGCTACAGCCGTTATTGGCGCTGATTTGATGCTTTTGGAATTCTAACGGCCACTACAGCCGCTATTCTGGCTAAAATGACCGGAAAAGGCAGGAGCCGGGGCTAATAGCGGCGCTCCTGTCCGTTAGAATTCCTCAACTCCGTTTTAGGTGCCAATAACGGCGCTGTGGTCCGTTAGAGTTCAACCCAGCGCTAGTTGGGCGGCAAAAAGAGTGAGGCTTTCACCGTTCCCCTACCGGGGACGCCGTCCTGCTGATGCAGCCTGCTCCAAAAGCCGGATGACCAGAGACAGCAGAAGCATCACGCCCAGCACCAGTCCCAGCAGGATGAGGGATGCGCCCCACACGGCTCCCATTTCCCGTAGCCCGAAGGCTTCGCCCAGCCGGGAGGCCGTCTCCCAGCCGTTTATCGGAGAAAATACCGTTTCCGTGCCTTGAATGAAGCCGGTCAGGGGCTGCCAGACCAGCAGGGTAATGACCGCTGCAAGGGCGCTGTGCAGCAGCCGGAAGCGGAGGAAGGGCAGGTAGCGGAGCCCGGCAGGCTGCATGAAGCCCATTGCCTGGGCATGAACCGACAGGCCGCTCCAGGCCAGTGCCGCACCAATGGCAGCGGCGCGGAGGGCAGGCGCCCAAGAGGCGATCGTGCTGTATGCATAAGCCCCGAGATGGGGCTCCAGCACGCCGGGGGCCAACTGGAGGAACCACTGGGCGGCGGGGCTTGAGCCCAGGAATAGCCCGGCCAGCCGTACGGCTACGGAAAAAGCCATGATCAGACCGCCGATAAGAAGCAGAGCGTAAATGGACTGGGTGACGGAGTCGCCCAGCATTTTGCCGAAAACGCGGCCGTCATTGAGGCGGGCCTCCTCCATGGCGCGGAGGGCCTTGTGCGGAAGCCGGCGGAGGCGTACTGCGGACGCCTGCGGTGCTTGTTTGCCCCGCTGACGTGTGCAGAAGCCGGCAATAAGAGCGGACAGATAATGGATAATGGCCAGTAAGATGCCGCTTTCGGGACTGTGTAAAAAGCCCGCACCCACCACACCCACTATAAGCATCGGATTGGCCAAGTGGCCCAACGCCGCCAGTCTCTCCGCTTCGGCGGAGCTCACCCCGTGCTGCTGGCTCAGCTTGGCCGCAGCGTCAGCAGACAAGGGGTAACCGCCGGCAATGCCTGAAGCCAGCACCCAGCCCCCGGAGCCTGGTAGGCGAAAGACCTTGCGCATCAGCGGCTCCAGGAATACCCCCAGGCCATGCACAAGTCCGAAGCCCAGAAGCAACTCCGTCATAATAAAAAAGGGCAAAAGCGCAGGGAATACCCAATCCCACCACAGACGGAGCCCCGACAGGGAGGCTTGGAAGGCTTGTTCGGGGTAAGTGATGACCGAAACGACGAAAGCGGCGGTCACAAGACCCAGGAATAGGGTATACATGTATTGGCGGCTGCGTTTATTTCCCGATTGCATATGCAATCACCTTCCGATCATGCGTTTGTTCCATATGTACGCCGTTCGGAGGATGAATAGACCAAGCCCGCTTAAGGCCAACATTACCCGCCCTGACGACACCGGCGGGGGAAGGAATGGGATCGGCCGTGAAAACGATGGACAACGGGCGGACGCTGTCAGCAGCTCGCGCCGTTATTTCCGGATTTCTGGCGTTGGTATTTTGCTATGTTACATTATTTGTTCCTTTGCCCTACTACATCTTCCAGCCGGGCACGGCGGATGACCTGCAGGGAATGGTTCATGTCCAGGGGGGCGGCTACCCGGAAACCGGCAGGTTTCTTTTGACCACCGTTGGTGTAAGCAATGCCACGTTGGCCAAAATGGTGGAAGCCCGCTTCAAGGGATATGAGGTGCACCGGCAAACCTCCGTTCGCCAGCCGGGGGAATCGGAGGAGGAGTATGGGGAGCGCCAGCACCAGGTGATGCTGACCTCCCAGTCCAATGCTGTACAAGCGGCTTACCGGGCTGCGGGAATTGCCTACACCATCGCCAGCAAGGGGATTGTGGTGCTGAGTACGGCGGCAGGTTTGCCGGCAGAGGGAGTTTTGGAGCCGGGGGATGTGATTTTGAGGGCGGACGGTATTCCTGTGGATGCGGGACGCAAGCTCGATTCCATTCTCTCCGGCAAAAAAGAAGGGGATGCGGTTCGCCTGACCTATAAGCGGGGAGGCGTGGCCATGGAGGCTTCCTTTACTCTGCGGGCTTTGCCGTTAGAGGCGGAGGGAAGAGGCAAGCTTGGAATCGGTATTGTTACAGCTGACCGCAAGGCCGTTCAGGCCTCCAGGCAGACTGAAGCGGTAACCGTTGAGGCAGGGGATATCGGGGGGCCTTCGGCAGGCTTTATGTTCGCCCTGGAAACTTACGGATTGCTGCTGCCCGATGATCTGTCCCGCGGGTATACCATAGCCGGGACAGGCACCATCGATCCAGAGGGTGTGGTGGGAGCCATTGGCGGCGCCCGCCACAAGGTCTCCGCTGCCCACAAGGCAGGAGCGGATATCCTGTTTGTGCCCAGAGACGAACAGGCCGCCGGTGAAGCCAGGAAACAGGCCGGCAAGCTGCATACGTCCATGAAGGTGGTGGAGGTAGGCACCCTCCAGGAGGCTATTGCCTACCTGGAGAGTCTGCCGCCCAAAGCAGCGGGGTAGAGGTTTCATCGAATATGCTCAAGGGACTGTCTTTCAAACCGGTCTTACGGCTCCGTTCGGAGCATGAAGACAGCCGCTACTCCCGGTCCAGCTGCAGCGGAGGCTGTGTGAAATCCCGCTGCCACTGGGATGTATCCAGCTCCCGGTAGCCCAGGCTATAGACGGCGCTTGCCCGGATATCCATTCCGAGCCATGCGGGATCCTCCGCGGCGGCGGCGCGGGTAATAACGGGTAAGGAGGCAGCTGTGCGCATCCGCTTCAACAGCGCTCTTCCCTTGGAGCTGAAGCCCAGCACCCGGATGCAGGCAGGACCGGCCTGCAGGCTCTCCCGGCTGAAGCTGGGGTGTCCCAGCAGAATCCGCAGGAGCATCCGCTGAAGCTTGGTGCGGGTATAACGTTTGGTTTTGAGCAAATCCAATAGCGATTCAACTGGGGAGGCGGCATCTGCCGGCAGTTGGGTCAAGCTGTGTTTGATCCGGTGCTCTAATCCTTCAGTAACCTCATGGAGCAGCCGAAGCTCCTCCTCTGGCCGGGACAACAGCTGGGTGAAGAGGGGCCGCGCGTAATGCTCCCAGCACATGGGCCCCCGTCCTGCATCATACTCCCGCAAGAGGATGTCCAGCGTATAAGGCGGGACGTAAGGAGCAACTGTCATTAAGGCTTCTTTATCCGGTGTCTGCCAGCCCGAGCGGAACAGAAGCTTGCGCAGGGCAGTGGCACTGGCAATGGACGCTCCTGTAATGTCAGTTTGATGGAAGCCCGCTTCCCGCCGGGCAACCGTCAGCGGCACAATGGCGCTTTGCAGACGCTGCAGCGCCAGCATATAATGCAGGCCCAGAATGGTATTGGGCTGGTCCAAGGGAGGCAGGGGTCTGTCAGCCCCATTGTTTAAGCCGAACTGGCTTACAGCTGCGGCATAAGCAGCCGGGTAGCTGGAGCCTTGCTTCAGCTCCTCCTGCAGCAGGCTGCGGAAGGCGCCGTCCTCCCGGTGCAGCAATCCGGCCAGACGGGAGAGCGGCTCCAGCGCCCCCTCTTCACTGCCGAAGCACAGCGCGTCCACCACGCCAGTGGCGTCCAGGAGCCTGACTGCGCCGTAGGCGAACCATTCTGCAGGCTGGCAGGCATAGGCCACCGGCAGCTCGATGACCACGTCGGCGCCCATGTGGAGGGCCATTTCGGCGCGGGCCCATTTGTTGACGACGGCGGGTTCGCCCCGCTGCAAAAAATGCCCGCTCATCACGGCAATGCAGGTTTCCGCCCCGGCGGCCTGTTTAGACGCCTCAAAATGATGCACATGCCCATTATGCAGCGGGTTATATTCAACAATAATACCGACTGTTTTCATGACGGTCCTCCAACTAACACTGCATTTTATCCCGTTCTTTTAGCCATACTTTAAGAATATACCACATTTTTCTTATCAAATCTTGAATGAGGCGTTGACAAAACCTACTGAAAATCGATATAATAAATTTTGTTTGTTTGGGGTGATAACAATGATGATAAGCATCCGGGAATTAGCTCAAAAAAATGCTTCTGTTGCGCTCAAGGGCGTCTTCGATCTCTCCGGCGTTTTTACCGGGCGCGAGGACATTCAGATTGTGGGCAAGCTGGAAGCCGAACTTAGCGCCCATTCCCAAGGGGGATTGGCTGAGGTGGAAGGGACACTCCGCTTCAAGGTTCACTCTCTATGCTCCCGCTGTTTGACCCCTGTGGATGAGACCCTTACAGTTCCCTTCCGGGAACGGTTCGCATCCCGGCCTGACGCTGTCCCCCAGGAAGATCAGGACGAAGTGCATCTGGTGACGGACGATCACATTACGCTGGATCCCTATGTGGAAGAAGCGGTGTGGCTGTCATTGCCACTGGCTCCTGTCTGCAGTTCCGACTGCAAGGGTCTGTGCCCCCAATGTGGGCTCAACCTTAACGACAAGCCCTGCGGCTGCAGCAATGACAACGTTGATCCGCGGCTGGCGGGACTGGCTGATTTTTTTAAGCAATAACTGCTTCAGGCGGTTATGAATGGCAATTTGTTGAAGGAGGTGGGAACATGGCAGTCCCTTTTAGAAAAATTTCCAAGACTCGTCGCGACAAGCGCCGTACTCACTTCAAATTGGAAGTCCCCGGCATGGTTAAATGCGACCAATGCGGCGAATTGAAACTTTCGCACCGGGTGTGCAAAGTTTGCGGAACTTACAAGAAGAGAGAGATTATTAAGCAATAATCTCGCTTCCTAGCGCATGAAGCGCTCCCCCTTAACGGGTGGAGCGCTTTTTTGCTGTTTTTTACCCTCATTATGTAATGGAATGGGACCCCCGGCGTATTAACTGGTGTATGGGAAAGGACAGCCGCCGGCTGTGGCACAGGGCGCCCTGCCATCAAAGCCGCGGAGGTTCAAGCACATACAGCGCAAGGATGAAACGCAAGCAGAAAGAAGGGACAAGGATGACACAGCCGCAAACCATACCTCTGGCGCTTGCGGAGGAGATATGCGACGCAGCAGAGGAAAGGGCAAATGCCGCAGGTTCGCCGCAAGCCTCCTTCGGAGCGGTCTTCGAGCTGTATTATGAGCGTGTGTTCCGCTACATCCGCTACCGGGTAATGTGCGAGTACACGGCCGAGGATCTGACAAGCCAGGTGTTCGAACGTGTGATGGGCCGGTTCGCTTCCTTCCGGGAGGATAAGGCGCCGTTTGAGGTGTGGCTGTTTGCGATTGCCAAGAACGCCGTCAATGATTACGGCCGCCAACAACGGAGGCGGAGGTTTTTTTCGCTGGAGGCGATAAAAAACGCGGCATCCGCCGGCAAAACCCCCGAGGCTATGGCTCTTGCCGGAGAGGCCAAGGACAGCCTGCTCCAGGCCTTGTCTGTGCTCAAGCCGAAGGAACGCAGCATTCTGGCGCTGAAGTTCGGAGCGGAGCTCAAGAACGGAGAGATTGCCAAGCTTGCTGGAATGAGCGAAAGCAATGTGGGTGTAACGCTGTACCGGTCCATGAAAAAACTGAGAGCGGAACTGGAGAGGAAGGGCTGCCATGAGTGAAAAAAGAATGATACGCAACTTTGTGAAAGAGCTGGATGCCTGTCTGGAAAAGGGGAGTGTCCCCCAATCAGCGGATTTGACCAAGGAATATACCGGTATGCTGGAACTGGGTGTAGCATTATCCGGTGCCGTCCGTACCAGCGGAAAACATAAGGATGCCGTGCGGCAACGGGTCCTCAGGGCTGCTCAACCCGGCGGTACGAGCCCCCGGCGGACTCCCCGGCGGAGGCTGGCCAGAACCGGTGCAATAGCCGCCGCTTCCTGCCTGCTGGCCGTGCTGCTGCTTGCACCCACCTCCTTCGCCGGAGATTGGATGCGGTCCGTGGTCCGTACCATTTCGCTGGGACACATCACCGTCTCCCAGATGGAGGAAACCCCGCCGGAGTCAAGGCCTTTTCCCGTTGAGCTGAAGGGCAAAATCTTCACCAAGGACGGCAAGCCGGTAGAGGATTGGGTAGGGCACGAAAAACCCTTTTATACCGCGGATGGTGAGGAAATAGCAGGTGTCGCCAACGGGGAGATCATTACCCGGAAGCAAATGGAAGAACAAACGGCTTCAGAAGTCATCCGGATTGCGGATGCAGCGGACATTCCGGAATATACCGCCTTTAAAGCGGGGCTGCCCACTTATGTGCCGGAGGGCTTTGTATTTGACCGGGCCGAGGTGTACAAAAAGGGGGATAAGTACCTGGACGTGTATTATCTGAACCCGGCTACGGGCAAAACCATCCATATCCAGGAACGGCATGCGGATGAAGAAACCGCCTATGCCATGTCCACCGAGCATAAAGTGGAACAGGTGAGGGTAAGCGGAGCCGATGCTGTGATCGTAGGAGGCAAGACCATTGACTGGGAGAAGGACGGCGTCCTGTACAGCATTATGACCGGAAAATCCGGCGTGAAGCTGGATAACAGCCAACTGATCCGAATGGCCGAATCGGTAGAGCCGCTTTCTGCCCAATAACGTCTTCCGATGACGTATTCCATCCACGTCTCTGCAATTCCGGAGCCTCCCTTAAGGGGGGCTTTTCTTTTTGCGGATAATTCGTTATACTACAATTTAGCACCAGGTATTAAAACTACATAGCAAAACTCCGGCGCACAGTGCCGTGGATAATACTCGACGAGCGGTACCAAAAAGATGTAATATTAGACCTGTTGCGGATTGGAAAGTTAAAGAAGGCGGTGTTGCGCCATCGTACGGATGCCCAAGCGAGAGCGCCAGGAAAGGCTGGCGATATTGATAAAGGAAAACCCGTTTGTGACGGATGAGGAGCTGATGAAGGCCTTTCATGTCAGCATCCAGACCATCCGGCTGGACCGGCTGGAGCTGGGGATTCCGGAGCTGCGGGAGCGGATCAAGGCTATGGCCGAGCAATCCTATGACCAGGTGCGCTCTATCGGGCCCGATGAGGTCATTGGTGAAGTGATTGATCTGCAGTTGGACAAAAGCGGCATTTCCATGTTCGAAATCCGCGAGGAGCATGTGTTTTTACGCAATCAGATCGCCCGTGGGCATCATATTTTTTCCCAGGCCAACTCTCTGGCGGTTGCGGTTATTAACGACGAGGTGGCCTTAACCGCATCGGCGGACATCCGGTTTATCCGGACTGTGAAGCTGGGTGAACGGGTTATCGCCAAAGCGTACGTGCTCTCCCTGTCCAAGGGAAAGGCGCGGGTAGAGGTCAAAAGCTACGTGCAGGACGATCTGGTGTTTGAAGGCCGGTTTCTGATTTATCATTCTTATAAAGAACGTCAGTCGGAGGAAGCCATGCCGATTGCTATACCAGGGGACACGGATGAAGGGGGATTACGGGATGCGGATCGCAATTGATGCCATGGGCGGGGACCATGCTCCCAAGGCAGTGGTGGAGGGTGCTCTTGCAGCGGCTAAGGAATGGCCGGATACGTCGATTATTCTGGTGGGTCCGGAGGATACCATCCGTTCCCTGCTGCCGGAGATGCCTTCCAACCTGAGCATCCGGCACGCTTCTGAGGTGGTGGAGGCGGAGGATGAGCCGGTGAAGGCCGTGCGCCGCAAAAAGGACTCCTCCATGGTAGTGGCCGGCCGGCTGGTAAAGGAAAATGAAGCGGACGCCATGATTTCGGCGGGCAATACCGGAGCGCTTATGGCCACGGGCCTGCTGGTTGTTGGCCGTATGGAAGGCATTGAGCGCCCCGCCTTGGCACCGATGATTCCTACCCTGGACGGCAAGGGTGTGCTTGCCCTGGATCTGGGCGCCAATATGGACGCCACCCCCGAAAACCTGCTGCAGTATGCCATTATGGGCAGTATGTACCGGCAGGCGGTTCATGGTGTGGCCAAGCCGCGGGTCGGTCTTCTGAATGTGGGCACTGAAGCGGCCAAGGGGAATGAGCTGACCAAAGCGGCTTATCCCCTTCTGGAGAATGCGCCCATCCATTTTGTGGGCAATGTAGAAGCCCGGGATGTGCTCCGGGCGGAATGCGACGTGCTGGTATGCGACGGCTTTGTGGGCAATATCCTGCTGAAGTCGCTGGAAGGGACGGCAGGTGCGATTTTCTCCGTGCTGAAGGAGGAGTTCACCAAGTCCTTCCTGAGCAAGCTGGCTGCCGCGGTGCTGAAGCCGGGGTTAAGCAGCTTCAAGAAAAAACTGGATTACAAGGAACATGGCGGCGCGCCGCTGTTGGGACTTAAAGGGCTGGTGATGAAAAGCCACGGTTCCTCCGATGCGTTGGCTGTGAAGAACGGGGTCCGCCAGACGCGGCTGGCTCTGGAACATAACCTGGTAGGCGCCATTTCAGCAGAGATCGCCAGCAGGAAGGGAGCAGAATGAATATGAATATGAAGTCTGTCGGGATTCTCAGCACAGGCAAGTATGTGCCGGAGAAGATCCTTACCAATGCCGACCTGGAAAAAATGGTGGAAACCAACGACGAGTGGATCGTCACCCGTACCGGCATGAAGGAGCGCCATATCGCCCGGGAGGATGAAGCTTCCTCCGATCTGGCTTATGAGGCGGCGCTGATTGCCCTGAAAAAAGCCAATCTTGCCCCGGAGGATCTGGATTTGATCCTCGTGGCTACCATAACGCCGGACTCCGCATTCCCGTCCACGGCCTGTATTCTCCAGAACCGTCTGGGTGCGAAGAAAGCGGCTGCTTTTGACCTGTCCGCCGCTTGCTCCGGCTTTATCTACGGCCTGGCCAGCGCCTCCAACTTCATCGCCACCGGCATGTATAAGAATGCGCTGGTAATCGGTGCGGAGTGTCTGTCCAAAATTACGGACTATACCGACCGCAATACTTGCATCCTGTTCGGTGACGGCGCGGGTGCAGTGGTGCTGGGCGAGGTGCCGGAGGGCCGGGGCTTCCTGTCCTTTGAGCTGGGGGCGGACGGCTCCGGCGGCGAACTCCTGAAGCTGGCCGGCGGCGGCTCCCGGATGCCATCGTCCCAGAGCACGGTGGACAATAAGCAGCACTACATTTATATGGCGGGCAGCGAGGTATTCAAGTTCGCCGTGCGCATCATGGGCAATGCGGCGGAGGAGGCTCTGCGCAAAGCCGGGTTGGAGAAGTCCGATATTGATCTCCTGGTACCTCACCAGGCCAATATCCGGATCATTCAATCTGCCGTGCACCGGCTGAATCTGCCGGAGGAGAAGTGCATGATCAACCTGCACAAGTACGGCAATGTGTCCGCCGCCTCCATACCGTTGGCGCTGGCGGAGGCCGATGAGGAAGGCCGGATCAAGCCGGGAGATTGCGTCGTGCTGGTAGGCTTCGGCGGCGGTTTGACCTGGGGAGCCACAGCGATCCGCTGGTAACCCGTTTCCCCCAAAAGTGAAGCGAAGCTCTGTAGTAAATGCCGATTACTTTTGGGGGAGCCCCCGGAAACCAAGACTACCGAATTGATTTATAAGGAGTGGCGATAATGGGTAAGATCGCATTTGTATTTCCCGGCCAGGGAGCCCAAGCCGTTGGGATGGGCAAGGACGCGTATGAAGCCCATGCCGGGGCAAAAGAGGTGTTTGAGCTGGCGGACCGGGTGCTGGGTTTCCCGTTGACAGAGCTGGTTTTCGGCGGTCCCGAGGAGCAGTTGAAGCAAACCGCCAATACCCAGCCTGCACTGGTTGCCACCAGCTTGGCCTTGTATCAGGTATTCCGGGAAAAGGGCATCCGCCCCGATTATGTGGCCGGACACAGCTTGGGCGAATACAGCGCGCTGGCTGTTGCTGGAGCGTTAAGCTTCGAGGACGCTATCCGCACCGTACGCGCACGTGGTCTGCTCATGGAGCAGGCCGTGCCGGGTGGACAAGGCGCCATGGCCGCTACGCTGGGGGCGGGCCGCCAGGAGCTGGCCGCCCTGTGCGCGGAAGTCAGCAGCTCGGTGGGAGCTGTGGAACTGGCCAACCTGAATTGTCCGGGACAGATTGTAGTCTCCGGCACCAAAGAAGGGGTGGCTGCGGTAGCGGAGCGGGGCAAGGAGGCCGGAGCCAAGCGGGTGATTCCGCTGGAGGTCAGCGGTCCATTCCATTCCTCGCTGATGAAGCCTGCTGCCGAGAAGCTGGCTGAAGTGCTGGCCGCTCTCCCTGTTACCACTGCGGAAGTGCCGGTGGTGGCCAATGTGACGGCCCGTCCCGTAACCGAGCCCGAGGATATCCGCAGGCTGCTGGTGGAGCAGGTGTATTCCCCCGTCCTGTGGGAAGATACCGTCACCTGGCTGATTGGCCAGGGAGTGGACACCTTTATCGAGATCGGCTCCGGCAGCGTGCTGGCGGGATTGATCAAGAAGACGGACAAAGGGGTAACCACCTATTCCCTGAACAGCCTGGAAGCAGTCAACGCTTTCGCGTTGTAAAGCTTACGAAGCCAGTTTTTGCTGGCGCAAAAACTCTTAGGAGGGATCGCTTATGCTATCCGGTAAAACAGCCCTTGTTACCGGGGCATCCCGGGGTATCGGCCGGGCCATTGCTCTGGAGCTGGCGGCGGCGGGCGCGGATGTGGCCGTGAACTACGCAGGCAGCGAGGAGGCGGCAGCCGCCGTTGCCCGCGAAATCGAAGGTATGGGCCGGCGTGCCATTACCATCAAGGCCGACGTGGGAAATGCGGCAGAAGCGGAGCAGATGGTCAGCCAAACCATCGAAGCCTTTGGCCATATCGATATTCTGGTGAATAATGCCGGTATTACCCGGGACAACCTGATTATGCGGATGAAGGAAGAGGAATTCGATCAGGTTATCAACACCAACCTGAAGGGTGTCTTCAACTGCATCAAAGCGGTCACCCGGCCGATGATGAAGCAGCGCTCCGGCAGAATTATCAATATTTCCTCGGTGGTAGGCGCCCTGGGCAATCCCGGGCAAGCCAACTATGTAGCTGCCAAGGCAGGGGTCATCGGCTTGACCAAGGCTTCAGCCAGAGAGTTGGCCAGCCGCGGGATTACAGTTAACGCCGTGGCTCCGGGTTTCATTGCCACGGACATGACGGATAAGCTCTCCGACGAGCAGAAGGGGGCGCTCCTTCCCCAGATCCCGCTTGGCCGTATGGGCGGGCCTGAAGAAATCGCCCGTGTGGTGCGTTTTCTGGCTTCGGAGGATGCGTCTTATCTCACCGGGCAGACCCTCCATGTAGACGGCGGCATGTACATGGGTTGATACCCCTACATATTTTGCCGCGGGATATGGCATTTTGATTTTAATTCTCGTATAATACCAAAGAGGAGGTGAACCGGATGTCCGATATTTTGGATCGTGTAAAACGAATCGTCGTCGACCGCTTAGGGGTGGATGAAGCAGAAGTCACCCTGGAAGCTTCTTTTAAAGATGACCTGGGCGCTGATTCTCTCGACGTAGTAGAATTAGTGATGGAACTCGAAGACGAGTTCGATCTGGAAATTTCCGATGAGGATGCAGAAAAGATTACGTCTGTGGGAGAAGTAGTAAATTACATAAAATCTCATGCGTAAGAAGAGCACCAAGTCCCGTTTGTTATTATGACAACGGGACTTGTCCTCGTTGGTCTGACCCGCGCCTGAAAGCGCTACTGAATGCAGCAACGGCCCCTCCGGACGGGAAGGGGTTCCATATAGATGAGGCTTGTACCTGTTTTTGACCATAACGCATGGATACCGAGGTGATAGAAGTTGACGCAACGAGTTGTAGTGACCGGAATGGGCGTAATGACTTCATTGGGCCGCGAACTGGACACCTTCTGGGGGAATTTGATGGAAGGCAAGTCGGGCGTGTCCCTTGTGGAGAGTATGGATGTCAGCGATTATCCGACGAAAATCGCCGCTTCCATTAAGGATTTTAACCCGGAGGATTATCTGGACCGCAAGGAAGCCCGCAAGATGGACCGCTTCGTGCAATTTGCCGTGGTGACCAGCCAGGCTGCACTGAAGGATGCAGGAATTTCCATCGGCGAGAATGCCGATCCCGAGCGGGTAGGCGTGTATGTGGGCTCCGGTATCGGCGGCCTGCAAACCTGGGAAGAGCAGCATACCATTCTGATGGAGAAGGGCCCCAAGCGGGTCAGCCCGTTTTTTATCCCGATGATGATTGCCAACATGGCCTCCGGCCAGATTTCCATGCTAACCGGAGCCAAAGGCCCCAACAGCACGGCGGTTACCGCATGTGCCACGGGAACGCACTCCATTGGCGACTCCTTCCGGCTGATCCGGGACGGAGAAGCGGACGTCATGATTTGCGGCGGTGCCGAAGCGACAATCGTTCCTATGGGGATGGCAGGCTTCTGTGCCCTGCGGGCCATGTCCACCCGCAATGACGAGCCCGAGAAGGCCAGCCGGCCCTTTGACAAGGACCGGGACGGCTTTGTGATGGGCGAGGGCTCCGGCATTCTGGTGCTGGAATCCCTGGAGCATGCGGTGAAGCGCGGTGCCCGGATTTATGCGGAGGTGGTGGGCTACGGCATGAGCGCCGATGCACATCATATGACCGATCCGGCGCCAGGAGGAGAAGGTGCGGCACGGTGCATGAAGCATGCCCTGCGCAGTGCGGGTATGGCGCCCGAAGACATCGGGTATATCAACGCCCATGGCACCTCCACCGGTGCGGGCGATAAAGCGGAAACGGCTGCAGTGAAGTCCGTGTTCGGCGACTATGCCTATAAGGTTCCGGTCAGCTCCACCAAGTCCATGACCGGACATTTGCTGGGAGCCGCTGGCGGTGTGGAAGCCGTTATTATTGCCCTGACCCTGAAGAACGGCATAATTCCGCCTACCATTAATCTGGACAACCCGGATGAAGAATGTGATTTGGACTATGTGCCCAACACCCCCCGCAAGGCGGAGGTTAAGGCGGCTATGTCCAATTCCTTCGGCTTCGGCGGACACAATGCCACGATCATATTGAAGAAATACGAAGCGTAAGCAACCGCCGCATGGCGTGCTGCATGAGATACGGGTTCGCGAACACGCAAGCGGGGGGCTGCAAGGCGGCTCAACTCCGCTTGCGTTTTCATTGAACCGGGGAGGGATTAACCGTGGGAAGCGATTTGAGAAAACTGGAAAAGCAGCTGGGGGTGTCATTCCGCAATCCGGAGCTGCTGAGGCAGGCCTTTACCCATTCTTCTTATGTAAACGAGCACCGGATGACGGTGAGTAACGATAATGAAAGGCTGGAGTTTCTGGGAGATGCGGTACTGGAATTGACGGTATCGGAGTTCCTGTACGCCAAGTACCCGGAGCGCTCTGAGGGAGAGCTGACCAAGCAGCGGGCCTCCATTGTCTGTGAGCCTTCGCTGGTGACACATGCGGTGGCTTTAAGCTTTGGGGATTTTGTGCTCCTGGGCAAAGGGGAGGAAATGACCGGCGGGAGATCCCGCCCCGCTCTGCTGGCAGACGTGTTCGAGGCGTTTATCGGGGCCTTGTACTTGGATCAGGGGCTAGCGGCAGTTCAAACCTTCTTGAGGGCCCATATGTTCCCGCATATTTACTGGGAAGGCAAAAGCCAAATGGCGGATTACAAAACCCAGCTCCAAGAGCTGGTGCAGCAGCAGGGCAGCGCTTCTTTGGAATACCGGATTGTGGACGAGCGCGGGCCTGCTCATGAGAAGGAGTTTCTGGCGGAGGTCTGGATGGATGGGCGCCTGCTCGGCCAAGGGACTGGTCGCTCCAAGAAGGAAGCAGAGCAGGAGGCGGCCGCCAAGGCGTTGTCTCAGTTGGGCAAGGGTGAGGATGCTTGAATCCTTTCTATCCCTTTGGCTTTAGGCGGTGCCGGATCTTAAGCGAGGGGGATAGGCCTCCAGCGTGGTTTTAAGCCGCCCGCAAGGCTGGGTGAAGCGGGTAAGAGTGCCTATTTTTAACCGGGCGGGTTATGTTACAATAGCTGTGAGGTGAACGCACAACATGTTTTTGAAGCGTATCGAATTGGCGGGCTTTAAGTCCTTTGCGGACAAGACGGAGCTGGAATTTGTCCGTGGCATTACTGCGGTCGTCGGACCTAACGGCAGCGGCAAAAGCAATATTTCCGACGGCATCCGCTGGGTGCTGGGCGAACAGAGCGCCAAGTCGCTCCGCGGCGGCAAAATGGAGGATGTGATTTTTGCCGGAAGCGATGCCCGCAAGGCCGTGAACTTCAGCGAGGTGTCGCTGACTCTGGATAATGAGGACCGGGCGCTGCCCCTGGACTACAGCGAGGTTACGGTTACCCGGCGGGTGCACCGGAACGGGGACAGCGAATATCTCATCAACAAGCAGTCCTGCCGTCTGAAGGATATCACCGAGCTGTTTATGGATACGGGCATCGGCAAGGAAGCCTACTCCATTATCGGCCAGGGCCGGATTGAGGAAATTCTGAGTACCAAGTCGGAGGACCGCAGAGGGATCTTTGAGGAGGCCTCCGGCATTGTCAAATATAAATCCCGCAAAAAAGAGGCGGAGCGCAAGCTCTCGGATACCGAGCAGAATTTGCTGCGGATCCATGACCTGGTGTCCGAGCTGGAGGATCAGATCGCCCCGCTGCAGGAGCAGTCCCGCAAGGCCGTGAAGTTCAAGGAACTGAAGGAAGTGCTCAAGGCCAGCGAAATTGCGGTGTATGTGCATCAGATCGACCAGATATACAGCCAATGGTCCGAGACCAACGCCAAGATGGAGGGGCTCAAAAAGGAACAGCTGGAGCTCGCCACAGTGGTGAATGCCCATGATGCCCAACTGGAAACCCACCGGTGGGAAACCCGGCGTCTCGATGAGGAGCTGCAGAAGCTGCAGGAAACCCTGCTGGGCTTGAGCGAGGAGTTTGAGAAATGCGAGGGCCAGGGCGAGGTACTGCGGGAGCGCGGCAAAAATCTGGCGGCCAACCGGCTGCAGATGGAGCAGGTGACCGAATCCCAGGATAAGCGGCTGGCGGAAAGAAATGCCGAGCTTACCCGGATTGCTGCCGTTATGGTGGACGTGAAGGAGCGTCTGGCTTCGGCGAGACGCGCACTCCGGGAGGAAGAGGAGAAGCTCTTGGCCGTTGCCGGAGGGACCAAAAGCGATGAGGAAGAACGCCTGAAGGGCGAGCTGCTGGATACGCTGAACAAAATGGCCCAGGCCAAACATGAAGCCCGTTACGCGGAGCAGCAGATCGAAAGCCTGGCCAAACGAGGCGGCCGGTTGGATGAGGAGCGGGCCCGCTGGAAGGAGGAGCTTACTCAGCTGGAGCGGCGTAAAACCGCTTTGGAGGAGGAGCTTTCCGTCGTCCAGAAGGAATCCGAGGACCTGCGCAGCCAATTCCTGCAGCTTTCCCAGAGTATGCGGGAGCGGCAGGGGCTTCTGGAGGAGCTTCAGGGGGCAGTGCGCAAGTGGGAGCAAAAGCTGGACGCTCTCACCTCCCGCCGGGATACCATGCGCGAAATGCAGAATGACTATGACGGTTTTATGCATGGTGTCAAGGAGGTTCTGAAAGCGAAGAACCGGCCGATGGACGGACTGCGGGGCATTCACGGCGCTATTGCGGAGCTGGTGAAGGTGCCCGCCCAGGTGGAGCTGGCTATGGAAACCGCCCTTGGCGGAGCCATGCAGCATGTGGTGGTAGAGAACGAGGCCAACGGCCGGGAGGCCATCGCCTTCCTGAAGCGCAAGCAGCTGGGACGGGCGACCTTCCTGCCGTTGGATGTCATCCGCGCCCGTTCCGTTCCGGACCATGAGGTCCGTTCCATTTCGGGGATGGACGGGTTTGTGGGGCTGGCGGTTAATCTGGTCAGCTTCGCTCCGGCGTATGCTGATATTGTAGGCAGCTTGTTGGGTAATGTGATTGTAGCGGAGCGTCTGGAGGATGCCAACCGGATCGCCGCCCGCTGCCAATACCGGTACCGGGTGGTTACCCTGGAGGGCGACGTGGTGAACCCCGGCGGTTCCATGACAGGGGGAAGCTTACAGAAGAAATCCTCTAACCTGCTGGGACGGCAGCGGCAGATTGAAGAGCTGGACGTGGAGATCAAACACTCAGTCGGGCAACTGAATGAGCTGCGCCGCAAGGCCCAGGTGATGAAGGTGGACC
>JAEWMH010000098.1 GCA_023393235.1 Bacillota bacterium | reverse complement strand
CCACACCGCTGGGGCGTACAATGAAAGCGAATCAAATGATCTGCACGAGGCAGAAAGGATGGCGAGCTGAGGATGACACAGATAAAGCAGGCGTTAATTGTAAAAGGTGGCTGGGACGGGCATGAGCCTGATCAGGTTTCCCGGATTTTTGCGGATATATTGGAGCAGGAAGGATTCGAGGTGGAGATTTCCGATACACTGGACAGCTTCCTTGACCAGGAAAAGCTGCTGGGTCTGGATCTGATTGTTCCCGTCTGGACCATGGGTGAAATCAAAAAGGAGCAGCTGGAGCCGGTGATGAAGGCAGTGGAGTCCGGCGTGGGTCTGGCAGGCTGCCACGGCGGGATGTGTGACGCCTTCCGCTCCAGCACCGAATGGCAATTTATGACCGGGTCGCAATGGGTAGCCCATCCGTTGAACGACGGAGTGGAATACCGGGTGAACATAGTGGCTTCCTCCTCCAGCCCGATTGTAGAGGGTATCAAGGATTTTACGGTCATATCCGAGCAATATTACCTGCATGTGGACCCGGCGGTGCAGGTGCTGGCTACCACCACGTTTCCGGTAACGGAGGGGGCCCATTCCGCCAACGGCAGCATTGTGATGCCGGTGGTTTACACCAAACGCTGGGGCAAGGGCAAGGTGTTCTATAATGCCTTGGGCCACCATGCGGATGTGTTTGATATTCCCGAAGCCAAGGAATTCATGCGCCGCGGCTTCTTGTGGGCAGCCAGGAGGGGGGAAGGAGAGCAAACATGGACAAAATAAACATCGGCATTATCGGCTGCGGCAACATCAGCGGCATCTATCTCACCAATTTGACCCAAACCTTCGCCAATACCCGGGTGGTGGCTTGCTCCGACCTGGATTTGGACAGGGCTGCCGCCGCCGCGGAGCAGTATGGCATTCCCCATGCACTTGGCACCAGCGAGCTGCTTGCCCGGGAGGATATCCAAATCGTGGTCAATCTGACCACGCCCAAGCACCATTACGAGGTGTCCAAGCAGGCGCTTCTGGCCGGCAAGCATGTATATGTGGAGAAGCCGCTTACTCTGTCTCTAGAGGAAGGCAAGGCTTTGGTGCAGCTGGCCAAGGAGAAGGGGCTGATGCTGGGCTGCGCTCCGGATACCTTCCTGGGCGCCGGGCTGCAGCTCTGCCGCAAGCTCATCGACGACGGCTACATCGGCAGACCGGTGGCGGCAACTGCCTTTATGGCCTGCCACGGCCATGAGAGCTGGCATCCTGCGCCGGAGTTCTATTACCAGGGCGGCGGCGGTCCGATGTTCGATATGGGACCGTATTATCTGACGGCACTGGCTTCTCTGTTGGGCCCGGCGAAGACCGTTTGCGGCATGACCGCCGCGGCGTATGAAGAGCGGACCATAACCAGCGCGCCAAAATTTGGCCAAAAGATCCCGGTGGAGGTGCCTACGCATGTAGCTGGAACCATCTTCTACCAAAACGGTGCCGTTGCCACCATGATCACCAGCTTTGACGTCTGGAGCAGCAAGCTCCCGCGGATCGAAATTTACGGAACGGGAGGCACCTTGTACGTTCCCGATCCCAATACCTTCGGCGGCCCTGTTCTGCTGCAACCAGCCGGACGCAAGGAGGCACTGGAAATTCCGCTGATCCATGCCTACGAAGAGAACAGCAGAGGGATTGCTGTCGCGGATATGGCCCGGTCCCTGATTACGGGAGAAATCCACAGGGCCAATGGAGAGCTGGCGCTGCATGTGCTGGAGATGATGCATGCTTTCCATACCAGCTCTGACAGCGCACAATATGTGCAGCTGCAAACCTCCTGCGACCGTCCGTCGCCGCTGGCACCGGGGCTGGTAAAGGGATATCTGGACCCGGCTTAATGGGGGGAGAGTGCCTCTTGACTTTTGGTATCGGGCGCTGGTAATATGAGTTCAATTCATATTGCAATGCGCTTGACCAAAGACATGACCGCCATTGACGGGCCGTTCAGAGAGAGAAGCCACCGGCTGAAAGCTTCTCCGGCTTACGGATGTGCAGGTTACCCCTTTGGAGCAGTACCGGTGAACCCCGGGCCTCTGTGGCTGCGGCAGTATCCGGTACCGGCCGGTCTTCCGTTAACGGACTCCTTCAAGGACCTGAATCCTGCTTCGGCTTCCCCGTATGGAAGCGGAGGTAGACCAGGTTGAACCAGGGTGGAACCACGAGCTGAACGCACTCGTCCCTTTTAGGGACAGTGCGTTTTTTTGATTTTTCATCCACTAAGAAAAATTGGAGGAGTCGAAAATGGAAAATAATAACATGTTGTCAATCATACGCCAAACTGCCGCTTATGTACTGGCCCAGGCTGTTAAGCAGCTGTACGGGGCGGAGCATGTGAAATTAGGTGTTGGCTCGGTTACCGAGGATGGTTTTTATTACGATTTTGATGTGGAAAAACCCTTTGTTGCAGAGGATCTTGCCGCTCTGGAGAAGGAAATGGAGCGGATTATCCGGGAGGACCGCCCCATTGCCAGCCGGCTGGTCAGCCGGGAGGATGCTGCCCTGCTGCTCCGCCGGGAGCCATATAAGCTGGAGCTTTTGGCCGGTCTGCCCCTGCAGGAGGACGGCAAGCTTTCCCTTTATGCCCAAGGGGATTTCCTGGATCTGCAGGAGGGTGCTATGCTTTCGTCCACTGGCGGAATCAAGGCGGTAAAGCTGCTTCATGCGGCAGGCGCTTATTGGCAGGGGGATGCCGGCAACCGGATGCTGCAGCGGGTGTACGGGACTGCCTTCGCCAAGAAGGCCCACCTGAAGGAGCATCTGCACCTGCTGGAGGAAGCGCAGAAGCGTGACCACCGGAAGCTGGGCAGGGAGCTGGAGCTGTTTATGTTTTCCGAGGAAGCTCCGGGCATGCCCTTTTATCTGCCTAATGGGTTTGTGGTCCGTTCGGAGCTGGAAAACTTCCTGCGTGATGTCCAGAACTGCCAGGGCTACCGGGAGGTGCGCTCTCCCTTAATGATGAACCGGCGTATGTGGGAGCATTCCGGCCATTGGGACCACTACAAGGACAACATGTATTTCACACAGGTGGATGAGGATGCGTTTGCTTTGAAGCCCATGAATTGCCCGGGCCATATGCTGGTGTTTAAAAACAGCCAGCATTCCTACCGGGAGCTGCCCATACGGCTGGCTGAGTTCGGCCAGGTGCACCGCCATGAATTTTCCGGCGCCTTAAACGGGATGATGCGGGTCCGCACCTTCTGCCAGGATGACGCTCATCTGTTTGTGCGGCCGGAGCAAATCGAAGAGGAGATTGCCCGGGTGATTGCACTGATCGGGCAGGTGTACGGCGTGTTCGGCTTCTCCTACCAGGTGGAGCTGTCCACCAGACCGGAGGATTCCATGGGATCGCCGGAGCTGTGGGAGGCGGCGGAGAACGCGCTGCGCAATGTACTGGAGAAGGAAGGGCTGCCGTACCGGATCAATGAGGGGGATGGAGCCTTTTACGGACCGAAAATCGACTTCCACATTCGGGATGCGCTGAAAAGGAGCTGGCAGTGCGGCACCATTCAGCTGGATTTTCAGATGCCGCAGAAGTTCGGACTGTCCTATGTGGGGGAGGATGGCGGCAAACATTGTCCGGTGGTGATCCACCGTGCGGTGTACGGCTCCATCGACCGGTTTATGGGCATCCTGACCGAACATTACGCAGGAGCATTCCCGGCTTGGCTGGCCCCGGTGCAGGTGAAGGTATTGGCGGTGTCGGATGCCCATGCGGATTATGCGCTGTCGGTGCGCGATGCTCTCCAGCGGGAGGGGATCCGGGTAGAGGCGGATCTGCGCCGGGAGAAGCTGGGCTACAAAATCCGCCAGGCTCAAATGGAAAAGGTCCCTTACATGTTGGTGGTGGGGGACGCGGAGGCGGAAGGGGCTTTGGTTGCCGTCCGCAAACGGGAAGCCGGGGATTTGGGGAGCATGGCCTTGGAGGAATTGCTCGGACTGGTCCGGCAGGATATCGCAGGCAGGAAATAAGTTTAGCCGCAAAAAAGCAGTCCCTACCGTTGGTGGCGGCGGGGACTGCTTTTTGCATCTCCATTTTTGTTCATTTGCCTTAGTACAGATTTTGGGAGTGTTATCGTTACCGGCCCACATTCACAATCTTCCTCACCCATGTCGGTTCACTGGCAGCCGCCCGAACAAGACTGTCGGCGCAGTCCGCGAAGGAAATCTGCTGGAATGCAGCAATCCGTGCCCATGGTCCTGCAGTGTAGGTTCGTGTCGCGGGGCCTTCTTTCATACCCGGTGGTCGTACGATGACCCAATCCAGATTACTCCTTTGCACCTCACTCTCCGCAATTGCCTTATCCTTGACCGCCTTCGTGAAGATGCGGCGGTGCACGCTTAACGTCAATCGGTTACTGAAAGATAGTTCCTTCCCGTCGCTCAGACCAATTCCGCTTTGCATCACTAACCGTTTCACTCCGGCGCGTTGACAGGCTGCTAATACATTTGGAATCCCTAAGGACATAACGCTACCAGGGGAGAGGTTCGCTGCAACGGCATTCAGGACTCCCTTCGAATTGCCGGCACCCTGGGCGAAGGTGCTGGTTGGGCCGATGCAGGTGATGACTGCCTCTGCACCGGCAATGGCTTTGGCCACACTATCAATGTCCATGACATCGCCCTTCCGGGAGGTAAGGCGTGCTGCAGCTGAAATGAGCTCCGGCCGGCGGGCCACAGCTATAACCTCATGTCCCAATTCAAGTGCCCGTTCTACCACTTTCGTTCCTGTTGCACCGGTTGCACCTATTACCGCAATTTTCATAAAATCCTACCCTTCATTTTTGAATATAATGCACACTAGTATAATAAGAAACATCTATGTATAATTGTAAGCAGACAATTGAAAATCTACAATTATTAAAAAAGATGATTCCGTGTATTAGTTCACACATATTGGATTACTGTGAAATAGCTAAGGGGAAGCGGGTGATATACACGTGCTGAAGCTCGATCGAAGGATACGCAAATCGCAGCATGCTATAAAAACGGCAGTTATTGAATTGATGATGGAAAAGGATTTTGATCAGATTACGATACAAGACATCTCGGAAAGGGCAGACGTGAGCCGAAGAACAATCTATCTTCATTATATGGATAAGTTTGATCTTCTGGATAAGCTCATCGAAGAACATATTCATGAGATGCAGGAGCTCTGTGATCTGGCCGAGGATAAGATGGATTATAGGAGTATGGGGGGACTATGGTTCGAATATTTGGAGAGTCATTCTTTGTTTTTTTCTGCCATATTGACGAGTAAAGGAGGGCCTTTTTTCCGCAATCGGCTCCTGGAATTTTTCCTCGAGAAGCTAACAATGAAAGAAAACGATATTTCTTTGGGGGGGAAATCAGGATTACCGAAGGGTGAAGAGGTCGATATTCAATTTTTGGGAGCGGCTATCGTAGGAGTAGTGGAATGGTGGATCAAAAATGGAAGACCACACCCACCTGATTTTATGGCTCAACGAGTAGGAGCATTGCTGGAGAAGAATCTTTGAGGTGCACTGTCACTACCGGCAAGAGCGTAGGCTCAAGGGTTAACACAAGCAGCCCATTCCGTCTACGGCGGAAAGGACTGCTTTTTGAGTTGGCACAAAAGCTGCCTATTTGCGAATGGCCCTTCCGGTTAAACTTGTGTACTGCTCGTCTGTCAACGGCTTGCTGTGGTAGAAGAGGGTATAGAAACGGCTGACTTCTTTTTTCATATCATAAGAAAAGGCATCTGGGTACAATAGCTCCGATAGCCAAACCATGCCCATATATCGGTTTATGGAGGGAGGGGAGCCAAGCCAATTGAAGGGATTGGCGGGAACCTCGTAGAATTTGCCGCCGGAGATGGCCTTCATGGTTTTCCAGGTGGGGTCGGAGGAGGCTTTGCCGTACATGCTGTTGGGGGCGAACAATATCACATCGGGCTTCCATTGGACAATCTGTTCCAGGGACACCTCGTTGCCCGTGCCTTTGCCGGAGGGATTATCCACCACTGCCGCATTGTCAGCCATCAGATCCAGGACCTCGGAATGGAAGGAGCCCTTGGCAATCACATTGGTGCCTGTGTCTCCCAGGCTGTACAGAACCTTGACTTTTTTATCACCGATTTTCTTCATGGTGTCGGTGGTGGTGGTGTATATTTCCTTGGTGTAATCGGAGAGTGTTTTGGCTTCCTGAGGCATTCCGAGTATCTTGCCCAAGGTATCATAAGCAGTGGACATGGTCGAAAGTGTGGCCTCTACAAAAATAGTGGGGATGCCCAACTGCTTCTGCACGCCGTCCATGTCCTCCACAATGCTGCTCTTTTTCTCGCCGATGTCGATAATCACCTGGGGTTTGGCGGCGGCCAGCGCTTCCTTGTTCAGATTGGCGGAGCCGTAGAACTGGCCGAACACCGGCAGCTTGAGATATTTGTCATCCATAAAAGCCCCTGCATCGCCGTTCCACTTGTTGGACAACCCCACCAGCTTGTCCGGTGCCAGGGCAAACAGCACCATTTGGGCCAATTGACCGGAGGGCGCAATCCGTTCAATAGAGCTGGGAAGCTCTACCTTCCGCCCAGCTGAGTCGGTGAAGGTTACAGTGGCAGGAGCGGCAGGGGATGGCTGGGCACTAACGGCAGCTGTTGCGGCGGCAGAAGGGGATACTGTTGGAGCGGCCTGCGGCGTTTCCTTGCCGGAGGTACCGCACGCGGGCAGCCAGGTGACCAATAGCAGTGCTGCCAGACCCATTTTCGCTGAACGTAACCGATTTCCAACAAATATTGATTTCATATGATTCACTCCTTTTATATAGTTGGAGACTGTCACGAAATAAAGGCTAGGCAGACAAACTTGTGGAATCGCCGGAGGACTAACAGAACCGTCGAAATGCTAACAGCCTTGAGAAGCAAACTGTGGGAGAGCTTACGGAACAAAGAAGAGAACCGACGGAGTGCTAACGGAACTCAGAAGGGAACCGCCGAAACGCTAACGGAACTCAGCGACTCTTAGCAGCTGAAATTGAACCAATTTGATTTGTAACGGAATTCAGCGACTCTTAGCGCCCATTCTGCACCCCATTTTGCCTGAAAAAGCAGGCTAAGCGTCGATAAGTTCCGTTAGAGCGTCGAAATAGTGGATTCTGGCTTCTAAGGGTCGCATAGTTCCGTTAGCGCGTCGAGGTTGCGGATTCCATCCTCCGAGTGTCGCAAAGTTCCGTTAGCCTACCGGGTGCCTGTCGTGGTAGCGGAACCCGGGTAGCTGAGCCTCGCTTAGTTCCGTTAGCGCGCCAAGGCGACGGTTTCCAGCCACTGATGTGCTAAGTTCCGTTAGCACGTCAAGGCGACGGTTTCCAGCCACTGATGTGCTAAGTTCCGTTAGCAACCCCAGGCAGCGGATCTAGCCGCTGACACCGGCTAATTTCCGTTCACCGTCACCCACAGCTCCTGCCGGAACGGCAAATCCCGGGATACAGACGGAAACCGCTCCGCCGCACAGCTGCTCCAAGGCAATATCCACGCCGTACAGCTCCTTCAGCAGCTCTCCGTTTATGACCTCACCGGGTGTTCCCCACGCGAATACCCGGCCATCCTTCATGGCCAGCACCCGGTCGGCAAACAGCAGCGCCTGGTCGGGATTATGGGTAGACTGGATTACCGTATACCCGTCCAGGGTCAGCTCCTTCACCCGCTGGAGCACCCGGAGCTGGTTGCCGTAATCCAGATTGGCCGTAGGTTCGTCCATGAAGAGGATCCGCGCCTGCTGGGCCAAGGCCCGGGCGATGAGCACCAATTGACGCTCACCCCCGCTTAATTCCAGGAAGCTGCGCTCCCGCAGATAGAGAATTCCCAGCCGCCCCATGGCTTCATCCGCCAGCCCGCGCTCCTTCCGGCCGGGAGAAGACATAAGTGAAAAGTGGGAGGCGGTGCCCATCAGCACCATGTCCTGCACCGAATAGCTGAAGGCCGGAGAATGGGATTGGGGCACATATGCCACCAACCGGGCCAATTGCGCCGGATCTAGCCTGCGGATAGGATGCCCCTCCGCCGTAATGCTCCCCGAATATCCCGTAAGTAACCCCAGCATACAGCGGAACAGGGTGCTTTTGCCTACCCCGTTTGGCCCTAACAGACATAACAGGGAGGGCTCCTCCACAGAAAAGGTAATGTCCGTTAACACCTGCTTGCTCCGGTAGGAGAAGTGAAGCCGGTCCACCTGAATGCTCATCCGCTGTTCCCTCCGTTTTTCAGAATCAGGCTCAAAAAGAATGGAGCTCCGATCAACGCCGTCAGGATGCCGATCGGCACCTCGCTCACCCATACATTCCGGGACACATTGTCCACGATCAAAAGGAAGATCGCCCCGGCCAGCATGGTTGCCGGCAGCAGCCGGCTGTAGTTGGGACCGGCCAGCTTCCGGGCCAAATGGGGAATTACAAGCCCCACCCAGCCGATCATACCGCTGACGGCGACACTGGAGGCCGTGATCAGAGTGGCCGACAGGATCACCACCATACGGACCGCCCCTGTATGTACGCCCATCGCCCGGGCCTCTTCCTCACCCAGGGTCAGCACATTGATCCTCCAGCGCAATAGATAAAGTGGGAGCATGCCCAGCAGCATGGGGATCGTAATAAACTGCACGTCCGAGGGCTGGGCTCCGGCCAAGCTCCCCATGAGCCAATACGTGATGGCCGGAAGCTGGTCGTTGGGGTCCGCCACCAGCTTCACAAACGAGGTGCAGGCGGAGAAGAGGGAGCCGATCATAATGCCGGAGAGGATCAGCGTCAGCACCTGTCTGCCCTTGCCACGGCGCCCGATAAACAGCACCAAACCGACGGATATGAGGCTGAACAGAAAGGCGCTGGCGGTGATATCCCGCTTGGAGCCCTCCAGCAGAATGGCCAAAGCGGCGCCGAAGGCTGCTCCGGCGGATGCCCCCAGCACATCGGGAGCGGCCATGGGATTATGGAATATTCCCTGGTACACCGCTCCTGCGGCGGACAAGCAGCAGCCTACCAGACAAGCCAGCACAATCCGGGGGAGCCGCACCTGGAAGAAGATCGCCTGCATTTGTCCGTCGGTTTCGGGCAGGCCTATGCTTTTGCCAAGATCCGGCAGCAGCATATGAAGCACCTGACCTGGCGTAATGGGATAACGGCCCATATTGAGCGACAGCACCACCAGGACAAGGAGAAGCAACCCAAGTCCGGATAAAAGCGGAATCATCCTGCGGCTGGTCAACTGTATCCCTCCTTATTTTTTGGACAATTGTAGCAGGCATGGGAAAACTCTGTCAATGATTAAATTATATTTAGATATAATTAAATATATTTAATTTGTGAAAGTTATAAAATATAGGTTGATTATTCTGAAAATACCCGGTAGATTATGATTCATTACTATATCTAGATATGTTTAGTATGATTAGAGAAAGGGTGAAAGCATGAAGCTTGTCACAGTAGCAGGGCCACCATCGTCCGGGAAAACCTCGGTAATTCTCCAGCTGGCTGAATCCCTCAAGGAGAAAGGCTGGGCCTTGGGTGTGGTCAAATTCGACTGTCTGACCTCCTTTGACCAGCACCGGTACCGGGAAGCGGGCATCCAGGTCCAGGTGGGGTACTCCGGCAAGGTATGCCCCGATCATTTCTATGTGAGCAATATTGAGGATGCGGTGGAGTGGGGGCGGAGAATGAGGCTGGATCTCTTAATTACCGAAAGCGCCGGCTTATGCAACCGCTGCTCTCCCCATATCCGCGGCATTCTGGCGGTGTGTGTCATCGACAGTCTGTCGGGCATTCATACGCCCCGGAAAATCGGGCCGATGCTCAAGCTGGCGGATCTGGCTGTGATCACCAAGGGGGATATTGTATCCCAGGCAGAGCGGGAGGTGTTCCGGTTTAATGTGCGGCAGGTGAACAGCCGGGCGTCCATCCTGCATGTGAATGGCATTACGGGTCAGGGGGCATTTATGCTGGGCAAACATGTGGCGGCAGCGCCGGAAACCTTGACTCTGAGGGATATGCGGCTCCGTTTTACCACACCCGCCTCCGTCTGCTCCTATTGCACGGGGGAAACCAGAATCGGGGAGGGCTACCAGATGGGGATGCTGAAAAAAATGGACTTCGGGTATGCGCCATGACCTACCCGGAGCTGATTCATTCCCACACTATCCGGCAATTGGAGCAGCTTTATCCGGTTACCCGTGATTTTCTGCTGAACTTGAATCTGGAGGGGCTGCCGGACCATCTTCCGCTGCATCAAGCGCTGGAGCATGCCAATGCGGAGCGGCTGGCAGAGTTCGGATATACACCCGTTGAGGTGCTGGGGCAGCTGGAGGAGTTTCTGGAGTCGGTTATGGCCAACCCGTCGGTGGAGGACATCCATACCCTGACCATTCTCGGCGGCCAAGACAAAACCGGCAGGGCGGAGGATATACAGCTAACCATCTGCAAGGGGGAGATTGTGAGCATTGTTGGCCCTACCGGCTCCGGCAAAAGCAGGCTCCTGGGGGATATCGAATGTGTAGCCCAGGGGGACACCCCTACAGGGCGGCGGATTCTCGTGAACGGAGCCGCGGCGGATGATGAGTTTCGCTTTGCCATGGAAGGCAGGTTGGTGGCGCAGCTGTCGCAGAACATGAATTTTGTGGTGGACCTGAGCGTGGCGGAGTTTCTGACCATGCATGCCCGGAGCAGGCTTTGTGCAGATCCGGAGGCCGTGGTCAGGCAGTGCTTCTCCTGCGCCAACGGGCTGGCGGGGGAGAAATTCAACCTGGATACCAAGGTGACACAGCTCTCCGGCGGCCAATCCCGCGCGCTCATGATTGCGGATACGGCGTATATGAGTGCATCCCCCATCGTGCTTATCGATGAGATCGAGAATGCGGGCATCGACCGCAGGGAGGCAGTGAATTTGTTGGCCGGCCAGGACAAAATGGTGCTGATGTCCACCCATGATCCGGTGCTGGCCTTAAGCGCCAATAAGCGGATTGTGATCCGCAACGGCGGGATAGCCGCCATTCTGGAGGGTTCGGATGAGGAGCGGGATAGCCTGGACCTTCTGGAGGATTTGGACAGGCAGATGATGGAGGTCCGCCACCGGCTGCGTCGGGGGGAGAGGATCAAGCCTGGAGTTTGGAAGGAGGAGCGTTAAATGTGGGGCTTATATGACGCTATGATAGAAGGGATACCGGAGGATTGTCTGGTGAAGGATCTGATTTGCGGCCATGGCCGGGTCCTGGTGGAAAGCGAGCTGGGGTTTGGCTTCAGCGGGATTGTTGCCGGACGGACCCGGCCTGTAACGCTCTTGTCCAAACCTTCGGGTATGAAGCTGAAGGAGCTGGCCCAATGTATCAAGTCCTGGAATTTGGAGGAGGCCAGCGTGGGTCAGGCAGCGATCAATGCCTATTACAACGCCTTGCCGGTGGCAGCGGAGAATGGTGTACCCGTCTCCCATGTGCGGTTTGCGGAGGACCGGATCCACGACCCGTTTATTTCCTACCAGAATGTGATCCGGGGCAAAAAAGTGGTTGTGGTGGGGCACTTTCACTATCTGGACCAACTGTTTCGCCCGGTATGCGATTTGTCCGTGCTGGAATTTGCCCCGCAGGAGGGAGATTATCCAGAGTGGGCAGCGGAGGCGCTGCTGCCGGAGGCGGAGTTTGTGGTGATAACGGCGGTGGCGCTGGTGAATAAGGCGTTGCCCCGCTTTTTGAAATTGGCTCAAGGGGCCAAGGTTGTGGTGGTGGGGCCGTCTACGCCCATGGCACCGATGCTGCAGGAATTCGGCATCTCGGATTTGTCCGGTATTGTGATCAAGGATGGGGCCAAGGCCCGCCGGATCTGCTCCGGGCAGGAACAACTCAAAATATATACCAGCGGCCAGAAGGTCAGCCTGCGGTTTGAATCATCTCAAGTTGAATCATCTCAATAGGAGGGAACCCGTATGCATTTTGCATGGAATGAGGAAACCATAGCTTGGTTTAAAGCGGCCAGCGCCTATACGGACTTCCACCGGAAGCTGGCGGACCGGCTGCGAAAGACGGTGAGCGGGGCGGAGCTGATGTACGACATTGGCTGCGGTTTGGGACTGCTCTCCCAGGAGCTGGCCGGGGAGGTGGGGCGGATTGTCGGGGTGGATATGAACCGGGAGGCCCTGGCCTCTTTGGAGGCGGATGCTGCTGCCCGGGGCATCGGGAACATCTCCACGATGCACGGGGATTGTTACCAGACGGAGCCGGTGTGCGACGTGATTCTGATGTCGTATTTCGGCAGCAGCACACTGGAGTTTTTTCTTCCGTTCTGCAAGCAGCTAATCTCTATCGTGAACTTGGATGAAGGCAGCAGCATGGGGGGTAAGGGACTGTCCGGAAGCAAACGAAAGCGGCAAACGGCGGACAAGCTGGAGCGGCAGCTGAAGGAGGCAGGCAGGCGCTACACGTTGGAGCCGGTATCCCTGGAATTTGGCCAGCCCTTCGTCTCCAAGCCGGATGCCATGCGTTTCCTGCAGGTGTATTACGGCAGCACCCCAGAGGAAACAGAAGCCTGTATAGCCCGACGGCTGGTCCAAGCAGAGCAGGCTCCGTACGCCTATTACCTGCCCTACACCAAACATATGGGTGTGTTCCGTATTGAAGGAGGCGCTCAAGTATGCATGTGTTCCTGACAGGGGAAATTGGTGTGGGGAAAAGCACCGTGATCGGCAAGGTGCTGGCAGAGCTGGACATCCGCCCGGGAGGCTTCGTCACCGGCTTCGGACCGGAGAGAGCCAGCCCGGACCGCAGGCTGTATCTGAATCCAGCCTGGGAGGAGCCGGCTTATGATGAAGCCCATGCCGTAGCCCGGTTCGGGGAAGGGTTTCCGCCGCGGCCGGATTCCGTTGCCTTTGATCGATTGGGCTGCGGCTATCTGGACGCCTGCCGGACATGGGCAAGGCTCCTGCTGATGGATGAGCTGGGTCCTTTGGAGCGGGATGCCCGTCATTTCCAGAGAGCGGTGCTGCTGGCCATTAACGGAGTCATTCCCATCCTGGGGGTGCTAAAGCAGTCAGGTCATCCCTGGATGGACGCCATTATCCGGCATCCGGCGGTTACGGTGCTTCCCGTAACAGCAGCTAACCGGGACGGCCTGCCGATGCGGCTGGCTGAGGAGTTCTGCACAAAGCTTAGCCTCCATTCGGATAGTGAATCACCATGCTGAGCCGGACCATATCATGTCCGGAATTGTGATAGGAGTGGGACCTGTCCGCCAGAAAGCGGATGGCGTCCCCTTTTTTGACGGTATATTCCTCTTGGTTAACCCGGATGGTCAGTTCCCCCTCGAATACGGTGACCGACTCCTCCGTACCCTCCCGGTGTGGCTCCGAGCTCAGATATCCCCCTTTATCCATTTCAATGGTATACATCTCAAAACGTCTTTTTTCGTCAAAGGGAAAGTAGGCATAATACCGGCATTTCCCATTATCCTCTACCAGGACCTGCACCTGTCCGGAGGTAATAACCGCGGCATCCGGCACAGGCTCGTTGATGAGGGAGGTAAAACTGGTTTTCAGACCGTTGGCGATTTTCCACACGGTATTGATCGTCGGATTGGATTCCCCCCGTTCGATTTGACCCAGCATGGTTTTGCTGACCCCGCTGAGCTCCGCCACCTTGTCCAGGCTCAACCGGTGCCGGTCCCGAAGATTTTTCAGGTTTTTCGCTAACACCACGTTAATGTCGTCCATTTTACTGCCCCCTATTGTGCTATATAACGACCGTAATATATAATATGACGTATACCGACGTTATTGCGTTCATTTTGTATATTATAACATATCCATGGGGTGGTAAAAATGTTTTCGGCCGGCTTTTTTATGTATGTATTCGTTTCTTCCTTTACACCCGGGCCCAATAATATGATGAGCATGCACAATGCCAGCAAGT
>JAEWMH010000201.1 GCA_023393235.1 Bacillota bacterium | reverse complement strand
TGACAAGATACCCAAATACCCCACCTTGTTTATGCGGACCGGTTTGGTGCTCCTGAACAAAATTGATCTTCTCCCGTATGTGGATTTCAGCGTGGAGGCGGCCCGTGAGGATCTGTCTCACATGAACCCGGATTCGGCGCTGATCCCGTTGTCGGCCCGCACCGGGGAAGGAATGGAGCTGTGGAGGGCATGGATCGAGGCCAGGCTTGCGGAGATCAGGAGTGTTCAGGCAGAGGCAGAAGCAGCGCTGGAGCAGCCGGGCTGAGGCGGGGAGCCGAGTATGCTGCCGGGATATTAGGGAAAGCAACTGCATCTGCTTCGGACGGAAAAGAACATGACGCTACAGCGGCGCTGCTCATTACCGTGAAGGGCAGAGTTCAGGGTGTGGGGTTCCGGCCTTTCCTGTTTGGTCTCGCGGAGCGTTACGCCATAAGCGGCACCGTCCAGAATAATATGGATGGCATTCGTCTGGAGGCGGAAGGAGCGGCCCCTGCGCTCCAGGAACTCCTGGCGGCCATCCGCCGGGAGGCTCCCCGGCTGGCCCGGGTGGATGAAATCCGGGCGGTACTGCTGCCGGTGGAAGGGCGCTTGGGCTTCCGCATCGTGGAGAGCAGCCGGGAGGGAGCCTCCTCCCTGGTGATCCCTGTGGATGCAGGCATATGCCTCGATTGCCTGGCGGAGCTGAAGGACCCGGCCAACCGGCGCTACCGGTACCCGTTTATCACCTGCACCCAATGCGGCCCCCGTTATACCATTATCCGTGAGCTGCCTTACGACCGGCCGTATACCTCCATGAGCGGGTTCCCCATGTGCCCCTCCTGTCGGGAGGAGTACGGGAATGTGGCGGACCGGCGCCACCATGCCCAGCCTATCGCCTGTCCGGAGTGCGGACCGCGCCTTGCGCTGTACGCCATGGACGAGGCGACCAAGAAGCCAGCGGGGATGGCAGGAGCAAAGGCAGCCGAACCGGCGGGCCTGGGCATCGCTAGTGCCGGGCAGCAAGGAGTGCGTCGGCCTCTGGCGGTGGCCGACGAGGCGGTCCAGTGGTGCGCCAAGCTGCTGCGCCAGGGCGCCATTGTCGCCGTGAAGGGCATCGGCGGCTATCACTTGGCCTGCGACGCCGAAAGCGAAGCGGCGGTCGCCCGCCTGCGGCAGCGCAAGCGGCGGCCCACGCGGCCGCTTGCGGTCATGGCGGCGGATGCGGAGACCGCCCGCCGGGCAGCCGTGCTGGGCAGCCAAGAGCTGCGGCTGCTCCGCTCGCCCGAGGCGCCTATCGTCATCGCCCGCAAGGCGGAGGCGTGGCCTTTGGCGGAGAGTGTGGCGCCGGGAATGGCTACTGTAGGGATGATGCTGCCCTACACCCCGCTGCATGTGCTGCTGATGGAAGAGCTGCCCTTTCTTGTGATGACCAGCGCCAACCCTTCCGGCCAGCCCATTTTGTACCGGGATGAGGAGGCCTTCGACTACCTGGCGGGTATCGCCGATTATGTGCTTGCCCATGATCGTGAAATTCTTCACCCGCTGGACGACTCCGTCATTCAGGTGGTGGCCGGGCAAACGGATATCCTCCGCCGGTCCAGGGGTTACGCGCCTGATCCGCTGACGGCTCTCGTTGATGTAACCGGGCGGGCCGCCTTGGGCGGGCAGCAGAAGAACACTTTCGCCCTAGGCAGAGGCAATCAGATTTTTATCGGCCCCCACATCGGCGATATGGGCAGTGTGGAGACCCAGGAGCATTGGAAGAAGGAGCTGGCCCACTTCTCCAGGCTGCTGGGAACTGACCCGCAGCAAACAGCGGCGGACCTGCATCCCGGCTATGAAACCGGACGGCTAAGCCGGGAGATGGGCCTTGAGCCCGTGGGGGTCCAGCATCATCACGCCCATCTGGTTTCATGTATGGCAGACAACGGATTGTCCCCGGAGGAAGAAGTCTACGGCATTATTCTGGATGGCACCGGCTTCGGGCCGGACGGCAGCATTTGGGGCTTCGAGATTCTGGCCGGCAGCGCATCCGGCTGGCGGCGGCTGGGCCATCTGCGCTATACCCCTCTGCCCGGCGGGGAAAAGGCGGTGCGGGAGCCCTGGCGGAATGCCGCAGGGATGCTGACGGCGCTTTTTCCCGAACAGGGGCCTGCTTGGGCAGCGCAGCTGTTCCCCGGCAAAAGTATGGAGCTGGCGGTGCTCGGCAGAATGGCCGCCACCGGGATGAACAGTCCAACGGCCGGCACCTGCGGCAGACTGTTTGACGCTGTGTCCGCCATCCTGGGTCTGGTTGCCGTGTCCGGCTATGACGGTGAAGCGGCTATCCGGCTCTCCGAGATGGCGGACTTTGCTGATGCGGACGGATTCAACACCGTCAAGCCGTTCGGCTATGCCATCCGGGACAAAGGGGAAACCGAGGCACTGGAGCTGGATATGTCGGAGGCTCTCCTCCAGATTGTAGAGAAGAGGCTGGCAGGTTCGCCGCCCCAAGAGTTGGCGCTCCGGTTTCACGAAACGGCAGCCCGGGCCGCTGTAGAGCTTTTGCAGCGGTGCCTGGAAAAGGATGGACTGACCGCGGCGTGTATTCCTAAGGTCATGCTCTCAGGAGGCTCCTTCCATAACCCTTATTTGCTGCGGCGGATTCCTGCCCTCCTGAAGGACCGGGGGCTTGAGCCTTACCGGCACCGGCAGGTGCCTGCGGGGGACGGCGGGTTAGCCCTGGGGCAGCTGCTAGTTGCGGCTTATGCGGGAGCCGGCGCAAACAGGAACGGTAGAGGCACAGACTGAAGCGTTGGACAGAGCGATCCGTTTGTGCGCGGAAACACACCACGCAGCCGGAGCATTCTGCCTGCCGAAAGTGGTAACAAGGAGGGAAAACCGATGTGTGTGGGCGTACCCGCTCAGATTGTGGAGATAGACGGCTATGCCGCCATTGTGGATTGTATGGGAACCCGGATGAAGGTGGGGATTATCTTCGTCCCGGAGGTCAAGCTGGGTGAATTCGTCATCGTCCATGCCGGGCAGGCCATGAGTACTGTAGACCGCCAGGCAGCGGAGGAGAGCATGGAGGAATGGAGGCGGATCGTTGATGCACGAGATGCGGCAGATGCTTCCCGGTGATCGTCAGGGCAGGTATTCCACAGGGATTTCCTCCGGCAGACCCCTCCATGAAGGACTCCTGAAGGGGATTCTCTCCCTGGCGGACACCTTCGCCGCCGAACATGGCCGCGAGCCCGTGCTGATGGAGGTCTGCGGCTCCCATACCATGGCCCTGGCCAAGTCAGGCCTGCGCAAAAGCCTTCAGGGCCATGTCCGGCTTCTCTCGGGTCCCGGCTGTCCCGTGTGCGTGACGGATCAAGCGGACATTGACGCCATGATCGCCGTTGCCCGGGGGGACAACCGCACGGTATGCACCTTCGGCGATATGATGCGGGTTCCGGGCTCAAACGGCACCCTCCTGGGGGCACGGGCCGAAGGAATGGATGTGCGGGTGGTTTACGGGCCGATGGCTGCGGTAGAGCTGGCTGCCGCCCAACCCGGCCGGGAGATCATTTTCCTGGGCATCGGCTTTGAAACCACCCTGCCCGTTCTGGGAGCGGCGCTGATGGAGGCGGAGAGGCGCGGGCTGGCCAATTTCAGCATGCGGGTATCCGCCAAGCGGGTGGAGCCGGTGCTGCGGCATCTGCTGGAGCTCAAGGAGGTGCAGCTGGACGGTTTCCTGCTTCCCGGCCATGTGGCGATGGTGACGGGAAGCCAAGCCTTCGGCTTTCTGGCCGACGAATACGGTCTGCCCGGGGTCATCAGCGGCTTCGAGCCCCTGGAGCTGGCCGGCGGCATCCACCGGCTGCTGGAGCTGGCGGCAGAGGGCAATGCCGCCATCCGCAATGACTATGCTTCCGTGGTGACAACTGGAGGCAATCCTGCAGCCCTGGCCGTGATGGACCGCTACTTCCGGCCCTCTGCGGCCCTGTGGCGGGGGATCGGTCCCATTGCGGACAGCGGCATGTCCATCCGGCCTGAATTCGCCGGTTTGGATGCCGCCGAGCGTTTCCCGCTCCCGCCGGGACCTGCGCCGAAACCTACGGGCTGCCGCTGCGGAGATGTGATCCGCGGGCTGATCCCCCCGTCGCGCTGCGGGCTGTTCGGCAGAAGCTGCACGCCGTATCAGCCCGTCGGGCCGTGTATGGTATCGGCGGAGGGCGCTTGCGCAGCGGAATATGCATACAGCCGGGAGGGATGACCAACATGGAAGCAGATCGCATCAACATGTCCCACGGGGACGGGGGAGAGGCTGCCCACAGGCTGCTTAACGGGGTGATTCTTCCCGCCCTCACGGGA
Source organism: Bacillota bacterium (assembly GCA_023393235.1). Lineage (GTDB taxonomy): Bacteria > Bacillota > Bacilli > Paenibacillales > NBRC-103111 > Paenibacillus_AR. Next base: position 16,788 of record JAEWMH010000201.1, on the reverse strand, counting down.
ACGGAAAGCCGGGAGCCCTTGGGGGACGCAGCACTGCTGCCTGTCCCGCCTGCGGGCAAGCTGGCTGTCACCACAGACAGCTTTGTGATCAAGCCGCTGTTTTTCCCCGGGGGGGATATCGGTAAGCTGGCAGTGGCGGGAACCGTCAATGATTTGGCGGTCAGCGGGGCGGTGCCCTTGTATTTGACCGTGTCCTTTATTTTGGAGGAGGGGCTTCCTGTGGAGCAACTCCGGACCATCTGCAGGTCGATGGCCAAGGAAGCCGCCGTCTCCGGCATCAGGGTGGTGGCAGGCGATACGAAGGTAGTGGGACAAGGGGACTGCGACGGCATGTTTATCAACACCACAGGCATCGGGGTGGTGGAGCCCGGCGCTGAGCTCCTGCCGCAGCTCATTGAGACAGGGGATGCCGTAGTGGTTACCGGCACTCTCGGAGATCATGGCATCGCCGTCCTGACGGCCAGGGAGGAGCTGGGCCTGATGTCGGAGATTCCCTCCGACTGTGCGACCCTTTTTCCCATGCTGCAGAAGGCCAGGCAAGCTTCGGCGGAAATCCGCATTCTAAGGGATCCCACCCGGGGCGGGTTGGCTACGGCTCTGGCGGAAATCTGCGAGGACTACAGTCTGACGGTGGAGCTGGAAGAGGAGCTGCTTCCGGTTAAGCCCGAGGTGGAGGGAGCCTGTGAGCTGATGGGCTTCGATCCTCTGTATTTGGCCAATGAGGGCAAGGCCGTACTGATCCTGCCAACCCGGGATGTTCCTGCGGTGCTGGATGCCCTGCGGCATTTTCCTGAGGGGAGGAATGCCTGTTTGGTCGGAATGGTCACCGGCCGGGAAAAGGGCCAGCTCCTCATCCGGACGCCCTTTGGCTCCACCAGGCGGCTGTATAGGCTGGCAGGAAGCATGCTGCCCCGTATCTGCTGATCATACCCAGCGTCATAACAATGAAAACTGTTTAAAAATTACTATGTGCTAAAAAAGAATACTTTCAAAGAGTTGTTCAACATACTGACACATCTTTATAATCAAAATTTGAACATTCCATTTTAGTTGTTGTGATTCATTTCACATGATGTTAATATTGTCACATAGGAAAAACAACCTATTCAAAGGGAGAGATCGGATATGATCGTCAAATTCTTGAGAGAAAATGTGTACGCAGCTGGAGCGCTTTTGCTGATCAGACTGTACATCGGCTGGGATTGGATGCATCACGGCTGGGAAAAAATCACAGGCGGTACCTTCGATGCATCAGGCTTCCTGAAGAACGCCATCGCCAAGCCGGTACTCGAAACCGGAACACAAAACAAGCTGTATCCCACGTATGTCGCATTCCTGGATAACTTCGCCTTGCCCAATGCGGGAATCTTCAAGGTCCTGATTCCGTGGGGAGAATTCCTGGTAGGTCTGGGCCTGATTCTGGGCTGCCTCACTACCGCTGCCGCTTTCTTCGGCGTCCTGATGAATTTCATGTTCCTGCTGGCCGGTACAGTTTCCTCCAACCCCTGGCTGATTCTCTGGGGCGTTATCATCATGGTAGCTGGTGCAAATGCAGGCAAGTTCGGTGCTGACTACTACGTTCTGCCTTACATCAGAAAGTGGCTGCGCCTGAAGCCCGGCCCCGGCTACAAACAACAACAGTCGAATGTGTAACCGGGAGCTATCCCGGAACTCATAAAAGAAACGGAGCCTCCCGCTTACCGGCGGAAGGCTCTTTTCTGTCCAGCCAGGACTCGGCTGCAGGCTAACGGCGGTGAGCGCCGCTATCCGAAGCAAAACCGCAAAAAACGGGCACACAGAAACCAAATAGCGGCGCTGGCTTCCGTTAGAAATCTGCAGCCTGTCATTTTGCACCAATAGGGGCTCTCACTTCCGTTAGAGCGCCGAACCAAGGATGTGGACTGCACCTCTCCGGTCTCAGCAGAGTTTTTTTCAACGCCGGATTCACGTATACTAAGTGGATAGGCATTGCGACGTCATGAAGGCAAAGGATGATTAATGATGGAGGTACAACACACCAAACAAGTCCGTATTCTCGTGATTGCCGCCGTGGAGGCAGAGCGCGAGGCTATCGTAAAGGGCTTAGGCGGCGATTCCCGTTTTGATGTCCGGACATCAGGAGCGGGGGTGGGGATGGCAGCAGCCACAGCAGGAGCAGCCTTGGCCTCCGGCGGGTACACGCTTGCGGTCAGTGCTGGGATCGGCGGCGGTTTCCCCGGACAAGCCCCGGTGGGAAGTGTGGTCATTGCCGATGCAATCATCGCCGCCGACCTGGGAGCGGAAACCCCGGAGGGTTTCAGGTCCGCCCAGGAACTGGGCTTCGGCGACAACCGGCTGCCCGCCCAGGCGGAGCTGGCGGCGAAGCTCCAAGCCGTGCTGGCGGAGCGGTTTCCCGGCCGCAGGGTGCTCACCGGACCGGTGCTAACCGTGTCCACCGCCACCGGCACAGCCGCTACTGCAGCGGCCTGGGAGCGTCGGCATCCCGGCGCTGCCGGCGAAGCCATGGAGGGCTACGGCGTGGCCTGCGCCGCCAGCCTGTTCGGGCTCCCCTGTATGGAGGTGCGGGGCATCTCCAACGCAGTAGGCCCCCGTGACCGGGCGTCATGGCGTATCGGGGAGGCCTTGCAGGCGCTGGAGGAGGTCTTCCGCGCCTTCCGGGAGCTGTTGGACCGGCTGGAGCCGGACGCCGCAGAATTTACATCCAATCAGGAGGTGCAGCATTGATGAATATCGCCTTTTCACCCTGTCCGAACGATACCTTTGTATTTCACGCATGGGCCCACGGGCTCGTACCGGGAGCGCCGGAGCTTCAGGTGACCTACGCCGATATTGATATAACCAACGGGCTGGCCGCCAGAGGCGAAGGCCCCGAGGTGCTGAAGATCTCTTATGCCGCCCTGCCGTGGGTGCTGGACCGTTATCATCTCTTGCCCTGCGGGGGAGCCTTGGGACGCGGCTGCGGCCCACTGGTGCTGACGGCTGATCCGGCTTCGGCGGAGCAGGGCCCGTCTGTCTTGTCCGGCAAACGGGTAGCCGTCCCAAGCGAACGCTCCACCGCTTATCTGCTGTTCCGCCTTTGGGCAGCCAAGCAGGTGCCGGGAGGCATCGGCGAGGTGGTGGTGATGCCGTTTCATAAGATCATGCCTGCCGTGCAAAATGGGGAAATCGATGCCGGGCTGGTTATTCATGAAGCCCGCTTCACCTACCCCAACTACGGGCTGACCATGCTTGCGGACATGGGGGCCTGGTGGGAGGAAGACACCGGCTTGCCGATACCCTTAGGGGCAATAATCGCCCGCAAGGATCTGGACCCGGCGCAGGTGGCCGGATGGGTCCGCGCTTCGGTGGAATATGCATGGGCTAACCCGCAGGCCTCCCGCTCCTACGTGCTGGAGCATGCCCAGGAGATGTCTCCCCAGGTGGCGGATGCCCATATCGGCCTGTACGTCAATGAGTTTACCCGGGATTTGGGGGAGCAGGGTTACGGAGCCGTCCGCGCCTTGCTGACTAGAGCTGCAGAGGAAGGACTTGTTCCTGCTGTAACACCCGGAATGCTGGAAAACCCCGGTTTTTCTTAAGCGGCGGATTCATGTATAATAAATGAAGACAGATTAAGCCCCGAGGGTATGCCCTTTTTCCCAGCGGCTGGTGAACAGGAGCAGTGGCAATGGATTATTTCAGGAATGTTTTTTCGAATCCCACAGTAAAGCGCTTTTCCATTCTGGGACTGATCTGCATCCTCTTGTACTTTATGAGGGATATGCTGAATCTGGTGCTGCTGGTGTTTTTGTTCACCTTCATCATGAACAGCCTCCAGTCCCACATTACCGCATGGCTGAACCGGTTTTTCAAGGTGCCTTATCATGTGGTAGTTATTCTGCTCTACCTGGGGGTTGTGGGTCTGGTGACCCTGGGGATCGTCATGTATTCCCCCAAGATCGTATCCCAGATCAGACAGCTGTCCGATTACCTGATCAAGATCGCAGGCAATCCGCCGGGCAACACGCAAATTTCCCAGTATATTGCCGATGCCTTGAAGCAAATGAACTTCCAATCCTATCTCCAGCACGGGTTTGATTACATCCTGATCATCAGCAACTGGGGCACGACCTTTTTGATGGCCCTGATCCTAAGCCTTTTCTTCATTCTGGAGAAGAACCGGATTGTGAAATTCACCAATAAGCTGCGCGTCAGCAAAATTGCATGGCTCTACCAGGAAATGGAGTATTTCGGCCGCAAATTCGTACGTTCCTTCGGCAAGGTGATTGAGGCGCAATTTATGATTGCCCTGTTCAATACGGTGTTCACCGTCATCGGCTTGTCTCTGCTGGGCTTCCCGTACCTGTTTGCACTGGGGATTATGGTGTTTGTGCTGAGTCTGATCCCGGTGGCGGGGGTTATGATCTCGCTGATTCCGCTGGGAATTATCGGATATACCCTGGACGGGATTCTGATGGTGGTGTATGTGGTGATCATGATTACCGTTCTGCACTTCATCGAAGGTTATTTCCTAAATCCCAAGCTAATGTCCTCCAAAACCAACCTGCCCGTATTCTATACCTTCGTGATTCTGCTGTTCTCGGAGCATTATCTGGGTGTTTGGGGCTTCATTATCGGCATTCCCATCTTCATCTTCATTCTGGATATTCTTGATGTGCCGGTTCTGGATGAACCCAAGGCCTGACCGTCCGATCCAAAATAAAAACCGCTTCCCGGCAATTGCTGCCGCGGAGCGGTTTTATTTCATTCGCAAATCCGTTGAATTCCCATTTATTCCCCTAATGCATGGTCGCATACGGCAGGCTGGCCGGACCACATTCTGGCGGAGGTCCATTCCCGGGGTTCACCTGACCAGAACTCGTCTCCTGCTGGAAGGCCGAGAGGCAGGAAGACGGCTGAACAGAGGTACAGGCTGCCTGTTGAAATATACCGTTCGGCCACATCCGGCTGGCTTCCGGTGAAGCCGATGCGCAGCCAGCCGCTGCCGTCGAAGGTTCCCGGGACAGCCAGCGTCCGCCGGATGACGGCCGTCAGAGCACAGCGGACCTGAGCCGGATATACTCCGGCCGGAAGGGTATGCTGCAGCGCCATCTGGGAGAGATGCTGCATGGCGCCGAAGCGGTAAGCCAAGGAGCGGCCAATAGGCGGGAAAGTGCCGTCCGGTGCAATGAAGCGCTCCAGAATTTCGCCGTAGCGTACAGCCCGCCGTTGAATAGCGGGGGCCATAGCCGCCCATTCGTTGGAGGCGCTGCCGACGGAGCGGATGATATCCACCAGCATGGGCTGGATCACGAAGCTGTTATAGTAGTCCCAATGGAAGTCCGGCCCGTCCCCGTAGGCTCCATCGCCGGCATACCACTGCTCATGCTGCCGCAGGGCATAGTCGATGCGCATCGGGTCCCAGTCTTCCTCTCCCATATGACGGAGTGCCGTTTCGATCATAGCCGAAAACAGCAGCCAATTGCAGAAGAACGGCTTCCGGCTGCGGGTCTTCTTCAGCGCTGCCGCCACATTTTGCCGGACGCGGAGCTCCAGCTTGTCCCACAGCTCGCCGGGAGCCCGCAGGATAGCATGGGCCAGGAAGGCTGCATCCACAATGGGCTGGTATTCATAGCTGAAGTTCAGATAATCCGGCGATTCCGGGTCTGTAGCGGCGTCGAGGCAGAGACGGGACAGCTGGGCAAATTCCCGGCGCAGCTGCTCCTCCTCCGGGTCTTCCGCAGGTGTCTCCAGCCAGGGGGCGAGTCCGGTCATGGTGCGGGCGAAGGCCTCCAAATGGGAAAAGTGGGCCCGGTCTCTTTCACATCCGGCTGCGCATTCCACGGGCATGGCCGCCTTCAGCTCCCTGCGGGCCAGGTTCTCCAACACGGGCCGGGCGATGGCCGTCAGCGATTCCACCCAATATTTGCGGTCTTTATAGCCTGGTAACATTCCTTTTTCCTCCCTTATTAAGCAAACCAAAGTGTTGTTTCCTTTAGTCTAGGAGCCTTGTCCGGAAGCGTCAAGGAAAACGTTTTCTGGCGCTGGCCTGCCCGCTGCCATCAGCCGATCAGAATGTTGTCCTCCGGGTATCCGATTTTGGTGACCCGTTTCTTTTGGGACAGGGCGTACGCCAGTGTCAAAGGGCCTAACCTTCCGGCGAACATGGTAATGGTTACGATCACCTTACCGGCGGGTGAAAGCTCCGGTGTCAGCCCCATGGACATGCCGGTGGTGCTGAAGGCAGAAACTGCTTCAAATAGAATGGAGAGAAACTGCTCGTGCATTAAATCCTCGGTAATGGTCAAAGCCATGGTGACGATCAACACCCCGGCAATAGCGCTCATGGTAACGGCCAAGGCCCGCATCACCGTCTCTTGATTTATCTTGCGTCCGAAGGCGTGGATTTGGCCGCCTCCCCGGAAGGTGTTGAAGGTAGCCAGCACCAGTACAATGAAGGTGTTGATTTTGATGCCGCCCCCTGTACCGCCCGATGCGGCACCAATAAACATCAGGATGATCATGAGAAACTGGGTGGCGGATAACATGCTTCCGATTTCGATGGAGTTGAAGCCGGCGCTTCGTGGGGCGGACCCTTGAAAAAAAGCGGCCAGCAGCCGTTCTGACCAGGTCAGGCTGCCGAAGGTGGCCGGATTCCAGCTCTCCAGCAGGAATACCAGCAGGAAACCAAGGAAGGTCAGGATAGCCGAACCCAGCAGCACCACTTTGGAATGCAAAGACAGCTTCCGCCAGGACCGTTTGCGCAGCACCTCCACTACCACGATAAAGCCCAATCCCCCGATCAGGAACAGCACGGTGATGGTCAGGTTCACCACCGGATCGCCGATATGCCGGGAGAGGCTGTCGTGCCACAGGGAAAACCCCGCATTGTTAAAGGCCGATATGGCATGAAAGATGCCGTAATAGGAAGCCCGGGCCCAGCCCATTTCCCCCTGCCACCGCAGGGCCAAAATAATGGCCGCTACCGTTTCCAGGACGAAGGAAATGGCGACCATATGCATGGACAGGCGGACAAGCCCCTGCACAGAGGTGGATTGGGTGGTCTGCTGCAGGATCAGCCGCTGCTTCAGACCGATTTTGCGGCCCAGGATTATGGCTACCATCACACCCATGGTCATAAAACCAAGGCCCCCGATCTGAATCAGGAGCATGATAACAATCTCCCCCAGATGGGAAAAAGAGCCGCCGGTATCGATGACAATCAGGCCGTTTACGCACACAGCGGAGGTGGCGGTAAAAAAGGCATTCAAAAATCCCACCGATTCCCCGTTTTCCGCAGCATGGGGAAGGGAGAGCAGAACGGTACCCGCCAGAATAAGAATAATAAAGATGGCTGTAACCAGTTGGGGCGGGCTGATTCTATTTTTGATCCGGTTCAGAAAAAGGTCCATCCGTTCGTAATTCCGTCTGACCGGGCTCAGCCTGCTGGCAAGGTTTTTCATCATGGTGCGGTTCTCCTTGAAGGCGGTTGTCCGCCATTTTGAAGTCTGTCATTGTGGCTGGAATTGGCATCATCATAAGGGAAATCGGTGCTTTTGTCAAAATGGTGAAATTCCTGGTAAAGTTCCATTGCACCTTCCTTGGGCAGACGTTTATAATGATGCTAAAGACGGTAAACTACAACTGAATAGGCGGATGATGGCAGCGGGAGAGATCGCCTGTGAAAAAGAGGCGGCGCCGAAGGAGTAAACCTGACAGCAGGTGAATCTCTCAGGCAAAAGGACCTCTGCCGGACGCAACTCTGGAGAGCATCGCGGGATTTTTTCCTATGATAAGGAAATAACCCGGGATCACCCAAGGGGAAACTTGACACTGTTTAACAGGCAAGGCAACTCTCAGGTACAAGGGACAGAGCGGAAGGCTACCGGAGCTATTCGTGATAACACGGATGGTTTCCTATTTGAGCCTTTTCGCCTGTCCTTTTTTATATTTTTTTGGAGGTGGCGGCATGGAGGGATTAAAGCGGACGCCGTTGTTCCCCTGCTATGGGGAAACGGAAGGGGCGCGCTGTATTGATTTCGGCGGCTGGGAGCTGCCGGTGCAATTTGCCGGCATCCAGGCGGAGCATGATGCGGTCCGGCAGCGGGCCGGGCTGTTCGATGTGTCCCACATGGGAGAGTTCCTGGTGGCGGGGCCGGAGGCAGAGGCTTTCCTCCAGCGGATGACCGTGAATGATGTTTCCAAGCTGGCGCCGGGGCAGGCCCAATATACGCTTCTGTGTTACCCGGAGGGCGGTGTGGTGGACGACCTGCTGATCTACCGCCTGGGTGAGGAGCGTTTTATGCTGGTGGTGAACGCCTCCAACATCGCCAAGGACCTCCAATGGCTGGAGAGCCATCTGCCTGCAGCGGGTGGAGGGGCGGTTCCCGCCGTGGAGCTGACGGATTGCTCCGAAGCTACCGCACTTCTGGCGCTGCAAGGGCCTGCGGCGGTACGGATTCTTGACCGGGTGACGGATGCTCCTGTTGGAGAGCTGGGGTCATTCCGGTTTTTGGAGGAAGCCCATGTCTGCGGCGTGCAGGCTTTGGTTTCCCGCACCGGCTACACGGGAGAGGACGGCTTTGAGCTGTATCTGCGTGCGGAGGATGCTTCCGCCGTGTGGCGCGGTTTGCTGGCCGCCGGCAAGGACGACGGTCTGGTTCCCGTTGGATTGGGAGCCAGGGATACCCTGCGTTTTGAGGCGAGGCTGCCACTCTACGGTCAGGAGCTTTCCAGGGAGATTACCCCTTTGGAGGCGGGACTGGGGATCTTTGTGAAGCTGGACAAAGGGGAGTTTATCGGCCGGGATGCTCTCTTGAAGCTAAAGGAGGCAGGCTTGCCCCGGAAGCTGGCGGGTATCGAGATGCTGGACAGAGGTATTCCCCGCAGCCATTATCCGGTGTACGCCGGACCCGAGGGTGAGCTCATCGGCGAAGTCACCACAGGCACCCAATCGCCTACCTTAAAGCGTAATGTGGGGCTGGCCCTGCTCAAGCGGGAGTACAGCGCGCCGGATACGGAAGTGTGGGTGGAAATCCGCGGCAAACGGCTGAAGGCCAAGGTGGTCAAAACTCCGTTTTACCAGAGAAGCACGGACAAATAAGAGGGTATTGGGATAAACAGGAACCAGGAGACAGGCGGAGTTAACCATATGAAGCATCGGTACTTGCCTATGACACCGGAGGACGAACAGCAAATGCTGGAGGTGATCGGCGCGAAATCCGTAGCGGAGCTGTTCGCAGATATTCCCGAGGCGGTGAAATATTCCGGCACTCTTCCTATGTCCGGGGCTTTAAGCGAGCCGGCATTAATGAAGCATCTCAAGGGTCTCGCCTCGCGGAATGCGGATTTTGAACGGTATACCTCCTTTTTGGGGGCGGGGCTGTACGATCATCAGATTCCCGTAGTAATCCAGCATCTGATCTCCCGGTCTGAGTTTTATACGGCTTACACCCCTTACCAGCCGGAAATCAGCCAAGGGGAGCTTCAGGCCATCTTCGAATTCCAGTCCTATATCTGCGAGCTGACCGGTATGAAGGTGGCCAACGCCAGCATGTACGACGGGGCGACGGCGCTGGCTGAAGCGGCGGCTCTTGCAGCCGGAGCGGTTAAGCGGCGGAAGATTGTCGTATCCCGGACCGTGCATCCCGAAGCCCGGGAGATAGTCCACACCACGGCACGCGGTCTAAATCTGGAGATTGTGGAGGTAGACTTCAAGGACGGGGTTACCGATCTGCAAAAGCTGGCTGCGGCCATTGATGGCGACACCGCTGCTGTACTGGTGCAAACTCCCAATTTCCTGGGCCACCTGGAGGATATTCCGGCTATTGAAGCTTTAATCCACGAGGCCAAAGGCCTGTTGGTTATGAGTGTTAATCCGCTTTCCCTGGGCCTGCTGGAATCTCCCGGCAAGCTGGGAGCCGATGTGGTGGTAGGCGATGCCCAGCCTTTGGGAATTCCCGCCTCCTTCGGCGGCCCCACCTGCGGCTTCTTCGCCGTGACGGAGGCGCTGATGCGCCGGATGCCCGGCCGGATCGTAGGCCAGACGGTGGACAAGGACGGCAAACGCGGGTTTGTGCTGACACTACAAGCCCGTGAGCAGCATATCCGCCGGGAGAAGGCCACCTCGAATATTTGCTCCAACCAGGCGCTCTTGGCACTGTGCGCATCGGTGTATATGTCCGTCATGGGCAAAGAGGGCTTCCGCGAGGCGGCGCTTCTGAACTACCGCAAAGCCCGGTATGCCGCTGGACTGGCGGAGGCTCCCGGGGGTAAGGTGCGGCTCGCCTTTGCCGCCCCCTTCTTTAATGAATTTGTGCTCCGCCTGCCGGAAGGTGCGGATATCCAAGCGGTGAACACCAAGCTGCTGGAAAAAGGCTTCCTCGGCGGGTACGATCTGGGATCGGATTACCCGGAGCTGTCCGGACACATGCTGGTGGCTGTGACCGAGCAGCGGACCAGGGATGAAATCGACGCATTCATGCGGGAACTGGAGGCTTGTATATGAAACCGGAAAAAGCGCTGATTTTTGAATTGAGCAAGCCGGGCAGAACCGCCTATTCACTGCCCGAATGCGACGTCCCCGAGACCGACCCTGCCGAGGGGATTCCCGCCGCTCTGCTGCGCACATCCCCCGCCGCGCTGCCGGAGGTGTCGGAGGTGGATGTGATCCGTCATTATACGGAGCTGTCCCGGCGGAACTTCGGTGTGGACAACGGCTTCTACCCGTTGGGCTCCTGCACCATGAAGTATAACCCCAAGCTCAATGAGGACGCCGCCAGGCTGCCCGGCTTTGCCCGGATCCACCCGTACCAGCCGGAGTCCTCCGTCCAAGGAGCGCTGGAGCTGCTCTATACGCTGCAGCAGGATTTGGCCGCACTCACCGGCATGGATGCGGTAACTCTGCAGCCTGCAGCCGGCGCCCATGGGGAATGGACGGGGCTGATGCTCATCCGCGCCTACCACGAAAGCCGCGGTGAACGGCGCACCAAGGTGCTGGTGCCGGACTCCTCCCACGGCACCAACCCGGCCAGCGCCACCACCGCGGGCTTCGAAACGCTGACCATCCCCTCCGACGCAGGCGGGATGGTGGATTTGGAGGCGCTGCGGGCTGCGGTCGGTCCAGACACTGCCGCGCTGATGCTGACCAACCCCAGCACCCTGGGGCTGTTCGAGCGCCATATTGTGGAGATTGCCGAAATTGTCCATGAGGCGGGGGGGCTGCTCTATTACGACGGCGCCAATTCCAACGCCATTATGGGAATCACGCGGCCGGGGGACATGGGTTTTGATGTGGTGCATCTCAATTTGCACAAAACCATGAGCACCCCCCATGGCGGCGGCGGCCCTGGTGCTGGCCCTGTTGGTGTGAAGGAGAAGCTGGTTCCCTTTTTGCCGAAGCCGGTTGTTGGCCGCCGTGCAGAGGATGGCACCTACTTCTGGGATTGGGACCGTCCGGCATCCATCGGCCGGGTGAAATCCTACTACGGCAATTTCGGCATTCTGGTACGGGCGTATGCCTACATCCGCTCCTACGGGCCGGAAGGGCTCAAGCGCGTATCCGAATGTGCGGTGCTGAACGCCAACTATATGCGCAAGCGGCTGGAGCCGTATTTCCATGTGCCGTATCCGGGTGTGTGCAAGCATGAATTTGTCCTCTCCGGCAAAAATCTGAAGCAGTACGGTGTCCGCACGCTGGATGTGGCCAAACGGCTGCTGGATTTCGGCTATCACCCGCCGACGATTTATTTTCCGCTTAATGTGGAGGAGTGCATCATGATTGAACCCACAGAGACGGAGAGCAAGGAGACGCTGGACGGTTTTATTGACACCATGATTCAAATTGTGGAGGAAGCCGCCCATGACCCTGAGCTGGTCAAAAATGCCCCATACGAAACCGTGGTGAAGCGGCTGGATGAAACTACAGCAGCCAGGAAGCCTGTGCTGAACTGTACCTGCGGGTAACAGGCTGATCGAATTGTTGATTTGATCAGGCCGTTGATCGACCGTTGATCTAACGGACCGCACAGCCTTTATTTCGCCCGAAAGTGGCGTCCAGGGAAGCTAACGGACACCAAAGCCGCTATTTGTGCCAAATGATCTCCATACAGAGGAGTTCAGGGCAAATAGCGGCGCTCCGGTCCGTTACATTTTCGAAGCGGTGATTTTGTGCTGATTAAGAGCCGCTGAGTCCGTAAGAATGCGGAGTGGTTTTTGGCGTTGCAGGAGATACCGGTGGGCAGGGAATTGGGCATCCGGCGGCGAAGAGAATAGACAAAGCAAGGCGAAATGAGGAGGCGCGTAGGAAAATGAGTGAGATTAGAGAAGGATTAGGTTATACGGAAGAGCATGAATGGGCGCTGGCTGCAGACGAAAACACCGTGCGCGTCGGAATTACGGATTATGCCCAAATTCAGCTGGGGGACATCGTATTTGTGGAGCTGCCGGAAATTGGTGCAGCGGTTGCGCCGGGGGACAGCCTAGGCTCCATTGAATCGGTAAAAACGGTATCCGACCTCTACAGCCCGGTGGGGGGCAAGGTGGTTAAGGTGAACGAAGCTCTGCTGGATCAGCCGGAGCTGGTAAATGCGGAACCCTACGAAGGCGGATGGATTGCTGAAATCCAGGTGGACGGTGCCGCGGCGGCGATAGGCGGTCTGCTGGAACCTGCAGCCTACAAGGCTTTGGTAGAATAGTTGACGTTGGCATAATCCTCAAACCGAACCGAGTCTATGCAGATCACATGGAACACCGTTTGCGCTTCCTCCGGGAAGCTGCAGACGGTGTTTTGTGCTGGATATAGGGATTTTCACCTCCTTGTTGCCTACTATCCCCTTCGCTCAGGTTTCTTCGCTCAGGATTGCCACAAAGGAAGGAGGGCGGGGAAGAAAGCAATAGAACAAACACAGCATGAGATTGGCTGGGGAGAGCTGTCGTAAGAATACGGGACGTAGTATTGGGTAAAGAAGAAAGCAGAGAATAGAAGAAAGTAGAGAATAGAAGAGGATATAGAAGGGGATATAGAAGAAAATATAGGAAATAATATAGAAGAAATTATAGAAGTGAGTGGAGAAGAGATAAGTCCGGGAGCGCTCCTGAGTAAAGGGGATAATGGACAACAAGGAGGGGAAATTACCCCGTCGGCCTCGGAAACGCCGTTTTTTTCCAGATTCCCCCCTCAAAAAGATGAAAAATGCTTGAATAACGATTATTATTTTAAATAAGAAATATTGCAAGTAGTTGGTCAAATGATGAGCCTTAAAGCTGTGTCGGGCACGGAAGCGATGGTTGTAAGTCCTCATCATCTGGCCTCTGCCGCCGGAGCGAAAATGCTGATGCGGGGCGGCAATGCTTTTGATGCTGCAGTAGCAGTTAGCGCCTGTCTGGCGGTGGTCTATCCGCATCTGGCCGGGTTGGGCGGAGACGCTATATGGATGACCTATTCCCGAGGGGATGAAGCTGCCAGGGTGTACAATGCCACCGGCCGGTCCGGCCATTTGGTAACCCGCGAGCAGTTTTCAGGACAGACTGTTTTTCCCTCCCAAGGCCCCAAAAGCGCCCTAACGGTGCCGGGAATGGTGGATGGCTGGCAGGCGCTGCTCCGAGAGTATGGCACGATGACACTGGCGGAGGTGCTGGAGCCGGCCATCGGTTATGCTTTCAACGGTATGCCTGTGGCGCCGCACCTGCACGGGGCGTTGTCGGAACGGGCTCTGATGCTGTCCATGCACAGCGGCACAGCCCGGGTATACCTGCCCGGCGGCAAGGTTCCCCAGACCGGCACGAAGCTGGTTCAGCGGCAGCTGGGGGAAAGTCTGCAGAAGCTGGCGGTTGGCGGGATAGAGGTTTTTTACAAGGGGGAGCTGGCCCGGATCATTACGGAGTCTCTGCAAGCCCAAGGCGGTCTCTTAACCATGGAGGATTTCGCCGCACATAGCGGGGAATGGACCTCACCAGTTACAGGCAGCTACAGAGGTTATGAGATCTGCCAGGCCCCGCCCAACTCCCAGGGGGTTGCCGGACTTCTGGCGCTTCATATTCTTGAACATGCGGATATAAGCGCAATTCCCCATGGCTCATTTGAGTTTTATCATTTGCTGGTAGAGGCCGTAAAGGCCGGTATCCGGGAACGGGACCTGTACTTTACAGATCCCGTCTTCCATCCCGTTCCCCTGGACCGGCTGTTGGCGAAGGAGTATGGCCTCGCCCAATTCGCCGATATCGGCAAGAACCGGGCTGCAGATCTGAAGCCAAACGCCTTGGCGGAGGATTCGGTATATGCTGCAGTGACCGATAAGGAAGGCAATGCCGTTTCCTTCATGCAGGGACTCTCAATGGAGTTTGGCTCCTTGGTCACGGCGGGGGAAACGGGGATTCTGCTGCATAACCAGGGTGCCCAATTCAACTTGGACCCGCAGCACCCCAATGCCCTGGAGCCCGGCAAACGCAGCCTCCATTCTCTGATGCCCGCAATGGCTCTGCGGGAAGGGAAACCGGCCATACTCTACGGTGCCCAGGGGGGCGACGGCCAAGCTCAAACCCAAACAGCGATTCTTACCCGGATGATTGATTACGGGATGGATCCCCAGGAGGCGATTCATGAACCAAGATGGGTGTGGGGAAGAAACAGGGGAGAGCCTGCTGCGGAGCTCAGGCTGGAAAAACGGATAACAGGTGAGACCATCGACAAGCTGAAACAGGCGGGACATCAGGTGAAACTGGTGAAGCCAGTCGACGGGCTTATGGGTCATGCCCATGCTATCCGGATCATGGACAACGGCTGCCTGGCCGGGGGAACGGATCCGCGCAGTGACGGCTCCGCCATCGGATGGTGAAGCAGCGAATATGATGCAGGCCTCAAAGGCCAGGTTTAAAGCCGCTCGGCATCCATACGGATGCGCCGAGTCGGCTTTTTTAACAATCGGCACTGCTTTTTCCCTTTGGACAGCCGGATGGTTCCGGTATAATGAAAATGGGAATATCTATGGATAAGCATCCGAAAAGGGGTGGATCATGGGAAAGCTATTCCATTCCGTCACACAATTTTACCGTAATCTGCGGATTAAGCTGAAGCTGTTTATTATGCTCTTCTCCATTATGATAGGCTGCATCATGCTGACCTACGGTGTGCTTCAATATGCCTATTCCATTTATGACCGGCAGATTTACGAGCGCTCCTCCCAGGTGCTGAACCTGTCCGCCAACAGCATCGAGAACGAGCTGAGGAACATTGAAAGCACCAGCTTCAATATTGCCACCGACCCCACGATTCAAAGCAAGCTGAATGCGCTGCGGGCCGATCCCTCCGAGATGAATTACGAGCGGCACAAAATCCGGGACGATATGATCGTCCGCCTGGTCCAATTCGCCGGCTCCGAAAAATATGTCGCCACTGCAGATATTATGGATTTGTCGGGCAACATTATTTCCGCCGGCCGGGAGGCTGTTTGGACCGAAGAATATAAACGTAATATTTGGAACGAGGCCAACCTGGGAGAGGGCCAATTGCGCTGGATGCTTCCCATGGAGGGAGAGCCTTATCTGGTGGCGACCCGGCTCATCCGTTCCTATAACTCCAACCTCAGGCTGGACCTGGAGACTTTGGGGCTCTTGGTGGTCCGCATCCGCATGAACGAGATTGTCCATGATATTGCCGCCGGCTCAGAGCTGGCCTCCGGTGAGCTGTTGATTTCCACGGATAAGGGACTGATTTTCTCCGGGACAGATTCTCTGGTAGGGACCCAACGGGACTTCCTGCAAGCACCATTGGCCAAAGATTATGAAGTACGGAATGAAAACGGTCACAAAATTTTCGTGTCACAGATGATTTCCGGCTATACCGGCTGGATTTACTCCAGCATCATTCCCTTTGATACGATCTTTGAGCGGATTTCATGGATGAAGAATCTGTTGATTGCCGTTTTTTCTGCCAGCATGTTCGTGATTATTCTGGTGGCTTTCCGGGTGGCCCAAGGCATCACCGGCCCTATCGAGGAGCTTATCGGCAGAATGAAGCAGGTGCAGAAGGGGGATTTCTCTACGGATGGCATCGCTGATCTGACGGTGGGCAACAACCTGAATAAGGATGAGGTGGGGCAGCTGCACCGGACCTTCCGGATTATGATTCAGCAGATTGACGAGCTGATCCACGAAAATTACGCCAAGCAGCTGACTATTAAGGAAACCCAATTTAAGGCGCTGCAGGCTCAGATTAATCCCCACTTTTTGTACAACACCCTGGAATCCATCAATTGGGAGGCCAAAATGGGGGGGCAGGTGCAAATTTCCCGGATGGTGGAGTCCCTCGGGTTTCTTCTGCGCAACTCCATCAGCCAAAAGGAATCCATCGTTACCTTGGGTCAGGAATTGGATATTATCCGCCATTATCTGACCATCCAGAAAACGCGGTTTGAAGAGCGGCTGGTGTTTGAGCAGGATGTGCCGCAGCATTTTTATTCCTGTCCTATCCCCAAGCTGACCCTGCAGCCTCTTGTGGAGAATGCCATTCATCATGCTCTTGAGCCTATGGTCAATCCGTGCCATATCACCATCCGCGCTTGGGAGGAACTGGACCATCTGGTGGTGACGGTAGAGGATAACGGGCCGGGGATGGTTCCCGATATGCTGGAAAGGGTGCGCCGCGGCGAGGTGCAATCCAAGGGCAACGGCATCGGGTTGTCGAATATCCGTGAACGGATTGTGCTGGCCTTTGGTGAGCATTACGGGCTGGAGATCCAGAGCGAGCCGCAGCGGGGCACGCGCATTCTGGTTCATATTCCGCTGGAAAGGGATGATCTGCATGTATAAGGT